>CBDUIJ010000140.1:0-13685 GCA_965367215.1 uncultured Granulosicoccus sp.
AATCGCAGCAGTGAGAAGAATGTCGCGACCCCCATGAAGGTACTGACTGCCGAGACAATAAGCAGTTGCCTGGAAAAATCGACAATGCTCTTCCGTACAGCCGAGTCTGGCAATAATGCAACCATGGAGATGTGATTCAACAATTTCTGTCGACTGATGATCATCGGTTCATCTCGATAAGGTGCGGTGCTGACCTCTCCGGATGCGGTAACAGCGCTGGCCTCATGCAGTAGTTCGGGGTCAAAGGTTCCAGTGAGAGCCTGGTCCTCATGAAGTACGATTTGCCCGTCATCTGCAACAGCTGACCAGAACACCTGTTCGCTGACTGCATCGAACTCGATCTGGCTGACGAAGCCTTCGAGAGCGGCCGTGAGAATCAGATGGCTGCTGCTTGATGGTATCTCTGAGCCTTGCGATGAATCTTCAGTATTGTCAGTGGGGCCCATGCCTGGGTCAGTGCTCAATGGGTATGTGACAACCAGTACGCTCTGGCCTGCCGTGAAGTCCGTGTAGATGGATGTCGATGGAGAATCCGGATCCAGCGGCGTCCGGTATAGGGGCAGGGGGCCACCATCGGTGATCAGCGGATAGACAACACCATCAGAGTCCACCAGGCTCAGGTTCAGGTACTCGGGGTGAGTTTGCTGAAACGGTAGAACCTCATCCTGTACGAGTGCCCGTAGTATGGCATCCGCCTTGTCTTGCTTGCTGGCAGAGGCGTAACGCCTCAGTGCACTCGTTTCAGCCAGTAGCGTGGCGTCGGTTTCGGCAGCGGTGACGAATTGTTTGAACTGGTGTTCTGCAATATCCAGCGCAAGATCCAGTTCCTTCAGCATCTCCCGACTGGCCCGTTCATGGAGCCCGGCATTGGTAAACAGATAGATCAGAATGAGAGACAGAACGGCACAAGGTGCAACAATGAGAAAGAGTTTTACTTGTAGTCGCATTTTGTCGGGTTCTGTTACCGCTGCATTTGCACACTCCCTTGAATGCAGTCAGACCACTAGCCGGTCACCTCGATCGAGGATTGAAAGCAGCACCATTTACAAGGTTTGTTTCGGCTGTTTTGTCTGACAATCAACTTCCATCTGGTCAGTCTGTGCAGCAGTCGTTGTATTGTCGACAGGCGCAGGAAACCGATGATGCCCTCGTGTAACGGCGCAAGTCTCAGCAACAGAAGCCTTGTCCGGTGGGAGCTGGCAGCTGCGTGTCAGTCATGCCGGTGATCCGCTGGGGGTTACTTTCAATCAACCGGCTAGAACCAGTGCGCTGAACACGGCTTCGCGGCGCAGCATGCCCACCAGGGCGTTTCCATCCAGAATCGGAAATGATCGGTAGGGCTTGTCCAGAAATGCCTCGGCTGCTGACACCAGATCGGTATTCAAGGGCAGGGTGGACAAGTCGTTGCTCATGAAATCGCCGACACTGCCCTTCCACTCCTGATAGTAACTGGCCTGAAGAGCAGGTCGGAAACAGTCCTTCTGCGTCAACAATCCCTTCAATGCGCCACTGTCGTCGATAACCGGCGCGGCAGCGACGCCGGACTCGGCCATTTGCGCCGCTGCACGTCGGATCGGCATGTCCAGACGCAGTATCAGTGGCTCCTTGTCGATCAGTGGGTCAATGGGGTGGCCCGGGCGGGATGACGATGAACTCATGGCTTCAGCTTCCGAAATCGTCGTTGAAAATAGAATGTGGTTCCACCCCCAGGCGTTCCAGCATCGCCACGACTGCGGAGATCATGACCGGTGGCCCGCAGAGGTAGTACTCGCAATCCTCGGGAGCCGGGTGTGATCCGAGCACGGTCCGTACGATCTCATGGACGAAGCCGGTTGCGCCGGTCCAGCGGTCACCTGGCGCAGGATCGGACAGGGCCGGTGTCCAGCTGAAATTCGGGTATGCCGTATCGATCGCTTCAAATTCGTCGGTATAATACAAGTCTGATGCACTGCGGGCGCCGTAGAAATAGTGCATCTTCCGGGTCGTGCCCTTGTTGATCTGTTCGTGAATCATGGCGCGCAGGGGGGCCATGCCGACACCGCCGCCAATGAATATCATTTCCCGATCAGTGTCTTGAACATGGAATTCGCCGAATGGCCCGGAGGCGTCAACGGTAGCACCCGGTTCCAGCGAAAACAGCCAGCTCGACACAAGGCCAGGTGGCGTGCTCAGTTCCTGTCCGGCGGGCGGTACCGCCAGTCGTATGTTGAATACTGCCTGGCGCTCATCCTCGGGTCGACTGGCGATGGAATAGGCGCGGGTGACAGGGCTTTCAGACTCCACCTGCATCTTGTCCCAGCCAGCGATGTGCCAGGCTTCCCGGAAAGACTCGGCCAGATGCAGGTCACGAAACGCCAGTTGATAGGCCGGGGAGGTGAGCTGCATGAAGTCGCCTGCATGAAAGTCGAACGCCTGGCCCTCAGGCAGCTCGAGCACCAGTTCACGAATCAACGGTGCCAGCTGTTGATTGGACAGTACCCTGCAGGTAAAACCGGTGGCACCCAACAGTGCCTGCGGCACGCTGACCTCGCAAGCGCCGCGCAGAGTCGTCTGGCAGGCCAGGCGCAGATGTGCCTTGCGTTCGGCGGCTGAGAGCACACCCTTTTCCGTGGCTTGCGGCTGGCCTGCGCCATCACCCGTGACCGTGACCCGGCACAAGCCACAGGTGCCCGCTCCACCACAGGCGGCGGGAATGCCGATGTTGGCACCATGCAGCACTTCGAGCAGCTTGTCGCCACGCATCGCCTCGATGGTGGTGGTCGTATTGATGGTGATCGTCAGCGCCTCGGCCGGCAGCAAGCGGCTCCGTGTGGCTACCAGCACGGCTGACAACATCAGCACCAGTATGGCAATGGTCATCACGCCCAGCAGTATTTCGATCATGGCGCCACCATTTGCGCAAAGGCCGAAAAGCCGAGTGCCATCATGCCGGCGAGGGTAAAGGTGATACCCAGTCCGCGCAGTCCCTTTGGCAGGTCGGCATAGGCGAGTCGCGTACGTATCGCGCCGAGCATCACCACGGCGACGGCAAAGCCGGTGCCAGCGCCCAGACCAAAGGCGGCTGATTGAGCCAGATCATAGTTGCGCTCCACCATGAACAGACTGCCGCCGAGGATCGCGCACTGCACGGTCAGTATCGGCAGGAAGACTCCGAAGGCTGCATGGATGGCAGGAAAGAACCGCTCGAGCACCATTTCCAGCAGCTGTACCATCGCGGCGATGACACCGATGAAGGCGATCAACGACAGATAAGACAAGTCCAGTTCCGGCAGACCGGCCCAACCCCAGGCACCGGGTGCCAGCAGGGTGATGTAGATGAGGTGATTCAGCGGTACCGTCACACCCAGAACGACGATCATCGCCACGCCCAGGCCGATGGCCGATACCGATCGGCGTGACAAGGCGATGAAGGTGCACAGACCCAGAAAGAAGGTCAGCGGCATGTTCTCGACAAAGGCTGCACGCAGAAAGAGAGAGAACAGATCGTTCATTCGCGGTCCGCCTCCATCTCTGGCGGCGTATGTTCGAGCTCCTCGGCCTGTTCGGGCAGTACCGTACGAATTGCCCAGACCAGCCCACCCAGCAGGAAGAAGGCGCTTGGCGCCAGCAACATGAGGTTGAGCGGCGTGAAGCTGCCACCCTGATCCACTGTCGGCAGAATCTGATAGCCGAGCAGAGACCCGGCACCGAACAATTCCCGGATGGCACCGATGACGATCAGCACCAGTGAATAACCAAGCCCGTTACCCAGCGCGTCCAGCATGGCAGGCAGCGGAGGATTCAAGCGAGAAAAGCTCTCCGTGCGTCCCAGTACCAGGCAGTTGGTGGTGATCAGGCTGACAAAGACGGACAGTTTGCGACTGATGTCAGGCAGGTAGGCCTGAAGGAGCTGGTCGATCACGATGACCAGGGATGCGATGATGATGATCTGAATGATCAGGCGGATGGCATTCGGAATATGATGCCGGATCAGACTGATCATGAGCGCGGCCATCACGATGACCGCCGTCAGTGAGGCTGACATGACCAGCGCCGTCGCCACGGATGTCGTGACTGCCAGTGCCGAGCAGATGCCCAGTATCTGCAAGGTCACCGGATTCTGTCGGATCAGCGGATCGAGCAGCGTGGACAGGATGGCAGTTCGAGGCATGGGCTAGAACTCGCGGCGTTTGATGGCGGCTATCAGCGGGCCATAACCCTTGGGACCCAACCAGAACTGCACCATACGGGTGATGGCATTGCTGGTGCGTGTGGCGCCCGTGATGCCGTCCACTTCGTAGTCGTTGCCTGCGGCGCCCCGGGCGACGGCAAAGCGAAGCTTGCCCGAATCATCGGCCAGTCGTGTCCCGCGAAATTGCGACAACCAGGCTGGCTCTTCGATGCGCGCCCCCAGACCGGGGGTTTCCGACTGGTTGCTTATGGCAAGACCTGCAACGGTATTCATGTCAGCTTCCAGCGCAAGTATGGCGTCAATAAGGCCGTTGTAGCCGGCGCCACTGATGGGCAGGATCGCCAACGAAATATCTCCGTCCGCATCACGCAGCAGGTAGATCTGGGCATAGTTCGGGCGGCTTCCCAGCCCGGCAAGATCATCCGCAGGTGACAGACTGGTCCAGTTGGCGCTCTCTTCCAGGGCGGCTGCCAGCGTCTCAGGGGTGACATCGGCAGCGGCACTGCCACGAGCCAGATTGATGACAACCGTGCGAAGACTGCCACCGGTCTGTTGTAACAGCCCTGACATGCCGGGAATGCCAGCGACCAGAGACTCGAGCCGGGCCTGTTGTTCAGCGGCCTGATTGGCAAGCTGCACAGGGCGGAGAATGACTGTGGCTCCGCTGACCAGCAGCGTGCAGAAGGCTGACACCAGGAAGGCCATGGTCAGTATCTTTGCGCGATTCTCATTGGGAAGCGCCAACAGTCTGCGCCATGGGGTCAGTGGGTTCATGTCAGCCATGCCGTCGTCTCCTGCGCAGCAGCCACGTTGCAATGGCGATTTCGTCAAGTATCGGCGCCGCCAATGATGCCAGCAGTGCCGCCGAAACCGCCATCTGCACCGGGGAGGTCTGCTCCCAGTACACCGCAAACAGTGTCATCAAGGCGCCGTAAAGCAGTCCGTTCATCCAGCCTCCGGCGCGGGTGGAGGCACTGGCTACCGGGTCTGCCACCAGCAGCACCAGTACGAGTCCGGCTACGGGCAGTATCGGCTCGACGGGCAAGCCGGCTCCAAGGGCCAGCGCAGCTGTCAACAATCCAGCCAACAGAATACGTGCCGGTATCACCCCGGCAAGCATGCCCATGAGTGCCGCGGGAATGGCTGCCCAGGCAATTGGCAGCGCCAGATCCGGCCAGGCGGCGGCAGGAAAGCCGAAGCCCAGAAAGGCCAGCGTGACGGTCGCCGGATTCAACACATTGCGTCCCCAACCGCCCATCACCAGTTCTGCCATGACAACGCCGAAGCTGATACCCAGCACCAGTTGAAACAGATTCAGTTCGACGGGCGCCAGCATGGCCACTGCCAGTGCTGTCAGCGCACCGGCAAAGGAGGGGGGCTGGGCGCGAACCAGCATGAAGAGCAGGTGCCAGATACCGGCCACCAGCAGTGTCAGTAGCAGTCGGGACAGGGCTGCAGTTCCGCCATACCACAGCCAGACAAGCGCCATGGGCATCACCGCTGCCAGTAACATCAGCGCAACCATCTCGCGGTCCCAGATGCCCCTGATCATGCAAGGGCCTCTTCGGCTTCTATGCCATCGAGCATGGCGCGCAACTGCCAGGACACGGCGGGTTGGGCGCCGGTAATGTAATCCGTCAATGCCAGGTCCTCTTCCAGCAATGACAGAGCGCCCAGGCGAACGGCGGTCTCGGAATCACCGGAGGCCAGTGCGCGGATCAGTGCCACGCCGGGAATGTCCCCTCCCATTGCCTGGTTCAATGCGGCCGTGGGGATGACAGGCATGGGTCGCGCAGCACGTCGCAGGGCGGCGCTGAACCAGTGACGGTGAGCTGCAGAGGCGGCACCGGGAGGCACGCTGAGCTGTCGGTCACGTGCGCCCAGCCAATGAGCAGCCTGACCCTGCAGAGCAGGGCCGGTCAATAGCTGGTGAGGACCAGGGCGGACCAGGCCGTGCACCAGCGCTCGCAGGTCGGACCCCGGTGAACAGCGTAACAGCCGATGTTCCTGCAAAGCCTCTCCGCTGACGCTGATCAACCGTGTTTCAGGGAGCAAGCCTGTTGTCAGCAGTGTTCCCAGGTCGGCGACATCTTCGGCATGAATGTCCCAGACTGGTGCATCGATACGGGCTGGATGCCAGTGGTGTATCTGAATGCCAGCCAGCCCCTGCGGGTGCAGTCGAGCACAGCGAATCTGGCGTACACCTCCCGCGACAGCTTGTTCGACCGAGTCTGGAAGACACAGCCAGAGCGTGCCGGACGTCAGTCGGGCCAGTGCTTTGAGCCCGGCGGCAAAATCGTCCTCGCGACCCGCCAGTGCCATTTGCGGATCGGGTGCTTCTGGACGTGTATCGGTGGCCATGATGAAGATCGCTGCCGGGCGTTCGTCACCAGCGGGCATTCGGCCGAAGGGGCGGCTGCGCAGCGTTCGCCACCAGCCTGAGCCCTGTAGCAAGGATCGCAGCTCGACTTCGTTGCGGGTCTGCCGTGTATGGGAATATCGCTCTTCACCTTCACGAAACAGAACCAGCTGTGACAGTTTTCGTCCGGGTGCCAGTTCGATTCGAGCGACACGGCCGGCGATGGGGGCCGTCAGGGCGATTCGCGGATCCGCTCGTAGTCTGAATACCGGCTGTCCCTGCGCGACCAGATCATCTTCGGCGACCAGTGGCTCGACCCGAAGTTCTTCGCCCGGCATGCTTGTGATCGCCGCCTCGTCGGTCAGCACCACCGCGACATCATCGGCAACAGCCATCGGCGCAGGAGGAAAACGAAAGCCTGAAGCATTACGTTGGCCGAACATCATCCTCCGATCCGTCTTCGGTGAGTTGCTAAGTTTGCGACTTGGTAGGCATGGTATGTTTTGTTACAATTTTTTGCAAACCGGACGTTTTGTAGTTCCATTGAAGGACCAGAGGTAGAAAGTCATGCTTCTCGATACAAGGAATCAGTTCCTGCTGGCTGCCGTGCTGTATACGGTTTCCCTACCGGCATACCTGTTGCCGGCACAAGCACAGGAAAGCGGCTCGCCGGAACAGGCGGAGACAGAGTCGCTGGAAGTCTTGCAACCCTATGTCATGCCTCCGGAAGGTGCCTTTCGTCCCGACCAGATTTCCATCGAGCAGTCTGAAGCGATTGCTGACTGGGCCCGCTCCGGGCATGCCAATGCCTCATCCGAATCCTTTACCCATTGGAACGAGGACGGAGAGATTCCGCCAGTCTGTGCGACCTGCCATTCCGGCGCGGGTTTCCGCTCGCTGCACGGTCTGGATGGCAGTACCCCGGGATTGCCTGAGGAGGCGTTACCCACCGGCGGTGTGATCGACTGCGAGACCTGCCATAACCCGGGCTTGTCGGAGCTCGAGACAGTGCGGTTTCCCAGTGGGCTGATGCAGCCGGTTGAACCCGGAGAGGCATCCTGCATGACCTGTCATCAGGGCCGAGCTGCGGGCGTGACGGTGGCTGAAGCGGTTGCCGGCATGGCCGAGGACGATGTGCAGGCCGAGCTCAGGTTCATCAATCCGCACTAGGCCGGTGCCGCGGCAACCTGGTTGGGTGGTCACGCAGCTGCGGGCTTTCAGTATCCGGACAAGAGCTACTCCGGTCGATTCTTTCATGCTCGGCCGGTGAACAGCTGCGCCAGCTGCCATGATCCGCACACCCTGCAGGTATCGGAACAGACCTGTGCAAGCTGCCATGAGAAGAGCACCCCGCAGGATATCCGCCTGTCCCGTATCAGCTATGACGGCAGTGGAGATCTGAGCAAGGGCATACACGCCGATATTGCCGCGAATGCAGAGGTACTGAAGGCCATGATTGTCGATTATGCCGCGGCGGTCGCAGCGATGCCCATTGTCTACGACGGACATCGATACCCGTATTTCTTCGCGGATGCCAATAGCGACAGTCGCGCCGATGAGACCGACGGCAAGCCAGTGGCCTACAAGACCTGGACTCCGCGTTTGCTGAAGGCTGCCTACAACTGGAAACTGGTCACGGCAGACCCTGGCGCCTATGCCCACAACCCGCACTACGTTCTGGAGCTGCTGCACGATACCATCGAGGATCTTGCCACTTCGCTGGATCGCGACATGAGCACCCTGGCGATTCAGAGATAGCAGTCGAGGCGCAGCGTTGACCACGGCTCAGTAAGACCAATGCCGCGCAGGGAGGCTTGTATACTGGCAAACGGCAAGCGCCTCGTCCGTCGTTGACACGGTCTGGCTGCCATCTTTAATCTGGAATCAGAAGGGACAGGCAATGACGACCGACGACAATCAAGGCAGCCTCGCCAGTTCACTGGCACTGTGTAACGCTACCGATATGGCAGCACTGCGTCAGGCTCTGGGGCAGCCCGGGCTGATGGGCGCCAGTATTGCAGCGATGGTGTCGCGTCTGGAGCCGCACCTGCTGTCACCGAGCGATATACCGGGGCATGGTGAGGCGGGCAGTTACGCGCATAATCAACACCAGCTGAACTGCCGATTGTGCGAAGAGGCGGGCACGCTCTATCAGATAACGGGCGATGAACGTTACGCTGAGCTGGCGGCCGATCTGCTGAGTCGTTACGCCGATTGCTATCTGGAGCTGGGTTTCCAGAAAGCCAGGAATACCAACCCGGCGGGTCGTATCTTTCATCAGATTCTCAACGAGAACATGTGGCTGTTGTCGATGTCCATCGGCTACGGCAGCATCAGACACAGCCTGTCTTCCGAGCGGCGGGAGCATATCGAGAACCGCCTGCTGCGACCGGTCGTGGAGATGATGACGCAGCGCTACGACCACGATTTCGGCACCATTCACAACCACGGTTTGTGGAGCGTGGCGGCGGTGGGCACCTGTGGTCTGGTCATCGGTGATGAGCACTACGTGTCGATGGCTGTCGACGGTTTGCAGGGCGATCGTCGCAGTGGCGGCTATCTGGCCGAGATCCAGCTGTTGTTTGCGCCCTCGGGCTACTACATCGAAGGTCCTTATTATCACCGCTTTGCGCTGCGGCCTCTGGTGATCTTCGCCGAAGCCTTGCACACGCATCGTCCGGATCTGGACATCTATAACGTCAGTGATCAGCGCATCGGCACCACGATCAAGGCCCTGTTGTCGCTGGTGTATCCGAACGGGCGCCTGCCGGCCTTGAACGATGCCTCTCTGAGCATGGGCATTCAGGACGAAGGCTTGCTGATTGCAGCCAGTATCTACAATGCGCGCTATGGCGCCGATCCGGCCGTGCATGCTCTGGCCCGCCAGCAAGGCCAGGTCTGGGTGCATCCGGCCGGGCTTGCATTGGCGGCAGCGGCCGACCAGCTGGCCGACGATGCACTGCCGTTCTGGCCGAGTGCGGAGCTCAGTGAGGGGCCGAACGGGGACAAGGGGGCGCAGGGTTTCCTGCGCGCCAGGGCAGCCGATGGCGACATCAGTCAGGTTGCGATGAACTACGGTCAGCACGGCATGGATCATGGTCATTTCGATACGCTGGGTATCACCTTGTTCAACCGTGGTGACGAGCTGCTGCGTGAATACGGCTTTGCACGCTGGCTCAATGTCGAGCCCAAGTTCGGCGGGCGTTACCTGCCCGAGAACAAGACCTGGGCGCGCCAGACGCTGGCACACAACTGTGTCGTGGTGGATCGTAAATCGCAGAATGAGGCAGACCTGCAACGTGCCGATGGCGTCCATGGACTGCCGCACTTCTTTGTCGGCTCCGGGCCGGTGCAGGCGATGAGTGCGTTTGCCAATGACCACTGCCCCGGCGTTGGCATGCAGCGCACGGTACTGCTGATCGAGCACGAGGTTCTGAGTACGCCCTTGCTTGTCGATCTGTTTCGTCTGAGCAGTGACTCCGAGCACGACTACGATTACGCCTTGCAGTATTCAGGACAGATCTGTGGCACGACTGCCGACTACCAGGCCAACCTGAGCCAGTGGTCGGCGCTGGGAGAGTCCGAAGGGTACGAGCATCTGATGGGCATGGCGCAAGCCACGCTTACCGCACCGACGCGTCTCACCTGGTTGCAAGGGCAGCGCTTCAATACCTGGCTCAGTGCGGCTGAGGAGGGCGAACTGGTCTTTGCGCAGCTTGGCGGCAACGATCCGTCGTTCAATCTGCGTCGTGAATCGACGCTGCTGCTGCGTCAGCGTGGTACGCATCATCTGTTTGCATCAGCTTTTGAAACTCATGGCTTCTTTGACGAACCGACCGAGCGCTGTTCAGGCGCCCGTGGCAAGCTCGACGAGATACGGACACTGGGCCATGACGACACTGCCAGCGTTGTCGAGCTGCGGGGGGAGGGTATTCATCTCGTGGTCATGGTCAGCAACCGGCCCGATGTCAAAGCCGATAGCGTGAACGAGGTCAGCTTCAACGGTCACAGCTATCGATGGACCGGTTTCTTCGCCTGTCAGCCGGCCTGATGCCCTCTTGCAGCATTTCACCGTATGCATACGATGGCGGCAGGGCTCGGGGCTGCGATGAACGTCAAGCTTGATCAGTCGACTGCGCGTCAGCCGCGGTGATCAATTTTCTGATTCGTTCCAGTTCGATCCGGGTGACACGTTCGATCTCTTCCAGAACTTCACGATTCTCCAGTTGCGCGGCGCGTTCCTCCGAGTCCGGATCCAGCCCGCCGCGAATGTCTTTGGCAATGGCCTGCAGGCGTTCCTGTAGTCTGGTTTCCTCGAGCAACAGGCTATCCTTGTCCGCCGTTGCTGCCTGCTTGTCTGTTGTCGTGCCGTTCGATTTGTTCTCGTCCACGAGTTCTCTCACCGCTGTTGACTGTTCATTCAGATTGGCAGCTTTTCAGATGGGATCATTGATCGTCGTCAAGCAAGCTCGCTATTGCTGATGACATCTCTGCTATCTGACGGATGCCAACACCGGCACCAACTCACTGTTCTCTGCCTTGTGCACCAGAACCAGAGAAAACAGGGCGCAGGCGCTCAGGCAGATGGCCAGGGGTATCAGTGTCTGGTCATAGAAATGACCGCTGGTCATGGATACCAGTACGGCTATTCCACTGGAAACCGAAGCGATGACGGATGCGCCGACGCCCGCGACAGCGCCCAGTGGCTCCATCGCCATGGCGCCCAGATTGCCGAACAGCACCCCGATGGAAAACAGGCTGCCGCTGAACAACAGCATGAATACGAGCAGCGATGGTGCGCCATCGGAGGCTGCCGAGAACACCAGCAGTAGCGCACCACTGGCAACCATGCCCATCAGCGCCATCTTCGACAGACGATACATACCCAGACGCAGCACCAGTCGGCTATTGGTGAGTGTGGCGATTCCCATGCCCAGTGCCAGCAGTGCAAACAAGGTCGTGAAATAGCCTCCGACATCATAGATGTCATGGAAGATGGAAGCGGCAATGCCGTAGTAGCTGGTCAGGCAACCGAACATCAGACCAGCGGCAATGGTGCTGGGCATGACGCGCGGATTGATGGAAATCCGAAGGGCGGTTGCCAGAGTCTGGCGCCAGCGAAAAGGGGTGCGACGTTCTACCGGCAGGGGTTCTGCCTGGCGCAGGCTCAACCAGAGAGCGGCAGCAGCTGCCAGCACGCAATAGGCGACGAAGATGGTTCGCCAGCTGCCCATCAGCATGACCAGTTCTCCCAGTGCCGGGGCCAGCATGGGTACCAGAATCATGACGGTCATGATGATCGACATGGCGCGGGCCATGGAGGCACCTTCATAGCGGTCACGGATGGCGGCGCGCGAGCCGATCTTGGGGCCGGCCACACCAACGCCCTGTATGAAACGCGCCAGCAGCAGTGTATTCAGGTCCTCGGCCGTGATGGCGAGGACAACGCCCGCCATGAAGATGGCAATGCCCAACAGGATGGCAAACTTGCGGCCGCGGGCATCGGACAGGGGGCCGAAAACAGGTTCTCCCACCGCCATGCCCAGTACCAGCGCCGATATGATGAGGTGTACATCGGCATCAGCGCCGCCGGACAATTCCTGAGCAATGACAGGCATACCCGCGATGACGGCATCGATGCTCAGGGCTGTCAGCGAGGTCAGGAAGCCGAACAGGGCAATGAATTCGCGTTCGCTGGTCTGGCGTACAGGCATGTGGTGAGTATTCCAGACGGCATTCAGGACAGGGGAGGCGATAGTGTAGCGTGCACGGTGTCCGTGGCGCGACGCATTGTCATGCGAGTCGATGCTGACGTCGCAGACTTGCCTGTCTTGTCCGTCTTGTCCGTCTTGTCCGTCTTGTCCGTCTTGTCCGTCTTGCTCGTCTTGCCCGTATTGTTCGTCGGCTAGTCCCTGCGCTGCTATCGAACTGCCTGAGCGTTGGCCGGTTCCGGATCCGGCAGTCTCGACACGATCATTGCCGACAGTGCAATGAACAGAGCCGACACCCAGAGACAACTGGTCAGGCCGTAGCGCTGGAACAGCCAGCCAGAGAGTACCGTGCCGATGAGTCTACCCATGGCGTTGGCCATGTAGTAGAAGCCGACATCCAGTGACACCCCGTCGCGCTTGGCGCTTTTGACGATGAGAAAGCTGTGCAACGATGAATTGATGGCGAACAGCACACCGAAGACAAGCAGGCCGAGGACCAACGTGTACTGAATCTGGAAATCTGCGCCGAGTGTCAGTGCGATACCGGCAGGTACCAGAGCCAGTAGCGCTGCCCAGATGAAGGCCGTCTGCCCACTCGAGCGGTTCGCCGTGGTGCTGCCGGTCAGGCGCGGAGCCACGGTCTGTACCAGGCCGTAACCGATGACCCACAGGGCAAGATATCCGCCGACGGTCCAGTGATCCCAGCCGAGAGTCACGCTCAGGTAGACCGGCAGTGCCACGACAAACCAGACATCCCGCGCCCCGAACAGAAACAGGCGTGCCGCCGAGAGTATGTTGATGGTGCGGCTTTTCGAGAAAATGGCAGAGAAAGGGGGCTTGCTGCGTGCCTTGCCCAGATCCTTGCCCAGTGTCATCAGGCTGCAGACCCAGACCAGCGCCAGCGCTGCAGCCATGATCAGCATGGCACCCCGAAATCCTGCCATGCTCAGCAAGGCGCCACCGAGAAAGAAGCCGACACCCTTGAGTGTGTTCTTCGATCCTGTCAGCAAGGCTACCCAGGAATACAGACGACCGTGATCCTGATCGGGCACCAGCAGCTTGATGGAACTCTTCGCGCTCATCTTGTTCAGGTCCTTGGCAATACCCGACAAGGCCTGGGCGGCCATGACCCAGGCAATACTCAGTGCACTGGCAGGTACCAGCAGCATCGACAGAGCCACGATCTGCAGACCCAGGCCTATATTCATGGTCCGGTTAAGGCCAAGTCTGGCACCCAGCCAGCCACCAATGAGATTGGTGATGACTCCGAAGATCTCGTAGAACAGGAACAGCATCGCGATCTGCAGTGGGGAGTAGCCCAGATCATGGAAGTGCAATACCACCAGCATGCGCAGCGCGCCATCGGTCAGGGTGAAGGCCCAGTAATTACCGGTGACGATGGTGTATTGCCGGATGGGTTCAGGCAGTTGATTCCAGGCTTGCA
>CBDUIJ010000141.1:0-13629 GCA_965367215.1 uncultured Granulosicoccus sp.
GTGCCTGCAGGTCGGAGCTGCAGTAAATCACCCCTTCCGTGAAACCATGCTTGTCAATCAGCTCACGAAGCGCGCCTCGCCCTCTGGCCAGCGTGGCCGGCCCCTCGGGATGATTGATCTGAACAACGTTGGTGCCGGTCAATTCGGTAAACCGATCGGTGAATGCCTGGCGCCGTCGCTGTGCACGTTCATCGCCGGCCAGCACACAGGCAGCTTTCCGGTAGCCGCTGGCCGTGGCAAATTCTGCCACTGCACGTCCGGCGTCGGGATGCGAGAAGCCGACGCAACAGTCGATGGGTGTGTCGGTGATATCCCAGATTTCCACCACCGGGATTCTGGCGCCCAGCAGCATGCGACGCACATCAGCCGAGTGACGAACCCCGGTCAGTAGTACACCATCGGGGCGTCGCGACAGATGGGTGGCCAGTGTGGCCTCTTCTTCCGCCGGGTCGAACCCGGTTTCCGAGAGCATGATCTGATAGCCGTGCTCGCGCATCTTCTTCGAGAATCCATGCAGCAGGCTGGAGTAGACGACATTGGTAATGGCGGGTACCAGCGCCGATATCAGCAGGCTCTTGTTCGAGGCAAGCGCACCGGCAATGGCATTGGGCACAAAGCCTGTTGCCCGGATGGCTTCCTGAATACGCTTCAGTGTGTCCGCCGATACCTTGTGTGGATCCGACAAGGCTCGCGACACGGTGACCTGTGACACACCAGCCATTCGTCCGACCGTGGCCATGGTGACGCGACCGCCCTGATGGGGTTTGCGGGCAGGACGCGCTGGCTTGGGGTCGTTGCTCTGATCCATGGAGGGGAAGTTGTATCTTGCAGGTCGAGTCTGGGAAAGGAATACCGGTCAATTGTCACGGCCACGCCGGACTGTTTCCGGCTCTGTCAGTCAGCGCCATTGTCGCGTGCATGGCGCCTGGAGAGCAACACCGAACCGGTAACGGAGGCAATAATGAGAACCCAGAGCAACACGGCAATCCAGCTTTTGGTGAAAAAGATGCTCAGATCACCGAAGGATTCCAGGCTCTTGACGAAGTACACTTCGGCGGAGGGGCCCAGTATGAAGCCGATGATGAAGGGGGCGATCTCCAGTCGGAGTTTGATGGCCAGCCAGCCGAACAGGCCGAAGAGCAGCAGCGTCCAGACATCGAACATGATGCCGTAGTTGATGGTGTAGGCACCGATCACACACATCATCAGAATGATGGGAAACAGAATCTGTTTGGGCACGGTGACGATCCTTGCAACCTGTCTGATGGCGAAATACATCACGATGAACATGAATATATTGGCCAGTAGCATGGCGAAGATCATGGCATTCCAGACTGACGGGTTATTGCCAATGAACAGTGGCCCCACCTGAATGCCCTGCAGGGTGAATGCACCGATCAGCAACGCGGTGGTGGAGTCTCCCGGGATGCCCAGTGACAGCAGGGGCACCAGTGCTCCACCGGTGAGCCCGTTGTTGCCGGACTCGGATGCCATGACGCCGGCCGGTTCACCCTTGCCGAAACGCTCGGGGTGTCTGGAGAAGGTCTTGGCATTGGAGTACGCCAGAATGGATGCTGCCGATCCGCCAACGCCGGGCAGGATGCCGACAAAGGTGCCGATGCAGGAGGAGCGTGTGAGATTGGTGAGCTGGCCCTTGAAGATCGACAAGGAGAATTTTCTCTGCTTGTCGCCTTTGATGTCATCGGCTTTCTGGCCTTCAGGGACACCGGCTTCAGCCTCTTCCAGAATGGCTGCCAGTCCGAACAGGCCGATCAGTACCGGCAGGAGTGAAAAACCGCTATCGAGCCAGTATTCGGTGCCGGGTGGGATCAGGCGGTATTCACCGTTGCCGCCGTTGCTGACATCGTAGGTGCCGATGAGGCTGATGAAAATGCCCAGAAAACCGGAGAATATGCCGATCAGCAGATTGCTGCTGAGCGCTGCCATGACCGTCAATGCGAACAGGATGATCAGGAATTTTTCGACGTAGGAAAACCGGATGGCAAAGTCGGCAAGCGTTGGTGCGAAAAGGTAGAGAATCAGCAGGCTGATCAGCCCTCCAACCAGGGATGCGATGATGCCGATGCGTAGCGCCGTTTCTCCTTCGCCGCGCTGGCTCATGGGATGGCCGTCCAGCGTTGTGGTGATTGATGAGGGTGTGCCCGGAATGCCGAGCAGAATGGCCGGCACCAGCCCTCCGGAAATACCACCTACGTAGAGTCCGAGCAGCAAGGCCAGTCCATTGGCCAGGCCCAGCGAGTAGGTCAGTGGCAGGCAGACCGCCACGGCCATGGTGGCGGTCATTCCGGGTACGGCACCGAAGACGATGCCCACGACGGTTCCTGCAAAGACCAGCGCGACGAACAAGGGGCTGATCAGGTCGAAGAATTCCATGATGGCAGCTGGGGTCTGTTATGGGAGTGTCAGGTAGAAGAGGTCGGTGAACAGCCACCAGACCAGTGTCGGTGCGATGAGAGCTGTCAGCGCGACGGGAATGACTGACCGGCGGTTTCGTTGATGCAGGAACAGCATGCCAACCAGAAAGATATAGAGGATCGAACAGATCAGAAAGCCAAGTCCGGTGTTCGGCCATAAATCGCCGACCGGCACCATGGCGCAGAAGTAGATGACCGTGGCGGCCAGTGTGCCGAAGAAGCGCTGCTTGTCCATCCGCGTGACTATCGCCTGCCAGTAGACACCAGAGGCAGCGATGCGCTTGCGTTCCTGAATCAGAATCATCACACCCAGAAACAGCAGCACCACCGTGATGATTCTGGGAAACAGCAAATGCGAGGTGTCGAAATCGACGGTGACGGCTGTCAGTTTTTCCATACGTATCTACCTCTAGTGAGTCCACTGGGTCGGACCACGGCTGGTTGGACCAGATATGGTCCGACCCCCGCGTGGTCCGACCCCGGGGTTATTGGGCGGTGATCTGGGAGATCACGTCGCGGTAGATGTCGCTTTTCTCGAGCAGATGCGCGCGGGCAGCGTCGCTGGGCAGGAAATTGGGGATGAAGAATGCGGCTTTCTGACGCTCCTGTATGGCGCCATCTGCAAAGACTTCGGTCAAGGCAGCATCGATCTGCTTGACGATGGCGTCGTCCATCTCCTTGTTGTAGAGGAAGAAGAATTCCTTGTCGAAGGTAAAGTCATTGCTGTCATCGAAGGCCACACTCACCTTCGGGCTGGAATACTGCAGCATGTCGTCACGCGTGGTATTGCCCATGCCGGCCTCCGGGGCCTGTTCCAGGGTTGCAGCGCGCGCGGTTATCCAGACGAACCTCATGGCCTTGTGATCATCGTCAGGTAGCTGCGTGAACTGCTCGTTACCCTGGATGGACCCATTGATGACATCGGCCAGGCCGTCCCACATGGCCTGGTTCTTGTCGGACTGACTGCCGGTGTTGACCGCCACGATGTTGTCCTCGGAGCCGGCCTTGCGCAATCTCGCTGCATTTTTCATCGCCGAAAAACCGATCTCGGATACACCGCCAGGCTGGATGGCGACACGCACACGCTCGCCACTTTCTGCTGCCGCCAGTATGTCTTCCATGGACTGGTAGGGGGAACTCTTGGGAACCAGATAGGCGTTGCCCGGGTTGATCGCCACCGTTGGCCCGATCTTGTAGGTGTCGAAGGGGTTGTCATAACCTTTCTGGCCGTACAGCAGTCCGAGGTAGGACTGGTCATGGAAGATCATCAGCGTGGTGCCACGCTTGTCCCGCGCCAGAGCCTTGAACGCAGCGGTTGCGCCCACGGCATCCACCTTGATGTTTATGCCGAGTTTTTCCGCCAGTGCTTCGGCCACGATGGCAGAGTTCTGATAGGTGTCACCACCGGTCGACTTGGAGCCGATGACCAGGCGCACATTACGCGGCAGCTCCTGCGCCGAGGCCATCAGTGGCTGTGCCAGAAGGGTCGCGACGCTCAGTGCGGCGACGAGGGTTTTGCGAAAGTGTTTCATTGATTCCTCACTACAGTCCGCCTGCGGGCGGTACGGTTCCGGATGAATACGGCAGGGCGGTACTCCTGCCGACAAATCTGTACGCATGCAATAATGTATGCGCATTCATGAAGTATGTATAGCCACGGCTACACTGTCAACAGGTCCGGAAGAAGCGGTAAACAGCGAAGTCAGGCACTGAGTTCCAGAGCTTGACAGTCATGAGTGAATACGCATACATTGCTGCGTGTTGACTCTTGGAGATACCCGAATGAGTGCCCCGACCCGCAAAACGCCAGAATCGCTACGCTCAGCACGCTGGTTCGCTCCGGACGATCTGCGTACCTTCGGGCACCGTTCCCGTCTGATGCAGCTTGGTTATGCCGATGAGGACTATCAGGGCAAGCCGGTCATTGGTGTGCTCAGCACCTGGTCGGAACTCAACTCCTGTCATTCACACTTTCCCGAGCGGGTGCAGGATGTGAAACGCGGCATCACTCAGGCGGGTGGCTTCGCGGTAGAGATGCCCACGCTGTCGGTCGATGAGAGCTTCACCAAGCCTACCTCCATGCTGTACAGGAATCTGCTGGCCATGGAGACCGAAGAGATGATCCGCTCACACCCGCTCGACGGTGTGGTGCTCATGGGCGGTTGCGACAAGACGACACCGGGCCTTGTCATGGGTGCATTGTCCGCCGGTGTGCCGATGATCTTCCTGCCTGCGGGGCCCATGCTGCGTGGCAATTACGCGGGCCAGTCTCTCGGCTCGGGTTCGGATGCCTGGAAATACTGGGATGAACGGCGCGCCGGCAATATCACGGATCAGGAATGGGTGGGTATTCAGGGCGGTATCGCTCGCTCGGCCGGCACCTGCATGACCATGGGCACTGCCTCCACGATGACCGCCATCGCCGAGGCCATGGGGCTTTGTCTGCCGGGCTCATCATCGATACCTGCCGTGGATTCGGGTCATAAACGCATGGGGTCGGCCTGCGGGCGCCGTATCGTGGAGATGGTCTGGGAAGATCAGACACCCGACAAGATCGTCACGGAGGCTGCCTGCCGGAACGCGGCAATTGTTGCCATGGCCACAGGTTGCTCGACCAATGCGGTAGTACATCTGATTGCCATGGCGCGGCGTGCGGGAATCGACCTGACGCTGGATGATCTGGACGCGCTGGGACGGGTCACCCCTTTGATCTGCAATGTGCGGCCCTCGGGAAAAGGCTATCTGATGGAGGACTTCCATTACGCCGGCGGTTTGCGTGCCTTGATGAAGCAGATGGAAGAGAAGCTCGATTGCACCGTCGTTACGGTAAGCGGCAAGAGTCTCGCCGAGAATCTGGAAGGTGCGAAGGTATTCAATGACGATGTCATTCGCCCCTTGTCCAATCCTGTCTACAAGGAAGGCTCGCTCGCCGTACTGCGTGGCAACCTGTGTCCGGACGGCGCTGTCATCAAGCCTGCCGCCTGCGATCCTCGCTTCTACACACACGAAGGCCCCGCACTGGTGTTCGACAGTTATCCGGAGTTGAAGGAGGCCATCGACGACGAGGATCTTGATGTGACGCCGGAACACGTTCTGGTGTTGCGCAATGCCGGCCCATTGGGAGGTCCGGGCATGCCGGAGTGGGGCATGCTGCCTATCCCCAAGGCTCTGATAAAGCAGGGTCATCGCGACATGCTGAGACTGTCCGATGCTCGCATGTCCGGCACATCCTATGGCGCATGCGTACTGCACGTCGCGCCGGAGAGCTATATCGGTGGACCGCTGGCGCTGCTGAAAACCGGCGATATCATCCGCCTGAATCTGGCTGAGCGGCGACTGGACATGCTGGTTGACGAGGATGAGCTGGCTCAGCGCCGCGCCGCCTGGGTACCGCCTGCTCCACGCTTCGATCGTGGCTGGGGCTGGATGTATTCGCGCCACGTGACGCAGGCCGACAAGGGTTGTGACTTCGACTTTCTTGAAACAGGGTTTGGCCAGGCGGCTGGCGAACCGGACATATTCTGAACGTGGCAGACATGAGCATGACACTGGATCAGGCCCTGACGGGTATTTCGGGCATTCTGGTAACGCCCTTCGATGAGCAAGGCGACATTGCCCCGGGTCGTCTCGCGCCGATCATCGATCGGGCGCTTGATGCCGGCTTGCATATGCCGGTGGTCAACGGCAATACCGGAGAGTTCTATGCCCTGACCACCGACGAGGCCTCGGCCATGGTGCAGGAAGTGGTGGCGATGGTGGCAGGACGTGCCCCTGTGCTGGCAGGTGTCGGTCGTGGTTTGCGCGATGCGCAGGCGCTGGCCAGAGTGTCTGCCGAGGCCGGTGCCAGCGCACTCATGGTGCATCAGCCTCCGGATCCTTTTGTGGCGCCGCGTGGCATCGTGGATTACCTGAAGGCCGTTGCGGACGCCTCGGGCGGTCTGCCCATGATGCTCTATCTTCGCAATGACACGATAGGCACACAGGCCATTGCCGATCTGTGTGCCCTGGAGAATGTCAAGGGCGTCAAGTGGGCTACACCCAATCCCATGAAGCTGGCCGAAGCGAAGGCCGCTTGCGACCCCTCCATTGTCTGGGTCGGCGGGCTCGCCGAAGTGTGGGCGCCCGCCTTTTATGCCGTGGGGGCTCGCGGCTTCACCTCAGGGCTCATCAACGTCTGGCCTGAACGCTCGCTCGCCATTCATGCCGCACTGGAAGCCGGTCACTATCAGCAGGCCAATCAGTTGATCAGCGGTATGAAAACCTTTGAAGACATTCGAGCGGAGGAGATGTCCGGCACCAATGTAACGGGTGTCAAGGCTGCATTGATAGGGCAGGGCATCGATTGTGGTTCAACCCGGCCGCCATCGGCCTGGCCGCTGACGGCCTCCCAGCAGACACGGCTCGATCGTTTCCTTGCCGAAAACAGCCTATGACAAACCGCCAGTCAACGACTGTGATATTTCCGCAGTGCCTGCCTGAGGTGCATGCAAAGGATGCTTAATTAACAAGTGATGTAAGTTCAATACTATCTGAATATTGAAACGTTGCTTCATGGAACATCTGGCCATATCCGGCAATTATTTGACCTCTTGTGAATTAATGTTGCATATTTTCCTGAAGCTGGGTCTTGGGTTAGACTGAGTCGGAAAGACTCTGTTCGAAAAGATTCTCGCGAACTTTTCTGGCGTGAGATGGAAACTGCTTTTCGGAACCGCCCTGTCTTCCTGGATGTTGATTAACATGGATTCAAATCGATTCATAAAGACGGTTGCCGGTACGTTTCTATTACTGGTGCAATTGTCAATCAATTGCAGTGCCCAGCAGCTGGAGTCGCCGTCGGGACGAACCATTCTGACGGTTTCTGGCGAGATTGGTGTGAGTGGCAACGTTGAGCAGGGCGCTGACAAGGCGAGCAGTCAGGCACCACAGGTGCACTTTGATCTGCCGATGCTCGAGGCCTTGGGGCTCATCCCGATAGCCACTAAAACGCCCTGGACGACGGGCAAGATCGAATTCGAAGGCGTCCTGGTACGCGATCTTCTGGCCTTCGTGCAGGCGAAAGGCAAGACCATCAAGGCCGCTGCGCTGGATGATTATGTTGTCGACATACCGATCGAGGATTTTCTGAAGCACGATGTCATCATTGCCACTCGTATTCAGGGCAAGCCCATGAGGGTGCGTGAAAACGGACCACTGTGGATAATCTATCCGTGGGACGATATTCCTGACTTGCGTCGTCCTCACTATTATTCCAATTCCATCTGGCAGCTGAAATCATTGATGGTTCTGCCATGAAGCTGACGCGGGGTTTGTGGAGCAAGCTGGATTCCTTCCTGCTCGTTGCCGCATCTGCGCTGGCTATTGGAGCGGTGGTCATGCTCTTTGATCTGAACAAGGAGCTGGAAAGATCTCAGACGATATTCAATGACGACTTGCCGTCCTTCTCCGTGCGGGCAGAATTCGACCTTGCCATGCTGGTTTCCGAAATCAATGAATTCATTCATGGCGAGAAAGATGCCGATGAGATGTTGCAGCGCTACGAAGTATTCATTGCCCGGCTCTTCCATTATGAAGCGGCCTTTCTGACAGAGTATTCTGAACCGGATCCTGACTTTCACGATACCGTCGAAGGCCTCAAGGCGAGAGTGTTGGAACTCGAAGATTCCTTTTATGCCTTGCGTCAGGGTGATGTCGGCAAGGCCCTGCTGCTGAGAAATACGCTCAAGGAAATGCGGCCTCATCTGGCCACCTTGAGCAATCTGACCCGAACACATCAATTCCTCCAATATCAGAAAATCGATGGGAGCCTGGCTCATAGTGTGTTTGTGGGGACACTCATGCTGGCATCCACGCTGATTCTCGGTGCGCTGACCGTAGGGCGCTTCTGGTACAGCCTGCGTGAGAAGACACGGTTCAGTGAAGAGCTTGAAGCGAAAATCCAGGCGCGGACTCAGGCGTTGCAGCTCAGCAATCACGAGCTGAAAAAGGAAATTGCCGAACGACAGAAGGCCGAGAAGAGTCTGGCTGAACGCGATCGACAGATGCACCGTGTTCAGAAAATGGAAGCTGTTGGCAGAATCACGGCGGGTGTTGCGCATGATTTCAATAACCTGCTGGCTGTCATCATGGGCAATCTCGAGTTGCAGATGAATCTGGACGAGAACCGGCCTCGCGGTAAATACCTGGAGAACGCCTTGTCTGCCACCATCATGGGCAGTCAGTTGACGCACAAGCTGCTGGCTTTCGGTCGACGCTCACCCTTGAAGCCCGAAGTGGTGAATCTGAACCAGATAGTGACCGAGCTCAACGATCTGTTCATGCAGACGATTTCGGCAAAGAACTCACTCGAAACGGTTCTGGCAGACAACACCAGACAAGTCTTCGTTGATCGATCGCTGTTGGAGAACGTGCTGCTGAATCTGGTCATCAATGCTCGCGACGCCTTGCCGGACGGCGGCGCGATCACCATCGAAACCGAGAATATCACTCTGGAACGGGGTTGTGCCGAGAGTGATGATCGACCGCTGCCACCGGGTGAATATGTGCAGCTGACGGTCTCCGATATCGGCTCGGGAATGTCTGCGGAAGTGCTTGAACAGGCGATAGAGCCGTTCTTCACGACAAAGTCGGAATCCAAAGGTTCCGGACTTGGCCTTTCCATGGCTTATGGTTTTGTTCAGCAGTCGCATGGACAGCTTCTGGTCAGTAGCAAACTGGGTGAGGGCACCTCGGTGAAACTGGTATTTCCGGTTTGCGATGAACAGTCTGGAACAGTCAGCCCATCGGCCAACCCCATCCCTTACAAGCCGGCCGGGCTGGCTCGCAGGATTCTTGTTGCTGAAGATTCCGATGCTGTGCGCAGGACTGTGGTCGAACAGCTTCAGCTATTGGGTTGCGACACCATTGAGGCCAGCAGCGGCATGGAAGCCTATGACATCGTGCTGGCAGACAGTTCCATTGATCTGTTACTGACGGATGTGGTGATGCCCGGGAATCTACAGGGCCCGGAACTGGCAGAACGTGTTCGGCGGCTGCATCCCGAGATGAAAATCGTCTTCATGTCAGGGTATCCGAAAGGGATGGATCAGTCGCTGGAAGGGCCCAATGGTGGGTTCACCAAGTTGATGAAACCGATTTCACTGGCCATGCTGTCACAGACCTTGCGTCACGAATTCGAAGTCAGCACTGTTCACGAACCTGCCTGACGAAGGCTTTCGGGCGTACCCGCTTCCTGTCGCGTAGACATGATCCTCATGACACTGTCAGACGTAAGTGTCAGCACCTGTACCAATACGTACATGCTGCCGAGTCAGTGACAGAGATGAATCTAGCCGCCCCGATGCCCGACACGCCCGCCAGCACTGCGCTCAAGCGTCGACGTGCGAAAGCCGCACTGGCCAATCTGTTTATCGGCGATGCCTTGTCCATGCCGGTGCACTGGTTCTATAACCCGGGAGACATACTGCGTCAGTTCCCGCCGCATGGTATCCAGGGTATGGAGGCGGCACCGGAGGTGCACCCCAGCTCCATCATGGCCTTGCATTCAACGTCCCGAGGTGGTCGTGGCCAGCAAGGCTCCGCTACCCGGCCGGATGTCGTCGGTGATGTCATCCTGAAGGGGAAGCGTCATCTCTGGGGCCGTCCCAACGGTCATTATCATCACGGTATGCAGGCTGGCGAAAATACACTCAATGCCTGGTGGGCACGCTGGGTCATGCAGAGCATGACTCGGTATGGTGACTACAGCGCCGAGCGCTGGGTGGGCGAATACATCGAGAAAATGACGGCGGACCCCGCTGAACATCCTGATACTTATGCCGAGAGTTGTCACCGCGGCTTCTTTGCAAACCTGCAGAGCGGACATGCGCCGACGAAATGCGGTGCCGTCACTCATGACACACCGTCGATGGGAGCGCTTGTCAGTGTTGCTCCCCTGGCTCTTGCCTTGTTGGCAACGCAGGGCCTGGATTCCGTCCAGCAGCAGTGCCGTGCTCACGTCTGGCTGACTCATCCGGATGAAGCCTTGATGAAGGTCGTTGACAGCTATGTGGTTCTTATGGCCGAACTGCTGGGGCGCCCCGTTAGTGCGCCTTGTCTGGAATCACTGGCGTCCGCGGCGTCTGTCATTCCCGGCACGCGTTTGCAGGCGCTTGTGAATCAGCCGCGAGGCGATGCGCATGTGGTTGGCCGAACCTACTCGCTGGCATGCTACATCACGGACTCCTGGCCCAGTGTCTGCTATCTGGCAGCTCGTTATCAGGATGACCCGCGCAAGGCCTTGTTGAGAAATACCAATCTGGGCGGGGAGAACGCACACCGGGGTTCGGTATTGGGTACGCTGGTCGGATTGAGCTCAGGCCTGTTTGACACGGAGTTGTACGAATCTCTTGCCGGGCACGCAGAGTTGGACTGGCAACTCTGTCAGTGGCTGGACCGATTCTATCCAGAAGCCTGATGTCAGTCGAAGCTGCGCGAAAAGCCCCGAGCCTTCACCCTGCCGTTCTCGAATACAATACTTGCAAACAACGCTGCGTTACAGCCTGTCTCGAATGAGGATGCATTTTTCAAGGTGAAAATACTCGGCTGCCTGCTGCTGTTCAGTGTCGTTTGCATTGTCCTGTTCCGTTACCTCCTGTTGCGCGGATTTCGCGCGCCGCGAATTGTCGAACAAGCGACTCCTGCGACCTCGGGGATTGCGTTCGAAGAGCTTCGCATCAGCACGCAGAACAACAAGCTGCTGAATGCCTGGTTCCTGCCAGAGAGCTCGCAATCTGCCTGTGTCATCGTCATGCATGGCTGGGGTGGCAATGCCGAACTCATGCTGCCGGTCAGCGCGCCTTTTCTGCATGCGGGCCTGAATGTGCTGTTGCTCGATGCCAGAGGTCATGGGCGTAGCGAGGAGGATCGCTTCTCCTCATTGCCGAAGTTTGCCGAGGATGTGGAGTCGTGTATCGACTGGTTGCAAGGACAGCCTCATAGATGGAACGGGCGTCTGGTCTTGCTGGGGCATTCTGTCGGTGCGGCGGCAGTCCTGTTGGCTGCCAGTCAGGATCGGCGAGTGGATGCTGTCATCAGTATCGCCGCCTTCTCTCACCCGCGCTCGATGATGCAACGCTATCTGTCTCGCTTTCCTGCACCGCTTCGGGCGCTGATCATCGGGCAGGTGCAACGCACCATCGGTCATACGCTGGATGAGATTGCACCACTGAATACCATTACCCGAATCACCTGCCCGGTGCTGGTGGCGCACGGACTTGATGATGTCACGGTGCCGGTGGAGGAGGCCAGGAAGATCATGGCCAGGGCCGATGGCGAGTCGGCCAGTCTGCTACTGGTCGAGGGTGCGACGCATGACTCGGTCGAGGCATTTCTGCAATCCGGCGATCAGTTGATCGAGTTTCTCCGGATGCATGGACTGGCAGAGTCCAGGGCTTAACCCGTCACTCGGCCTTCATCAACCCGGATCTGCCGACGACAACGCGTGGCGATGGATTCATCGTGGGTGGAGATCAGGAAGGTTGTGCCTTCATCCCGGTTGATCTGCCCGATCAGCTCCATGACCTGATTGGCAGACTCCTTGTCGAGATTGCCGGTAGGTTCATCAGCCAGCACGAGCTCAGGCTTGTTCATCAGTGCTCTGGCAACGGCGACACGCTGTTTCTGGCCGCCTGAGAGCTTGGTGGAAGGGAAGTCGATACGGTTGGCCAGTCCCATTCTTGTCAGCAGCTCGCGACCTCTGGACACGGCGGAAGGTCTCTCTCGACCTTCACGTACGGCGGTCGGAAAGATCACGTTCTCCAGTGCCGTGAAATCCGGCAGAAGATTGTGAAACTGGAAGACAAAACCGATGTGCAGATTCCGGAAGGTGGTGAGTTCGTGGTCGCTTGCCATGGTCAGATCGGTGCCCAGCATCGAATAGCTGCCTGAGGTCGGTTGCATCAAGGTACCGAGGATCGTCAGCAATGTGCTCTTGCCGGATCCGGAAGGCCCGAGCAAGGCCGACAGTTCGCCGGCCGCCAGGGTCAGATCCAGATTTTTCAGCACTTGCGTTTTCGCCTCTCCGTGGCCAAAGGATTTGTACAACTCCCGCACTTCGACAAGTGAATGGTTCATTGGCCGATCGCTGTCACAGGGTCGACCCGCGAGGCCGATCGCGCAGGAAGAATGGAGGCAGCTATTGCGCCAATGGTGGTCAGGAGGATGGCGATGCCATAAGCACCCTGGGTGATATCGATGGGTAGATTGCCCGGTCTGAATTCCTCTCGTGTCGGGAACATCAGTAATACAAGATAACCGATACCCGCGCCGAGCAAACCACCGACCAGGCCGATGATCGCACCCTGGCTGACAAAGACGAATATCACAAAGGAGCGTGGGGTTCCCATGGCGCGCATGATGCCGATTTCCGGACGACGGCGATAGGTGGACAACAACAGCGCGGAGGCCACGCCGATGATGATGGTGACGAGGGCGAAGGATTTCAGTAAAAGACCAGTCTGTCCCTGTGCCTTGAGGGCGTCGAGCAATTGCGCGGCGTTCTCGGTCCAGGGCGTGGCTGGCAATCCGGTGACGGCCTCGATGCGCGCAGCGGTGGCGGCTGCATCGTAAAGATCTGTCAGTTTGATTTCCACTTTCGATACACCCTGTGGCATCGCAAAGAGCGTGCGAGCTGTCGCCAGGCTGACGTAGGCCTGTCTGCGGTCATAGCCGCCAGAACCCGTTTCAAAGATGCCGGAGACGATCAATGAGGCATCGATACCGGTATCGGCCTGCAGGCGTACGGTCTGCCCGAGCCGAAAGCTCATGTCTTCTGCCAGCGTCTTGCCGATCAGTATCGTCCCGGTACCCAGCTCGGCGCTGCCTTCGATCAGGTAGCTCTTGAGATTGACGATGGCTGACACCTTGTCCGGTTCCAGACCTGTCACGCTGACTTGTCTGGATAGTGCGCCATGCTTCAGAAAACCGCCCCCGGTGATCTGCTGGGAGGTCGCAAGGACGCCCGGCAGCGCTTCCATGATCGGTATGAAGGCATCAATGGTGGACAGTTGTGCCGTTCGGGTCGAGTCCTTCTGCTGAACCAATAGAATGGTCTCGGTGTGGGAGGGGATCAACAAGGGGGGATCCTGCGACTCAGCTTCGATGGTCACATGCGACAGATCCCCTGCCGTGCGAGCCATGATGAACTCGGCCAATC
>CBDUIJ010000142.1:0-13529 GCA_965367215.1 uncultured Granulosicoccus sp.
GGCGCACATATTCTGACGGGTCGTCCTTCAAGCCTTCAAGCAGCGCCATAGTCGGCGTCGGGTCCTTGCACAGCGCCTGCAGTTTCATGCCCCAGGGCAGACGAGGTCGTGAGCCTTCGGACACCAGGCGCCGTACGTGTTCGTTCGGGTCGTCGAGCCACTGCTCCATGATGCTCAATGCGCGTGACTGATCGGCCAGCAGAAAGTGCCGTATGGCAAATTCCGACGTGCTGCGTAAGGTCATCTCACGCAGCAACTCCATGGATGTATCGAACTCATCCAGTCCGTGCTGACCGACGATCAGTGAAAGTGGCCAGATTCCCCAACCTGCAATGCCATCGTCGTCAGACGCGCGAACCAGGGTGTCGGACGTCGTCTCCGGGTGCAACATGGCCAACAGAATGTCATTGCGCTGATTGGTGTCCGTTGGCAGAACCTTGATCATCTCGTCGGTAATCAGCTGAACACGGGCCTTGAGTTCCAGCTGGCCCAGTTGCGGCAACACTGTATCGGCAAAGGTCTGCGGTGCCGAAGCAGGCAGGTGCCTACTCAGGTGCGTAGCGAGACACATGACCAGTTCCGGTGAAATCAGGTTCTTGAAGGCTTCAGGCATCGTGAGCTTCGGTTCAGGGTTGCAGCCAATGAGTTAGCTCGATCACCCAGAATACTGATTAACCATACAGTGTTCAAGGTGTGATTCGTCGAACGGGAAGTGGTCGCCATGAGGCGGGGCCTTCAGCAACCAGACAGATCTGCTTCAAAAGAGGATAATTCCGCATTTCTCGTTAACCGCTTCCCCAAGGCGACAACAATGACAGTCAACAAGGCCCTGAGCGACAATCTACGAGGTAGTCTGTGGATGATTGCCTCCATGGCGGGTTTCGCGGTGGAAGATGCCTTCGTCAAGGCAGCGGCAGTCCAGCTACCTGTCGGGGAAGTGCTGATGATATTCGGTCTGGGCGGAGCCATCGTTTTCGGCTTCATGGCGTATATGCGGAAAGAACGCCTGTTCACCGCCGATGTCGTATCGCGCACCATGCGCATTCGCGTGGTCTTCGAGTTTGTAGGACGTCTGTTCTACGTGCTGGCACTGGCCATGACGCCACTGTCTTCCACCACGGCCATTCTGCAGGCAACACCCATCATCGTGGTACTGGGAGCTGCGGTTTTCTTTGGCGAGAAAGTCGGCTGGCAGCGCTGGGCTGCCATCATCGTGGGATTGCTCGGTGTGCTCGTCATACTGCGCCCGTCATCCGACAGTTTTTCATGGCTCTCCATGCTGGCCGTCATCGGCATGCTCGGCTTTGCCGGTCGGGATCTGGCCAGTCGAGCAGCCCCCTTGTCACTCAGTACATCCATTCTGGGGCTTTATGGCTTTCTGACCATCGTGCTCGCTGGCGCATGCTACTCCCTGTGGGAAGGCAGAGCGCTGACCATGCCTGATGCGAAGGTCAGCGCCTTCATGCTCGGCGCCATCATCATGGGCGTGTTTGCCTATAGCTCGCTGATGAAAGCCATGCGTACCGGTGAAGTGTCTGCTGTGACACCTTACCGATATACGCGTCTTCTGTTCGGTCTGAGCCTGGGTGTCCTGCTGTTTGGAGAGACGCTGGATATGCCGATGATCATTGGCTGTCTGCTGGTTGTGTTCTCGGGACTGAGTCTGTTGCTGCCTGGTTTCAGGCGTTCGGGCATCACGATACCTGAGTGAATCAAGCCTGTGAGGTAGTGATGGCTGCACCGCTTTGCGCATCAAAGCAATGCAGCTTGCCGGGCACTATCGACAGTCTCACGCTATCCCCGACACGTGCGTCCACCCGGTCCCGCGTCGTCAGGGTCACCGTCTGGCCACCCAGCTCCGCCAGTAATTGTGTCTCTGCGCCGGTAGGTTCCAACAGCGTGACTCTTGCCGGCGTACCGTTGGCGTCAATCACCAGATGTTCTGGCCGTACGCCTATGGTCACAGGCTGATCATCCGCAAGCTCCTCAGGTGCGGACGCTAGGGACAGATCGTCGCGAAGGCAGATTCTGCCTGCCTTGACCGTCGCATCCAGGAAGTTCATGGACGGTGAGCCGATGAACCCCGCCACGAACTGATTGGCTGGCCGATCATAAAGATCCAGTGGTGCACCCATCTGCTCGATGACACCGCCGCGCATCACCACGATCTTGTCTGCCATGGTCATGGCTTCTATCTGATCGTGTGTGACATAGACGATGGTCGTGCCCAGACGCTGATGCAGTTCCTTGATCTCGGCGCGCATCTGTACACGCAGCTTGGCATCGAGATTGGACAGAGGTTCATCGAACAGGAAAACCTTCGGGTTACGCACGATGGCACGGCCCATGGCCACACGCTGGCGTTGCCCACCGGAAAGCTGCCTCGGGTAGCGATCAAGCAAGGGTTCCAGGCCCAGGATGCCTGCCGCCTCATTGACCTTTCGATCCTTTTCATCCTTGGGTGCCTTCGCCAGACGCAGGGAGAAGCCCATGTTTTCCCCGACCGTCATGTGCGGATACAAGGCATAGTTCTGGAAAACCATGGCAATGTCGCGCTTCTTGGGCGGTAGTTGATTGATCAACTCCCCATTGATGGCTATTTCTCCGTCACTGAGTGTTTCGAGTCCGGCCAACGAGCGTAGCAGCGTGGATTTACCACAGCCGGACGGACCGACCAGAACCACGAATTCGCCATCAGCGACATCGACATTGACGCCATGCAGGACTTCGACCTTGCCGTAGGATTTCCGGATGTTGCGTAGACTGACAGAACCCATGATTTATGCCTTCTCTGTATTTTGTGTTTGCGTGTCGGCGTGGTGTATGAACTGTGCCTTGACGAAATCGGGCGGCTGATTGCCGAAGTGATCTGCGCGGACTTGTAGGGTTCCGCTGCTGGTGTCGGGTGGTGTGCCCATGAGTCCGTAGAGGCGCGATGTTTCGCCTCTGTCGACAAATTCGATGATGGCGTTCTGCTGACAGGCAGCCGCCATGGCAACAGCCCAGGGTTGTTCGCAGGTGTTGTGCAGGATCACCGGTACGCCGGCATCCTCGGCCATGTGAAGAATGCGCAGGCACTCGGTTATGCCACCCGCCCAGGCGACGTCCGGTTGCAATATATCCACCAGATTCTCGCGGATCAGTTCTGCGCAATCCCAGCGGTTGAAGCAGAAATTGCCCAGGGCCAGACGCATGTTGTCGCCGGCTTCAGCACGCAGCCGCTGCAAGCCCTCAAGGTCGAATGGCGGTAGCGGATCTTCGACCCAGTAAAGCTCCACATGGCCGGCTGCATCGTTGAGCCGCAGCGTATAGTCCGCATCCCAGGCCATGAAGGCATCCAGCATGATGGGGCGCATGCTTCCAGCGGCTGTACGGAAATTCTCCAGATACTGCACATTGCCCTGCAAGCCTTCGTCACCATCCGCAGGGGCGTAAGGCATGGCAGCCTTCAATCCCCAGTAGGGTTGTTGCCCTGAGACATCCGGTTGAGACGTCGTTGCATAGACGGGCAGGCTTGTCGAAGCCTGCTTGCCGCCCAGCAGTTGATACAGGGATTGCTGCTCGGTGCGGGCTTTCAGATCCCACAAGGCAATGTCGACTCCGGCGATGGCCATCATGGAGAATCCCGAGCGACCGCTTGGCAGCAGGGAGTAGAACATCTGATCCCACAGCTCTGCGATGTTGCTGGCATCGGAGCCCACCAGCAGCCTGGATAGATGGGCCTGGACAATGGTGGCCACCACTTCGCCACCATTGGTACAGGACCAGCCGACCAGACCATCGGACGATTCGATGCGCACGAAGACTTTCTGAGTCGGCCACATCCAGCTGGCGCGATGTTCGCCGTATTGCGGCCAACGCGACATGGGGGAGGCCACGCGGGAGGTCTGCAGTTTCTGGCTCTGGAAGCCGCAATCGATGGCGCGGGCTTCAACGGATGTTATCTTCATCCTTTCACCGCTCCCTGCAGCAGGCCGCGTGTGAAGTATTTCTGACCGAACAGAAAGACCAGCATGATCGGCAGACCCACCAGGGTTGCTGCGGCACCGACACGATTGAACTCGATGCTGAACATCTCGACAAAGCTTGCCAGTCCGATGGTCACGGTCTTGTTCTGAGCCGATTCCAGCAGGATGGAGGCAAATCCGAATTCAGACCAGGCGCCCACGAAATGCCACATGGCAGCGGTGATCAGCGCTGGTGTTGCCAATGGCAATACAATGATGAACATGCATTGCAGACGACTGGCGCCGTCCATCATGGCCGACTCTTCCAGCTCCATCGGAATTTCCCGCAGGCTGCTGGCAATGATCCAGGTGGCGAACGGCAGGCCGAAAGCCGAGTACAAGAGAGTCAGCCCCAGCAGGGAGTCCTGCAGATTCAGCGAGTTCATCAGTCGATAAGTGGGCAGCAGCAGTGCGGCCCCCTGGAACATGCGTGATACCAGAAGTCCACCCAGAATCAGGTCGCGCCCCGGAAATGAAATGCGACTGAAGGCATAGCCTGCGAAGGTGCCGAATATCAGAACCAGAACCGTTGAGCTGACGGCCACGATGACGCTGTTGCCGATCAGTGTCGGCCAGTTCAATACCTGGCTGGATTGCGACTCACTGTCAAACAGTGCCTGATACGCCTCCAGATTCGGCGCCACTGGCCAGAAGGTCAATGGCAGACTTGCCAGCTCCTGAGTCGTCTTGAACGAGGCGAGTATCAGCCAGAAGATCGGGAACAGGACATAGAAGGCAATGACGGCACCGACCAGGCCCAGAAACATCCAGTAGAACGGGCGTTTTGAAGCAATCAATTCGCACCTCCGGACGCCCAGGAGCGTCGATTGATATACAGGTAGAGAGCGACGACTACCAGAAGGAAGCCCAGATTGACAACCGACATGGCCGATGCCACGCCCCAGTTGAAGAACTGGAAGCTCTGCTCATAGATATAGGTAGACATGATGTGGCTGGCATTGGCGGGGCCACCACCGGTCATTACCCAGGGGAGGGTGAATTCTGCGGTTATCCAGATCATCGAGATCACGGTAATGGCTGTCAGTGAAAACGCGATATTGGGCAGGGTGACGAATCGGAAGCGTTCCAGTGTGCTGGCGCCGTCGATTCGTGCGGCCTCGTGTTGTTCCTGCGGCACCGAACGAATGGCGGCACACAGTATCAAGGCCACCAGCGGCATCTTGCGCCACACCAGCACGACCACCAGCATCCACATTGCCAGGTCCGGATCACCCAGGAAGGAAATGGGCTGATCGGTCAGGCCTCCACGCACAGCCAGGTCCCCTATGATGCCGACCTGTCCGTGGAGCATCCACTTCCAGGCCATGGCGGTCACCACGTCGGGCAACACCCAGGGAAGAAGAATGAGTCCCCTGAGTATGGTTGTCATCCATGAGTCCAGCGCGAGATAGGATCCCACTGCAAGCCCGACACCCACGCATAGTGCGGTACCTCCAAAAATCCAGATGGCAGTGTTGATCAATACCTTGGTGAATACGGGGTCGTTGAACAGGGCCTGGAAATTGGCGAGGGTGCCAAAGTCTCGCTCCATGCCCATGACCACTCGAGTCAGGCTCAAGGTGCCGACATTCCAGGTGGGGCCGATCACAAAGGCCAGCACGGCCACCACGACCGGAAGCACCATGAAAAAGGCGAACCAATTATCGCTGCTACGGTTCATGGTGTCCGGTTCTCCCTGTCTGGAGGGAGTTGTCCATTGCTTTTCATCAGCTGCTGATCAACCGCGCAGCAGGTCGATTTGCTGCTGGGCTGCCGTCGTGGCTTCATCCAGTGCTTCCTGCGGCGTTTTCTGTCCCAGCACCACTTGCTGTATGGCGGTCGCCAATGCACTTTCCACCGAGGAGATTCCAATGAAGCGTGGCATGGGCATCGCGCCATTGAACAGCGTGCCGGCCTCGTAGGAACTCACCCAGTTCGGCCACTTTTCCTTGAGTACGGGCTGTTCCCAGGCAGATTTGCCACCCGGGATGCGAGCGTATTCCGGCTCGCCGCCCCACATGTTCAGCTGCTCTTCCTGTGTCCAGAAGTCGATGTACTCGATGGCCGCTTCGACATTCTTCGAACGGGAGTTCACCATCATGATGGCGGTCGGATCCATGATGGCACTCACGGGGGCGAAGCTGCCGCTGACCTTGTCTGGAGCAGGGAAGGGCACACCGGTCCAGCTCATGGTGTCCGGTGTCGGCCACGGCGTGTTCAACCAGGACAAGCCGACCCACATGGCGGCGCGTCCCTGGCCGAACAACTGGGCCGTGTCGCGGAAGTTGGTTTCGGTCATGGAGCTGCCGGTGGGGGTGGAGCCATCTGCAATCAGGTCGGCGTACAACTGCAGGGCATCCACGAAGCCGGCATCATTCAAGGTGACCTTGCCACTGTCCTCATCGAAGATGCGGCCACCATTGGCGTAGGCAATGCCTTCGAGAATGTTGACGTCAACCGGGGCCGTGGTTGCGGGAAATGCAATACCCGGACGGCCCGGTTTGGTCATGGCCTTGGCGTACTCGCGCAGCTCGCTCCAGCTCTCCGGAGGGCGATCAAATCCTGCCTCTTTCAGGGCTTCATCGTTGATGGCCACAAACGAGGCCATGTCCACAAAGGTCGGTACGCCATAGAGCTTGCCTTCATGCATGCCGGAATCCAGCACTTCAGGCACCAGACGCTCCTTCCAGCCGGCAATCCGGTCACTGGCAATCTCTTCCAGCGGCTGGATCATGCCGAAGCCGGCAAATTCCGGAATGTCCTGCCCGAAGGCAATGACAACATCAGCCAGTCGATTGGTCTGAAAACCGGCAAGCAGCTTCTGACGACGAATCTGGCCGTTGAAAAACGAGTAGTTCAGCTTGATGTCGGGGTTGGCAGCCGAGAAGGCGTCGTTTCTGCCAGGCCACATCTCCACTTCTCGAGGAGTACCACCAAACTTCCAGACGGACAGCTCCCCACCGGCAGCACTGGCCGGATTGATCTTCAGCAGGGCTGCGGCGGAAAGGGCGGTACTACCAGCAAGAAAACGGCGTCGGCTGATGGGGTTCTTCATGGTCATTCCTCTCTTCGGGTGGCTTTCGATGCGTTGCTAAATATCAATGACATTCGTATATCATTTGCATGATGCACGAATGTCATTTGATGATATACGTGTGTCATTGGTGTTGGCGTACGCTACCGCAGGTGATATCCTGTTGTCAACGTACAGCCCGTCGAGGTGCTTAGCTTGTCCGGAATCACATGAAATCCAGTAATCGAAACGTCACGCTGCAGGATGTCGCCAATGCTTCGGGTGTGTCGCTCATCACGGTATCCCGTGCGCTGAGGCAGCCTGAACTGGTGCAGCCGCATACCCGCGACAAGGTGCTTCGTACCATCGAGGAGATCGGTTATCTGCCAAATCTGACCGCTCGCTCTCTGGTGTCGCAACGCTCCAATATGGTGGGTGTGATCGTGCCGATACTGGCCAGCTCCCTGTTCGCCGATCTTGCGCAGGGGGTGGCTGCCGAGCTACGCAAACATGAGAGGCAGATGCTGTTGGGTGTCAGCAATCGCTCGGTGGACGATGAGTACGAAGTGGTGAAGACCTTCATGGCGCGCCAGGCCGATGCCATCATCGTCACCGGTTTTACCCATTCCGAACCCTGTCGTGAGTTGCTCAATCGCTTCGATGGACCGGTTGTGGAAACGTGGAACCTCAAACCCGATGCCATCGACATGTGTGTGGGCTACGACAACTTTCAGGCCTCAGCCGTGATGACGCGTTATCTGTTGTCCAGAGGTTATCGGCAGATTGCGATGGTGGGTGGCGCTTTCGAGAACAACGATCAGGCTGTCGACCGGCGTGACGGCTTTCTGTCTGCCATGAGCGAGGCCGGTATTCATGTACCGGATGAACATATCGTCTCGGTGCCTAATCCCACCACCATCGCCAGTGGCAAGGAAGCACTGTGGCAGCTCATGGATGGCAGTAGAAAGCCGGATGCCATCTTTTTTCAGGCAGAGATTCCCGCTCATGGCGCCATGATGGCTTGCATGGCGCACGGCATATCGGTGCCGGGTGATGTGGCGCTGGCAGGCTTCGGCGATCTGAGTCTGTCCGAGCATCTACCGGTGCCGCTGACAACCGTACGTTTGCGCGCGCACGAGATCGGATCGCGAGCAGCCCGGATGGTGCTGGCGGACCTTGCAGGCAAGCTTGACGGTTCTGCCTCTTCCGAAGCAAGACGCTACGACGTGGGTTTCGAAATCATTGAACGTGACAGCGCCTGATATGAGTACAAATTTCAAGACCATCAAGGTGGCTGTTATCGGTGCAGGGCACTTTGCCTATCGCGTACACATACCCGTGCTGGCATCACGCCCCGAGGTGGTGCTGGACAGTGTCTGCAGACTGGGTGCGGAAGAATTGGAGATCATCAGGAGTGAGTTCGGCTTTGCCCACGCCACCGAGCAATGGCGCGATATTCTGGAGCGTGATATCGATGTTGCCTTGATCACCTCGCCACACAATTTGCACTACGAACAGGCAAAGGCTTTTCTGGAGAAGGGCTGCCATGTACTGATAGAAAAACCCATGTGCCTTGACCCTGCGGAAGCCTGGGATCTGGTGGATACTGCCAGACAAGTGCAGCGAGATATCGTGGTCTCCTATGGCTGGCACTACAAGCCCGGCTTGTCTGAAGCACGCGACATGATCGCGAAGATTGGTCGTATCGAGCATGTCCTGTGTCATATGGCATCGTTCACTCGACGGGTATTCGCCGGCGGCGGCGGCACATCGCGTTGGAGTCATATCCGTATACAGCCTGAACCACAGACCTGGCAGAATGCGGATAACGGCGGTGGTTTTGCCTACGGGCAGTTGAGTCATGCCATGGGTTTGTTGTACTGGTTGACCGACCTTCGAGCCGAAACCATGCATGCTGTCACAGCCAGTACAGAGCAGTCCGTAGACCTTCACGATGCTGCCATTGCAACATTCGATAACGGCGCAACCGGTGTTTTCTCCGGCAGTTGCGGTATTCCCGACGGGCACGGTTTTGAAGTGGACATTCGGGTCTATGGAGAGCATGGTTCGGTTTCTCTGGATATCGAGAACGAAACGCTGGTTCTGAAGCTGCCAGGTGGCGTGCGAGAAGAGGCTGAAGTCCCCAAGGGCGCCTGGTTCTACAGTTGCGAAGGCCCTGCCAATGCCCTCATCGACAAGGCACTGGGACACAATATCAATACAAGCCCGGGAGAGGTGGGTGCACGCGCCGTCGAGACATTGCATGCGCTGATGCAATCGGCAAGAGAGGGCGGTCGTCAGGTGCCTGTCTATCGTCAAGCCGATCACAAGTGATTCTTCAGTACCCATCGTGCAGATAGCACGAGACATTCATTCATTCCAACTACCTACGGACTATTCATCATGACATTCAAGGACCAAACAGCCGTCATCACCGGCGGTGCACAAGGCATCGGTGGCGCGGTTGCCGAGCAACTGGCGAAATCAGGGGTGCGTGTTGCCTTGTGGGACATGGATGAGTCACTGGCGCAGAAAACCGCTGAAAGAATAGGCGGGGGGGCGATTGCCGTGGCGGCCAACGTGGCCGACTGGAGCAGCGTGGAACAGGCCATGGCCATCACCAGCGAGGCGTTTGGCCGTGTCGATATCATGGTCAACTCGGCGGGTATCGCCGGCAGCAATGGCCCATTGGCCGACTACCCGGTGGAAGAGTTTCAGCAGATCGTCAACGTCAATCTGATGGGAACCTTTCACGTCAATCGTGCCGTGGTCCCTCTGATGCGTGAGCATGGCTACGGCCGAATCGTCAACGTCGCCTCGGTGGCCGGCAAGGAAGGCAACCCCAATGCATCGGCGTATTCCGCATCCAAGGCGGCCGTCATCGGACTGACCAAGTCCCTGGGCAAGGAATTGGCGGACATGGATATCGCCGTGAACTGCGTAACGCCAGCAGCTGCGCGCACGCGCATCTTCGACCAGATGGCGCAGGAGCATATCGACTACATGCTGTCGAAGATTCCGCGTGGTCGTTTTCTGGAACTCCATGAAGCAGCAGCCATGATCGTATGGCTATGCTCGAAGGAAAACAGCTTCACGACAGCCGGTGTCTTCGACTTGTCAGGCGGCCGCGCGACGTACTGATGCACTCCGCTCGACACCAGTAAGCAATGTCAGATGAGGCGGCGAACAGTGCAAGTCTGTTCGCCGTCTCATTGTAGCTATGGATCAACACCTGCCAGCAAGGCAGCAGGCACGTCCACAGCCGCATTCAGGTTCTGTGATGGCAGCGGCGTACCATAAGTCGATTCAATCGGAATCACCCCGGCCCAATGAGGCAGGTCGATATCCTCCTCATCATCAATGGGATCCCCGGTACGAATCTTCACGGAGTACTCATCCAGCGCCAGACGAATCAAGGCAGTCCCTTTCAATTCCTTGCCCAGGTGAGGACGATAATCCTCCAGACTTCCCGGAATCAGACGATCGGTAAATCGGTCCAGCAAGGCGGCTTTCTCGTCGGCACCAACGAGCTCTCCGGTACCGAAGATCACAGCACTGCGGTAGTTCATCGAGCAGTGAAAAGCCGAGCGTGCCTTCACCAGCCCGTCCACCCGGCAGGCTGACACACACACACGTTCTCCTCTGGACAGAGCCAGATAGAGCCGGCTCTTCGGGTGGCCGTGCAAATACAGGTGATCGTCGATCCTCGCAATGGCGGTAGGCACAGACTGAGGCCAACCCTCGTGCACAAAACTGACATGCCCTATAGGGCAGGCGTCCAGCACGTGATACAGGTCTTCTCGCTCGTAGCTCGCTCGATTGGCAGACTGCCGCACCAAGCGCTTGTCGCCTCGTGGCGGTGTGCTTGTCTGTGTGTTGCTGCTCATGATCGTGACTCTGTTGTCTGGAACAGGCGATAGATTCTCACACTATGGTTCCTTCGCAAAGGTACAATACGTGACAACAGAAGGAACCATTAATATTCGTGAGCAACACTCGACTGCCAATAGCCGATATCCCGGCACTCTCTGCAGAGTTGCTGGAATCGTTGCGAACACGGGACGCAAGCCCCTTGCCCAAGGTGCGCCAGCTGTATCTGAACCTGTATGGCGCAATCGAAGGCGGGCAGTTGCCATTCGACACTCGTCTACCCTCCAGTCGCGATCTGGCCTCGCAGCTGAGTCTGGGGAGAAACACCGTCATTGGTGTCTACGAGCAACTGACGTCGGAAGGCATGCTCAAGACTGACGGGAGGCGAGGAACACGGGTCGCCAGAAAAATCAGTCCGGCTTGCGGCGGACGTGAGGCACCCTGGCCACACTCGGAGCGCGCCAGCAGTAATCGACTCGTACAGTCCACGGGCAGCGCGTTCGCACCGGGAGAACCCGATACCCATCTGTTTCCACATGCTGTCTGGCGCAAGGCACAATCCAGGGCCGTGGAAAGTGTCGCCGACAGGCTGGGTTATCGCAGCGGTGGTTTGCCCGAGACACGCGAGGCCATCGCCCGTTATCTGCTCAACTACCGTTCTTTATCAGTAGATGCCGAACAGATCGTGATTACCTCAGGCACGCGGCAGAGTCTGGCACTCGCCGCGCATCTGTTTGCCGACCCCGGCGACTCGGCATGGGTGGAATGCCCGGGCTACCTGGGAGCTGTGGATGCCTTCCGGCAATCCGGGCTATTGGTGACGCCTTGCAGTGTGGATACTGACGGGCTGGTGCTGCCAGCGGCGAACACGGCAGCACCTCGACTGATCTACGTCACGCCGTGCTTTCAGTATCCCACTGGCGTACCGCTGGCAACCGAGCGCCGCGCGGCCTTGTTGAAACTCTCTCGGGAGCAGGGTTGTATCGTGTTCGAAGACGACTACGACAGTGAGTTTCGGGATGACACTCAGCCCCGGCCAGCCCTGGCCGCCGATGCAGCCGGTGCCAGAGTCCTGCATGCGGGCACGTTTTCCAAGCTGCTGTTTCCCGCCATGCGAGTGGGTTGGCTGGTGGTTCCGCACCATGCCGTTGAGCAGGCAGAGCGTTGTCTACGTGTTATCGGAGGAGGGTGCAATACCATCGCTCAGGCGGTGGTCACCGAGCTTCTGGACAATGGATCGATCGGGCGGCACCTGCGTCAGGCTCGGCATGTCTATGGGCAGCGTCGACAGGTGTTGATCGACACGCTACGGGGCTGTGAACTGTTCGAACCGATCGACGAGGTGTCGGGTAGCCTGAGTCTGGTTCTTCATCTGAAAGACAGCGTCTCCCTGAGCGCACTCCTGTTGGCATTTTCCGACGCGCAAATAGGGGCACAACCACTGGAGTATCTGGACTGGCGGATCGCCCGTCCCACCCGCTGCAAGGCTATTGTCATCGGGCTCGGCAATGTGGATACTCTGGCCATACCGGCGAGCGCAGAGCGTCTGGTAAAAGCCCTGGCGTCGATATCGACATCGGTGCGCTGATTCATTTCCGAGCCAAGGAATCAACCAGACCATGACCTCGCTGTTCCTGAAATCCCTCATCGGTGCCGCGGCAGTTCTACTCATCGCCCTGCTATCGAAAAGCAAGAGCTTCTTCATCGCCGGGCTGGTGCCGCTGTTCCCCAGTTTTGCATTGATTGCCCACTACATCGTAGGCACTGAACGCTCCATGGCCGACCTGCGAGTGACAGCCTTGTTCGGTCTGTTCTCGCTCTTGCCTTATGCGGCGTATCTGCTGGCGGTCTACTATCTGAGCTTCCGTTTTTCTCTGACCGGCACCTTGTCGATGGCAACTGGAGTATGGCTGTTTTGTGCCGGAATTCTGTTGCTGGTCTGGGTCAGACTACAGCCTGTAGTGGGCTGAGAATTGTTGTTGTCCGCTGTGCGGTCAATCATTGTCACTCCCCGTCGAACCCGCATTGGCTCTTGAGGCGGTCGATGTCGGCACGGTGGTCCGCATCGAGAGTTCCTGAAGGAAAGCCAGTGCATCCGCTGAGACCGGTGAAGGTTCCACCTGGCCCGACTTCACCGTGGAATCCTGTCTGTCCACAGTAATGATCAGTGTTGCAAGTTCCATGGCGAGTAGCGTCGACACATCGCCACTGACGCATCCCTTGGCATCAATGCGTACGACATCGTCCTGATGGCGCACGCAGATTGCGTGCTCTTGCGCTGCCGCTGCTGCCATGGCAAGAAAAGGCAGCACCAGTGCCGGAGAACTGACCTCGCCGACGCGCAGGCCTTTGCCATTGAACAGTGCACTGTCCACACCCAGATGATCACTCAAGGTGGCCCCCAGGGCAATCGGACATAATGGCTGACCCGGTGACATTGCAAGCCATGCACCGGCTTCCACGACAGGACAGATCTCCGGCCAGGATTTTCCCTGTGCATGGCGCAGGTGTCGGGCCAGCATGCTGGCGCCATCGAGTCCGTGAGCAACCAGCCAGCCGGCAGCATAGCCGGCTTCCTCGGCCAGGCCCCAGCTCATACCCGCACCACGAGCCGCCTTGCTGCAAACGGACTCGACTTC
>CBDUIJ010000143.1:0-13458 GCA_965367215.1 uncultured Granulosicoccus sp.
TCAACCGGTCCGTGCTGGGTTTTTTCGGCTGAGGCATGCCGTGATTCCAGTACACTGAGTACAGGTAATCCAATCAAGAGTTCAAGCATGTCACTTGCCGGAAAAACAGTCTTCATGTCGGGCGGGAGCCGGGGAATCGGTCTTGCCATCGCCAAGGCCGCAGCGGCCATGGGGGCAAATGTCGCCATCGCGGCGAAGACTGCCGAACCACATCCGAAATTGCCCGGTACGGTGTTTACCGCTGCTGATGAAATCAGTGCCGCCGGGGCTGGCAAGGCCATCGGTCTGATCTGCGATATTCGCGATGAAGGCCAGGTGGACGCAGCCATTACCAGAACCGTGGAGACATTCGGTGGAATCGATATCTGTATCAATAATGCCAGTGCGATATCCCTGACCGATACGCCGACGACGTCCATGAAGCGTTACGACCTGATGAATGAGGTCAACACCCGAGGCACCTATATGGTTTCGCGCGCAGCGCTGCCGCACCTCGAGGCCTCATCGCATGCCCATATCCTGAATCTGTCACCACCACTGGACATGAACCCGAAGTGGTTCAAGAACCATGTCGCCTACACCATTGCCAAATACGGCATGTCCTTGTGTGTGCTGGGGATGTCGGAAGAATTTCGAGACCGGGACATTGCGGTGAACGCACTCTGGCCGCTGACCGCTATTGATACGGCGGCCGTGCGCAATGTCATCGGCGATGACCAGATGGCGCTGATGTGCAGGAAGCCGGACATCATGGCGGATGCGGCGCTGGCCATCTTCAATCGCGATCCGGGTACGTGTACCGGTAATTTCTTCATCGATGAAGAAGTGTTGCGTGAAGAGGGCGTCACGGACTTTTCACGGTATCAGCACGAAGGGTCAACGAAACTCATGGCTGATTTCTTCGTGCCGGATGAAGTCTTCGAACGTTCTCCGACGGCTATCGTGCACGGTATCGGCTGAGTCATGAGCGTTATTGTCCGTGGTACAGCTGCGCTGTAACAGAAGGCGCAAGGTTACGGTAATCATGGCGCCAGATCGCCATGAAAACCGGCCACTGACAACTGGACATTTCCGATGGCTATTCTATGCTTGTGTTGGTGGTGCCTGTTCGCAGGACAGACAGTCGAGTTGCGTGCATTCAGTCTGAACGACTGACAGATTCACGCGTCTGAAGAGCACGGGACTTGTCAGAAAACGCTGACGTGAGGGTGTGATGCTGGAAGGCACGATAGCAATGATTTCTGGAAGGGTTCGGCGGCTGCCACGTGGTCTCGTGGTGCTGTGTCTGGGCCTCTTCATGCTGGGCAACAGCGCGATGCTGCATGCCAGTGTGAAGCTCAATGGCTTTCGCCTGGTGCAGCAGGAAAACGTCATGCTGCACTTCGACCTGGATTCGACCGATGCAACGGCCGACATGTTCAGTCTGAGCAAGCCGGACCGACTGGTCATCGATCTTCCGCATGCCGTTCTGGCAACGAAGTTGCCGGCAGAGAGTTTCAACGAAGGGGTGGTCAAGGGTATTCGTTATGCACAACATGACGATCAGTATCTGCGCGTGGTCCTCGATCTGCGCGGCAAGGTCAACCCGACCTACCAGTTTGTTCCACGCCAGGGCGGCCAGCGGCTGGTGGTCGATCTGGGTGTAAAGAGTCATGTGCAGAGTGTGCCCCCGGTCTATCGCGCCGCACCTGCGCCAGCCCCTTCACAATTGCGCGATGCCGTTGTGGCAATCGATGCCGGACACGGTGGTCGTGATCCCGGGGCTATCGGTCAGCGCAAGACGCAGGAAAAGGACATCACGCTGGCTGTTGCCCTGAAACTCCATGAGAGGCTCAAGGCCAGGCCGGGCATCACACCGATATTGATTCGTGACAGTGATGTCTATGTGGAATTGCGTACCCGCATGGATATTGCGCGGGAGAAGGGTGCCGATCTGTTCCTGTCGATTCACGCCGATGCCATCAATCACAACGATGCCAGGGGCAGCTCGGTTTATACCCTGTCACTCGATGGCGCCACTTCCGAGGCGGCGGCCTGGCTTGCCAAGAGTGAGAATGAAGCGGCAGCCCTGTATGGCAATGTGGATCTGGGAGAGCTGGAAAACGGGCTGCGACAGGTCATTCTGTCGCTGACACAGAGCTCCACGATGGAACAGAGCATGGAGGCCGGAGCCGATGTGCTCAGTGAGCTGGAGAGAATCGGCAATGTACACAAGCCCAAGGTCGAGCAGGCCGCATTCGCCGTGCTCAAATCACCCGATATCCCCTCCATCCTGATTGAAACGGCGTTCATCTCCAATTTGCAGGAAGAGAAGAACCTGAAGAACCCCCGCTATCAGGATGAACTGGCAAAGGCCATCGAGAATGGTGTCGTCCGATATCTGGACAAGCGGGCACCGGCGGGTACGATTCTGGCGGCAGAGCGACGCCGGCAGGGGTCCTGAAACAGTCTGGTTTGCGCACCTGAGTCGCCTTGCCGGGCGCAAGCCTGGTGAATTGTGTGCAAGGCCGATCAATCGAGATCGGTCGGCTGTACAGTGTCGCCCCAACAGGCGCATAATATCGGGTTGTTCGATTCGTGATCGTCCAGCTTTCAACGACCCCCGTTATCTTTTCCATGCCCAGTATCCAGCAGCTCCCGGATCACCTCATCAACCAGATCGCTGCCGGCGAGGTGGTCGAACGCCCGGCCTCCATCGTCAAGGAGCTGGTCGAGAACTCACTGGACGCCGGTGCAACTCGTATCGTCATCGACCTGGATCAGGGCGGGCTCGATCGCATACGTATCAGGGACAACGGTTGTGGAATCGATGCAGAAGATCTGCCCAAGGCGCTGAGCCGTCACGCCACCAGCAAGATCCTGTCGATGGAGGATCTGCAGAAGGTTGCGACGCTGGGGTTCCGTGGGGAAGCATTGCCCAGTATTGCCTCCGTTTCCCGTCTGACGCTGACCTCTCGCACTGCAGATTCCGATCACGGTGCGCGTATCGACTATCAACCCGATGCTGCCATGCAACAGGAGCCGGCAGCCCATCCGGTCGGCACGACGGTGGATGTCAACAGTCTGTTCTACAACGTGCCCGCGCGACGCAAGTTCATGCGCACAGCTCGCACGGAATTCTCGCGTTGCGAGACCGTGGTCAAGACGCTGGCCATGGCCAAGCCCGAGTGCGCTTTCACACTAAACCACAATGGCAAGACAAGTTTCGAGTGCAAGGCCGCTCTGGATGCCGAGGCGCAGAACGCTCGTATCACCCGTATTCTGGGCAAGGGCTTCGGTGAGGCCGCAAGAGCCGTGAGCCTGGAAGGGGCCGGTCTGCACTTGAGCGGATGGGTTGCCGATCCTTCCTTCTCCCGCTCCCAGGCTGATATGCAGTACTTCTATGTCAATCAGCGCATGGTGCGGGACAAGGTCATCTCGCATGCGGTCAAACAGGCCTACAGCGATCTGATCTATCACCAGCGCCATCCGGCCTTCGTACTGTTTCTGCAGATGGATCCGACGACCGTCGATGTCAATGTGCATCCCGGCAAGCAGGAAGTGCGGTTTCGGGAAAGTCAGCTGGTACACGGATTTGTCAGGCGTTCCATCAAGGAGTTTCTGGCGGCCGTGACGCCTGCAGATTCTCTGGCTGATGGGGAGACGCCTGCGGGGATCGATCACGGGCAGGGGGTCATGGGCAATGCGGGTATGTCCTCCGATCAGGCAATGACTGGTTCGGGAGCGGGAGGCGGTTACTCACGTGTGCCTTTTCAGCGTCCGATGCCCCTGCAGGTGCAGGAGCAGCTGGATGCCATGAACCGTCTCGGTGCTCCAGGTGCAAGCCCTGGCCCGGGGCACAGCTCACGTGCGCCAGAGCCCATCAGTCCCTATGCTCGCAGCGGCGACGGATTGCGAGAGCGAATGAACGAACCGGACGAAAGCGCAGTCATTCCGCCGCTCGGATTTGCCCGGGCACATCTGCCTGGGGTCTACATCCTTGCTGAAAACCGGGATGGTCTGATAATCGTTGATGCCCATGCTGCGCATGAGCGCATCACCTATGAACGACTCAAGGCGCTCTACCACGATGGTGCGCTGAATCGCCAGGCCTTGCTGGTGCCGGTGACGCTGGATGTCAGTGAAGCCGAGGCGGATCGCTGCGAAGCCGAACGGGACTGGTTGCAGGGTATCGGGCTGGTGGTGGATCGTATGGCGCCGGAACAGTTGTGTATCCGCGAAGTTCCCGCCATTTTGGGTCAGGCCGATGTCAGCGCCTTGTTGCGCGATGTGCTGTCCGATCTGATGAACCACGATAGCAGCGAACGACTGCGGGCTGCGGTCGACGAAGTGCTCTCGTCGATGGCCTGCCACGGTTCCGTCAGGGCCAACCGGGGGCTGAGTCTGTCCGAGATGAACGCCTTGCTGCGGCAGATCGAATCAACTCCCAATAGCGGGCAGTGCAATCACGGGCGACCGACCTGGACAGCCCTGGATATGGCAGCGCTGGACAAGTTGTTCCTGCGTGGCCGCTGAGGCTGAAGGTGAATGAGATGCTTGTTGTGCCGATAACCACGCCTCATGAATGAGAATCTGCCTGTCATTTTCCTGATGGGCGCGACGGCCTGTGGCAAGACCGAGCTGTCCCTGTCGATCGCCAGAAAACTCGATGCCGAGATCATCAGTGTGGATTCAGCGCTGGTCTATCGCGGTCTGGATATCGGTACGGCCAAACCGTCGCTGGAAGAGCGTCAGGTGGTGCCGCATCATCTGATCGATATCTGTGAGCCTTGGGAAATCTACTCGGCCGCACGTTTTTGTGACGATGCGCTGCAGGCGATTGATGACATTCGTCAGCGTGGCAAACGGGTATTGCTGGTGGGTGGCACCATGCTGTACTTCAAGGCGCTGGAGGAAGGTCTGGCCAAGCTACCTGATGCCGATTCTGCGGTACGTCAGTCACTGATGGAGGAGGCCGAGCGCGTCGGTTGGGCTGCCATGCACGAGCAGCTGCAGGCCGTCGATCCGCAGGCCGCGGCTCGCATACACCCGAACGACCCACAGCGATTGCAGCGAGCTCTGGAGGTGTACCGCATTACCGGTGTTCCCATGAGCCGCTTACAGGCCGAAACCGTGTCCCTGTTGGACAGGCCACCGCTGAAGTTTGCCCTGGTGCCGGACAACAGAGACTGGTTGCACCGGCGCATTGCGCTACGCTTCAGCCAGATGCTGGACAATGGTTTTCTCGATGAGATGAGGCGCTTGCGGCAAGATTCTGCGATCCATGCCGAATTACCGGCAATGCGCAGCGTCGGTTATCGCCAGGCCTGGGAACACATGGACGAACAAGATGTCAATGAGCCGATGGCGGGGTCACAGAATGACGACGCGTGGGTGGAGCGGGCGATCGCGGCGACGCGCCAACTGGCCAAGCGGCAGTTGACCTGGCTGCGAGGCATGAACAATGTCAATCTCATCGCCTGTGACTCTCTGTCCGTCGCCGCGCAGGAGCAGGTCATGCTATCCGTCATCAATGAGGCGACCTGAAGGTCGTCAGCAAACAGCGTAACTGGAAAAAACATGAGTCAGTCAGCAACGGGACTTGAAATCCCTTCACTTGTCGATCAGATTGGCAATACGCGTCTGGTGCCGATTCAGCGCATTGCCCGGAATGATCGTGGCAGCCAGATATTCGGCAAGCTGGAGGGAGACAATCCGGCAGGGTCGGTCAAGGATCGTCCCGCGGCCAACATGATCGTTCAGGCCCAGGCACGCGGCACCATAAAGCCCGGCGATACGCTGCTTGAGGCCACCAGTGGCAATACCGGTATCGCTTTGGCCATGGTTGCGGCAACCATGGGCTACAAGCTGAAACTGCTGATGCCGGACAACATGACGGATGAGCGCAAATCACTGATGACCGCCTATGGGGCCGAGCTGGTGCTGGTAACCGAAGAGCAGGGCATGGAATATGCGCGCGACCAGGCGGCTGCCATGGCGGAGCGCGGTGAAGGTATCGTGCTGGACCAGTTTGCAAACCCCGACAATTGGGGAGCGCACTATCGCACGACGGGCCCGGAGATCTGGCAGGCGACCGAAGGCAAGATCACGCATTTTGTCAGTTCCATGGGAACGACGGGCACCATCATGGGCGTCTCGCGCTACCTGAAGGAACAGAATCCGGACATCTGCATCATCGGCGTACAACCGGAAGATGGCTCCAGTATTCCCGGAATCCGACGCTGGCCCGAAGCCTATCTGCCAGCCATCTACGAGCCGGAGCGAGTGGACCAGATCATTGATGTCAACCAGACCGATGCGGAAAACATGGCTCGTCGTCTGGCACGTGAAGAAGGCATACTCAGTGGTGTGTCATCGGGCGGCGCATTGCAGGCCGCTGTGCGCATGTTGCCTGATACGAAGAATGCCGTGATCGTCACTATCGTGTGCGACCGGGGCGACCGCTATCTGTCCAGCGGCCTTTTCCCGGCGCAATAGTCAGTCCCTGTCAGGACAGCATGAATTCCACGTCGATGCCGGCGACGTTCAGTTCGTCACCGCTGTGAAGCAGGACGGGCTCGTCGCCAATGGCATCGCGATTCAGTGTGGGGCGCTCGACGCTGTCGTCGCTTTCGATATGCATCAGAAAGTAGCCGTCGGGTTTGCGCATGATGGCTGCAATCTGGATACCGGGCCTGCCCAGTGTTGTCACCGGCTTGTCGATGGGCAGGATCTGTCCTGACTTCGCACCATTCTTGATTTCGATGACCGCTCCCCTGGACGTGTTGGCAGGGGTTGATTCGAGTTCGAGCATCGGGGCCTGAGTGTCGGCCGCTGCTACCGAACTGGAGGAGGGTGAAACAGATGCATCGGCAGGATTCTCAAGCCCATCCATGGGGTGGGCGGGTTGACTGACAGCGTCCTGGCGACTGGAGTCGGCTTGCCCGGCCGATATACCTTGTTCTTCTATGCCGTCGCTGGCCTCGTTCATCGCCAGGGCGTCTATCTCATCCATGGATTCCACATGGCCGTCACCGAAATCACTGCTGACTGCCGTTGATTCGGACTCGCCTTCACCAGCTACGACTTCGGCGAAATCGGTTTTCGAACCCAGGAAGGTGATTCGAATCTTGCCGATGATGATTTCATCGTTGTCGTGGATGGCCTGACGCTGAACGACCTGTCCATTGATGTAGGTACCGTTGGTGCTGTTGAGATCCTCGAGCCAGAACTCGTCTCCTTCCTGAGTGATGAGGGCATGGTTGCCACTGACAGAGAGGTCCGGGATGCAGACATCGTTGCTGGAACGTCGACCAATGGAGATGGTGTCCTGACCATCGTTGAAATCGAACTCGTCAACCTCGTTGTCTTCGTGAGTTACGATAATGGTGGTCATTGAATGTCCCTGATGCTCTCTATAGGCCGTAGCCCGATTAAGGCACGGTTTATACGTTGATGAAAAACCACTGATTATTCTCAATCGGACAGGTTACGTCAACTAGCACTAATTATGATACGTTCTGCCCGCCACAGGGGGAGTGTTGTCATAGTTCACGATCCTCCCCACGTGCACGCCGGCTTAGCTGGCTCTGTCCGAATCCTGGACAATCGACAGTTTTTCGCCCGGGTGAATGACGTCGCCTACAAGCTGGTCGCCTTGCTCATCACGAATGTGATCGAGACCGACGGAAAAATGCTGGGCGATATCTGACAGGGTGTCACCGATGGTCACCACGTACTCGATACTGCCGCTCGAATCATCCCCATTGAATCTGATGGCAAGTTTCTGACCGGTCCTGATCAACGAACTCTCCAGTTCATTGATGGCCATCAGGTCGGTCTGTGACAAGCCGTATTCAGCGGCGATACTGCTGATGCTGTCGCCAGCCACCACCGTATGGGTGGCGGGCCGAGAGTAGAGCGCACCGGGTTGCAGGTCTGTCACGGCTTCAATGATGCGCGCCGATTGAGCCTTCAGCACGTAGATGTGGTGTGGGCCGTTCGGCGGCGTGACACCGTGTACCAGCGCAGCATTCAGACCCGTCAGTGTGTCTTCGGGGATACCGCTGACAGCAGCAACCTTGTCCAGGCTGGTGCGATGGGGGAACTCGAGGACCTCGAATGCGTTGCCACGTTGAATCAGCGGGATATCGAGTCCGGGCGGAGAATCGTGGCGCAGCATGGCTACCAGCGCCAGGAATTTGGGAACGTATTCACGCGTTTCCCGCGGCAGCTGCAATGACCAGAAATCCTGCGACAAGCCACGATCACGATTGCGCCTGATAGCCGCCCGGACACGTCCGGGTCCGGCATTGTAAGCGGCGAGAGTCAACAGCCAGTCACCATGGAATTCGGCATTCAGATAGCTCAGGTATTCAATTGCGGCACTGGTCGATTCAATGAGGTCGGATCGACCGTCGTACCACGAATTCTGCGGGACGCCCATTTCCGTGGCGGTTGCAGGCACGATCTGCCAGATACCGACAGCCTTCTCGGCACTGTGCACGCTGGCCTGATAGCCACTTTCAATGGCGGGAAGCAGGGCCAGTTCGACTGGCAGATAACGAGCATCGAGCAATTCGACGATGTGGCCTGCAAACGGTGTTGCCCGATGCAGAATCTTGCTCACCCACAACGCTTCACGCTGGTATTGCTGCCGATAGTTCGTGATGGCCTCGTTATCCGGAATGTGCAGGCGACGGGACTGCTGTACAAACTGCCACACCGTACCGGGCGTCGTGACGCCGGAGGCGGAAGAGTCAGAGCTGCTTGAGCCGCCCTGCAGGCAACAGTTGCGTGGTTCCGACGAGTCGAGGCTGCTGGCATCGAAAATGTGCGAATCGGCTATTTCGCGCAGCATGAGCCGGTCCATTTCAGCGGTGTTGGCCAGAGAAGGCAGACTCATGTCCCGGCTGTCAGCTGGCGAGCTGCTGGATTGACCCCAGGCGGCGGCCGATAACGTGACTGTGAGCAGGAAAGCCACGACCAGAGGGCGTCGCGCAGCTATACTGAATTCGTGAACAGCAGATACAGGCGACTGCTTGCTGTATCCATTATCGTCTGAGGCCATCGGAAGTACGATTTAACGGTTTACTTGCTTATGAAAGGTACACGAACGGTACGTCAGGGCCCCGTCTGGCTGGACGCGCAAGCGCCACTGGCGCAATGGTACGCAAGCAGCCTCGGCCAGTCCATCGCATTGCGACTCGAAAGCGAACTGAGTACGCGTTTGGGCGATGTTTTTGGTTACCAGGGTCTGCAGATCGGCAATCTGGTGCCGGGATTGCACCTGCTCGCGGGGGCGGGTCTGCAGCGGCACCTGTTGCTGGATGCGCCGGGCAACGAGGCTGACATTCACGCGGATGTATTGTCCTTGCCGGTGGCGTCCGACACCATGAAGGCCGTGGCTTTCTTTCACACACTGGACTTCTGCGACAACCCGCATCAGGCCTTGCGCGAAGCTGATCGCGTTCTCACGGAAGATGGCCAGCTTATCATCATCGGGTTCAACCCCTACAGTTCCTTCGGAGCACGCCACATGCTGACCCGATGGCGCCGTCGAGAGCCCTGGAATGGTCGTTTCTATGCGCGGCACAGGGTGTCCGAGTGGCTCTCGGTTCTCGATTATCGCGTGCTGGACAGCTCCGCCATGTACATCAGGCCGCCTGTCAACAGCGAGCGAGTACTGCGCCGGCTCGGCAAGATGGATGTGCTGGAGCGCTGGCTGGGAGGGCTTGGAGGTCTGTATATCATGCAGGCGCGCAAGCAGACTCTGCCGATGACCATGATGCGACAATGGCGTCGTGGCAGAACCGGTATGGCGGCGGCCAGCTTTGCTCGCACGGGCGAAAAGACATCGGCTCGCCCAAGAGCCACCGTGGCTCGCATCGATAACCGGACACGCTGACTTCCACCGACTGCCTTGTGAAGCCTCCCCATCGATCGAGAAGGGTCGTGAGGCTGTACAATTCGCGGCTGTTTACCGGAATTCAAGAAGCGGGGCCTGGTGCCCAAGCCGGTCTATTGCAACAACTGAGTGATCAATGATCGAAATCTATACTGATGGTGCCTGTCGGGGTAACCCCGGACCGGGTGGTTGGGGCGCGCTGTTACGTTCGGGAGACCATGAAAAGGAGTTATGGGGCGGGGCGGCTGATACCACCAACAATCGCATGGAAATGACAGCGGTCATCGAATCGCTCAAGGCCCTGAAGCGTCCCAGTGAGGTGATTCTCACCACGGATTCGCAGTACGTGCGCAAGGGTATTACCGAGTGGATTTCAGGCTGGAAACGCAAGAACTGGAAGACCGCTGCTGGTAAACCTGTCAAGAATGCCGACCTGTGGCGTGAAATCGACAAGCTCGCAGCGGGGCACAAGATTGACTGGCGCTGGGTGAAAGGTCATAGCGGTCATGCCGAGAACGAACGCGTGGATGACCTGGCCAATCGCGGAATCGACGAGTTGTCGAAGTAGCGTCGGAACTGGCGAATGGTTGCAGGAGTCTGGCAGCAGGGGGCAAGCCGTGGCCCCGGTACCAGGCAAGCCCTGATCAATCAAAGGTCGGGGCGCTATCGATTGTTACAGCCGCAAGCTTGCACTCAATTTGAAACTCAAGGCGTCACCACCGGTGTAGCGTTCACTGGTGAATGCTGTGTAGAGCAGTGGTATCTCGTCGAGGTAGGGCGCTGTCTGGTATATAGACGCCAGTGACAAGCTCCAGTTGCTTCCCAGACGATAGGTCAGTGCCGCACGAGCGGTCTGGCTGAAGGTCGTGGGCGTATCACCGTTCTCGCTGATCCTTTCATCAATGGTGTCCCTGTAGTATTGCCTGAACTGATAATCGACACCGATGGATATAGACTGACGACTCCATGCCACTCCACCACCGACTTCCAGAAACCGTGCCGAGTGGGCAACGTCCTGTGATGAGCGAAAACCCAGGCGATCCTCGACTCCGTCTTCATTGGCGAACTGCTGCGAATAGCTGACGAGGGGGCCGCAGGTTTCCAGTTGCACGAGACTCCCCGTTGATCCATCGGTACTGAAGGAATACGAACAGTCATCCTGACTCTTGCCAACTCCCTGCATGGACTCATGATCACTCGAAATCATCCCTGCATTGACACGTCCTGCAAACTTGAACCCCTTGCTCACCAGGCGCGAACCGGACAGGCCGATCGACAAGGTGCGGTCTTCGGGTTGACTGATCGATGCACTGGTCAGCGTCGCGCCGTTGTACGTGGTGTACGAATTCTTGATGAGCTGATCAACGTAGTTGAACGTCAGGGCAGCATGCAGCCGAAACGTGTAGGGCACACGATCAGGACTGATGCGTCGGTAGGCGGACAGAGCAATCTGGTTGATCTCGAAGGAATCACGCAGAGAGTTCAGCTCATTTCGGCCAGCTGAAAAACTGACGGATGTGCGTGCATCGAAGGTCCAGTCGATTCCAGCAGTGAAAGCCTGGAATCGCGGGTTTGACTCCGGAGGGGCGAAGCCGCCTTCGGCAAGATTGGGTGACTGATCAACTGTGTCACCCACACTTTCCATGCTGATAGTCAGGTCAACTGCCGCGCGGGCAGCATCAGCGCCGACTATCGAGATCAGGAGCGTACCGATCAACAGTGTGATCGGTACAGCTCCCTGATTCGTTTTTCCGGATCGCATGACCTCGATTTGGCTACCCACTTGTTTCAGTGCGATCGGATTCCTGCCTTAGTGGGTGTAGCTCAGGTAGCCCTTGAAGCCAGAACCGTTCACATTGCGTGCGCCAACGGTGATGGAATAACGTTCGGCAGGTACTACCGAGCTACCTGATTTTTCCTTCAAGGTGATACCACCGATGATCAGTGTCATCTCGTAATTACCGGCGCTAGAGAAGATATCGTCGAATCCGATACTTTCCAGCTTGCTCATGACGTCACCGTAATCGACACTGAAGCGTCCTTCCGAGTTGGTGAAAGTGCCTTCGCCTTCAATCGACACTTCGGCCGTTGTCACTGTACCCAACAGGTCGGTGCCCATCGCCTTGAACACAGCACCATCTGCCAGGGTGATGACCAGGCTGTCAGAATCGCCTGCCATTGCATTGAGCACGACTTCATCGCTGTAGAAACTCAGGCTGCGAGTATCGCCTGCCAATGTGGATTTCAGCTCGAATCCCATGGTCACTTCAAGCTCGTCAAGGTCTTCGGAGAACTGCAAGACATCGTTGTCATAGGAGACTGCCTGCAGGTCCTTGCCGACTTGCGTCAGGTAGACGCCACCAGCCAGACTGCTGTCTTCAAAGTCATCGATGCTGACGGCTGTACTGGTCGTCTGTGAATTCATACCCGAAATCAATTCGACTGCCTCGTCACGACGATCGATGATGACGCCTGTATTGTCGACACTGTTGCCGGAATTTACAGCGGCAGCGGCAGCCGTGGCAGGTGACGATGCAGTTGCAATGGCAATGTTGGCGGCTTGAACGGCTGTTGCGACCGTGTCTATTTCAGTGGCAGTCAAGGCCAGAGGTGAAGCACTGTTCAGCAAGGCCGCATTGATGGTGGTGATCGTGGCTGCGACATCACCCTGCAGATCAATGGTGGCACCTGTAGCGGCGCGTGCCGCAATCACACCGGACAAAGCGGCGATTGCAGTAGAGTAGTCGGCATCGGAACGCACGAATGCAGACATGACCTGCTGCAGCTGGGCGTTGAGTCGGATCAGGTTCATGTCTTGAGAGGCATCAGCCGAAAGATCCAGAGTTGTACTTCCAAGAACTGCACCCAGATCTGCCACGCTCTCTTCCCAGAGGTCTGGATCATATTCTCCGGACGCATTGGTGGACATCTGAACCGCGATAGTCGACAGAGGCGTCACAAAGCCCAGGTTACCAGGTGCTTTCAGCTCTCCAACGAACAGCACATCGCTGGACGTCGCGCTGTCATCGAATCCGACATCCATTCCACCGCGTACCGTCGCTATTTCAGTTCGTGCAGGACAGGTCAGGAAGCCGCCGGCAGTTGTCTGGCCGGCATCCTCATCATCGCAGAATACTGATCCACCGACGATATAGCCATCTATGGCCTGAGAGGATTGAGGGGTTGGCGTGCTGCTTGATGAACTACAAGCGCTGAGTACCAGCAATGCAATGATGCTCAGTGGAGCCTTCTGCGTCCAGATAACCTTTTTCATTTAAACGATTCTTGTCCTTGTCTTGGAGCTTTTCCATGTGCACGACATGCACCATTTTCTCCGAGAGCAAGAGAAAGATACGGTATCAAGGTTTTTCAGGCAGTGGCGCCTCGCAGGTCGTTGACGGTTGCCGGGCAGGGCCTCAAGGTCTGACGGAAATGGTGTCTGCCTGCCCGCCTGCCATGGTGATTCCCGTATGTGACTCCCATTCGCAGATCCGCCTGATTGCTTCAAGGTAAACTGGTCGAATGTCGAATGTCGAATGTCGAATGTCGAATGTCGAATGTCGAATGTCGAA
>CBDUIJ010000144.1:0-13427 GCA_965367215.1 uncultured Granulosicoccus sp.
GCCTCCGGACCCATGAGCGGGCGTATCGCATGACTCAGCAGCCCGCTGCAGTGCTTTTCTCCAGAGCCCTGCAAGGGCTCTGCCTGGGACATCTGCGTCTGAGCCGGCTCCGTGGCGGAAGCTGCAACTGGCCAGACAAGCGAGCAGGCTGCCAGCGTGACAGGTATCATGATTGCAGGCCAACGACGGCAATTCAGTGAGTTCATGTTCATACTCGAGTTTCCACCATGCTGAGCGGGGAAGCGGGAACGATATCGGACGACTACTATCTTGCCAACTTTCACCGGCTGGCAGAGTTTGTCGTCGACACCTATCGTGACATCCTGACGCCCGAAGAGCGTCAGTGGTATGCCTCTGTGCAGGACGCGCCGGAATCTGCCCAGAGACTCTATATTCGTTTGCTGACGAGAAAAGGATCAGTTTTCAGGCTGAGTCGTCTTCGATACCCTGAAATAGATAACCTGCAGCAGGCGGCCGCAGAACTGGCAAGCCGCGCTCTGGCCGATACAACAGCGCCAGCCGATCCGCGATCCCTGCTGGCGGCCTTCACCAAACCGGAATTGCTGGACCTGCTCGACATTCCCACTGCACGGTCGCGTCCGCGCGCCGAGCTGGTCGAGCAATGCCTGTCCGGTGATACCTCTGTCCTGCAGACGCACGTCGAGGCCTTGCAGCGCGCCGATCGCTGGATCACGATGTTCGGCCACCAGCACTGGAACCTGTTCCAGCTCGGTTTTTTCGGCAACCTGTATCAGGACAGTAGCGAGTTCGTGTTGCAGGAGCTGGGCACCGTGCGTTATGAAAGCTACCGACTCGACTACAACGCACGAGCCTTCGCCACCCGCGCGCAGCTCAATGCGCACTGGCGCTATTTCGAGTGTGAGGCGCTGTTCGACACCATCGACCACAAGCAACCGGAGCAACTGCTGGCCCTGGTCAGGCAACTACCGGCCATGGTTGCAGGCGACGATCATCTGCAACGACGCGTCGACCGCTACCGTAATCGCATCGCCCGTCAGCTGGAACGATTGGGGCGGCACGACGAGGCACTGGAACTCTATGCACAGTCCTTGCACCCACCGGCGCGCGAAAGGCGTATCCGACTCTATCTGAAGCAGAATGAAGCAGAGCAGGCAGGCCGGCTGATTGCCAGCCTGCTGGATCAGCCATTCAATGATGCTGAAGTTCAAGTGGGTCGGAAACTGCAGAAGCAGCTGGAAAAGCTCTCTGGCAACAAGAGCCGACCCACGCCCAGGTTCAGGCCACAAACTACAATTCTGACACTGTCTGATTCTCCGCGCAGAGTCGAACTGGCTGCCCGTGATTTCTATGCACGCTTCGGTGAATGCCGGTACACGGAAAATGCCCTGAGCAACTCGGTGCTGGGGCTCTTCATCTGGGACATCATCTATCATCCGATTCCAGGCGCTTTCTTCAATCCCTTTCAGTCGGCGCCAGCCGATTTCTACCAGCCATCGTTCACGCGTCGCAGAGCGAGTCTGCTGATGTCACGCTTCGCAGAGCTGGATACCCCTGGGGTTTTTCACCAGCGTGTACTCGATGCCCATGCGCAGCACAATGGCAAGAGCAATCCACTGGTACGCTGGGGCAGGGTCGATCGGGAGCTGCTGATGCTGGCACTTGAGCGAATTCCGGCTGAACACTGGCGCGCCATATTCCAGCGCATACTCAGCGACCTTCGCGAGAATACGTCGGGGTTTCCCGATCTGATCCTGTTTCGCGACGAGGGCGGCTACGAGTTCATCGAGATCAAGGGGCCCGGCGACACTCTGCAGCAGAATCAGCTGCGCTGGATGCAGTACTTCGATGGCGCCCAGATACCCTGTCGTGTCGTGAATATTCGCTGGGCACAGCAAACCGACATTATCGACGGGTCATGACGCAAGGCATCATGCACCGTGTATCGGTCACCTCACTGGCTGCATTTTCCTGTCGCTCGGGCGATCTGTTTCCGGATGGTGTTGCCGGTCCTACGGCAAGACAGGGGATGCGGGCTCATCAGAAGATTCAGCGAGAGGCGCGAGAAAGAACGAAACATCAGGATTGCCCGGTTGAATCCGAAGTGACTCTCGCTGGTGTCGTCAGCATCAGGCAACACACGGTAACGCTGGGTGGTCGGCTGGATCTACTCGACAGGCAGCTACCTCGTTTGAGTGAAATCAAGACCACGCTGGTACCGGCCGAGCAGTTGCCTTCGGCTCAGCAAGAGCTGCAGTGGTCACAGCTGTATCTGTACGGGTATCTGTACCTGACATCCATCGAACCCGAAGCCGACAGTGTGGAGCTCGAACTGATACACGCGAACATCCGTTCAGGTGAACAACAGTCCCGGTATCGACAAATGGACAGGCAGGCGCTGGAAGAGCATGCGCTGAAGGCGCTGGATACCTATGTCGACTGGCTGGAGAGGGTGTCGTCCCAACGCCAGCAGTTACACAACAGTGCAAGCCTGTTGACCTTCCCGCATGCCGACTTCCGCGATGGGCAGCGTGACATGTCTGCGGCAATCTATCGCTGTACGCGTGATGCACAGGTGCTGATGTGCGAGGCGCCCACCGGCATCGGCAAGACGGTCAGTGCGCTGTTTCCCGGCATCAAGTCACTGGGCGAAGGAGGGGTATCCCAGATTGCCTACCTGACTGCCAAGGTAGCCGGTCGCTTGAGTGCGCTGCAGTCACTGGAGCATATGCAGGCATCCGGGCTGGTGGTCTCGGCGGTACAGATTCGGGCCAAGCAACCCACCTGTTTTTGCAGTAATGGTCGCTGTGAAAGGGACGAGACCGGCAGGTGTCCGATGACAATCGGCTTCTTCGACCGTCTTCCGGCCGCGCGTGACGAACTGCTTGCCTGCGGCATCATGACCGACAGTGTGCTGGACGATATTGCCTGGCAGCATCAGCTTTGCCCCTTCGAGCTCGCCTTGCAGTTACTCCCCTGGGTGCATGTGGTCATTGCCGATTACAACTACGTCTTCGACCCTCTTGTGCGCCTGCAGCATTTTGCCGAAGATCGCTCGGACACATTGCTGCTGGTTGACGAGGCTCATAATCTGCTCGATCGCTCTCGCTCCATGTATTCGGCTCAACTGAATCGATTGCAGTGTCTTGATCAGGCGGCTGAGTGTCGTCAGCACCATTCGCAGGTGGCTCACAGTCTGGATCGTCTGGCCAGTGAGATGCGGGTGCACGTCAAGGATCAGGAAGCGGAATCCCGGGTCAGTGACGAGACGAATCCAGCCATCAGTCGCCGTGCTGCCGAGGTGATTGAAGCGATGGTTGCCAGCCATGGGCAGGTACCGAGTCTGCCGGAGAGTTGTAACGAGATATTTCGCCAGCTTTGTCGTTACGTTGTCATCAACGACCTGTTTGGTGAACAGCACCGCAGCATTACACGCTCCACCAAGGCTGGTCGGCGCAAGCAGGTCGAGATAACGCTGTTCTGTCAGGATGCCTCTGCCAACCTGCAGAAACAGTACAAACAGTTCAAGGCAACCGTTGCATTTTCCGCCACGCTCCGGCCTGTTACCTTCTACCGCGATGCCCTGGGCTTGCCTGCAACAACGACCTGCCTGCAATTGTCTTCGCCGTTCGATCCTCGACGAGCGCTGCATTGCGTCGTTGACTGGGTTGATACGCGGTACCGACAGCGACAGGCCTCCCTGCCGGGACTGATTGATCTGATACATGATGTCTGTGCGTTGAAGTCCGGCAACTATCTGGTCTTCTTTCCGTCTCATGCCTATCTCAATCAGGCGTACACCGCCTATGTGTCGCGTTATCCGGAAGAGGAAACGTGGAAGCAGGCATCGGAGAACTCCCGTGAGCAACAGCCGCAAATTCTTGCCCGTCTGGAGGAGCCCGGCCATCGTGTCGGCTTTGCCATACAGGGAGGCATCTATGGTGAGGGTATCGACTATGTCGGTGATCGGCTCATTGGCGTGATCGTGGTCAGCCCGGGGCTGCCCGGACTGGATACGCAGACTCAACTGATCTCCGCTCATTACCAGCAACAGGGCCATGATGGGTTCGACTTTGCCTACCGTTACCCGGGTTTCACCCGCGTACTGCAAACCGTCGGACGACTGATTCGTGACGAATCCGATGCGGGTGTGGTGCTGTTGATCGATACTCGCTTCCGCTCGACGTTCTACCGAGAGCTTTTTCCGGATCATTGGCAGCTCGATCAGCCCGCAAATGCAGGTAAGTTATTTGACCGGGTGGAACGATTCTGGACTGGGCTGTCTCAACCTGACAAGCCTTCGTGATTCAGCACAGTTTGCTGTCGTTGCCGGGTCACCCGACTTGCACTGTCACGGCTGGCAGCTGTGTTCCTGATGCCTGTGCAAAGGGTATGGCGCTGTACTGAGGTGAAGACGGTGCAGGGAAGTGACAGTCTCCATTCTGCAGGCTCCGTGTGTTTTTTTGTTTATGGTGTTTTTATTTACGGGGTCTGCAAATTGTCTTGTATTTTTATCAGATCGAAATCGATTTCTGGCAGGCCATTGAAAATCTGTCTGTCCGAGTCAGGGTTACGCCCGGGAATCCGGTAAGAATCGCCTGGCGTAGTGAGTATCGTCACGTATCGGCAGCTTCCATTCGTGGATGGTCTATCGATCGGTGAATTCGACGGTCGTTTACCCCGGCTTTTTCATGCAGAAAACGCTGAACATGACAACATTTTTCGACAGATGAATCGTGTGCTGTTCGCCGATTTCCTGATTTTCAGGCAAGAAAATATGAAGTTCTGAGAATCCGGAGTTGTTCCGGTAGTGGCAAACAGGGTACCTTACGCAGATGGCTTGGTTGTATGTACAGGCAGATACATGGTTTGCTGGATGTGATCTGCAGCTTTCTCGCTGTATGTCGGGTAACCAGGTTGAATACAGGTAGTTTTTTTGCGGTGGCTGGTCTATGAATTGAACAAGTTCATCCGCATATCCTATGCTCTGTTCTCTCGGATGAGTCATACTACGAAAGGACAGGTAGGAACCGGTCAATGATTGACTGGTATTCCAGAGGTGGTTTTAACCGATCCCATGGAAGCTAACAGCCCGTGTGAAAGGAGGTGCTGCGGTTTCGCGTTGTTTACTGTTTATGTATTTAGGAGGTGTCTCGGATGTTGATTCTGAGCAGACGGACTGACGAATCAATTGTTATCGGTGATGAAGTAACCATCACCATACTTAGTGTCAAGGGAAAGCAGGTTCGCATAGGAATCACTGCGCCACCTGATGTCAGCGTGCATCGTGAAGAGATCTATGAGCGCATTCAGGCTGGCGATCCGGAAGGTTCTGCTCCAGCTCCCGCTCAAGAGGATTCCAGCGAAAGCTGAAGTTCCCCCTGCGTCTGACGCAGGGTAATTGATCAGCGCCAAGCTGGCCAATATGCAAGTACGCACAGAAAACCCCGCTTCCAACGGGGTTTTTCGTTTCTGCATCAGAATTTCATACTGATATCTTTCATGTCTGAACTGATATCACGAATATCAGTCTGCCATCACCTCACGGTGATGGCAGGTTCGCTGACGAACGCTCTCAGAGCGCGAATTTCTCCAGCCCCAGATTCATCACTTCCTCGGTAGCGGCTGTTGTCTCACTCGTCACGACGCCGGTGCTCGCCTTGTCAGGATCGAAGTAGGTGGCTCCCACTCGTTTCAGATCATCCAGGCTGACGCCGAGAATCTTCTGTCTGAATGCACGGCGATGTTCTGCCGTACGACCGAACAACTCGGCCTGAAAGGCACTACGGGCTTCGCCTGCCGGAGAACCCGGCTTGTCGATGCCACTGATGACATTGAGAATCGCCTCTTCAAGTTCACGAGCCTGATGATTGGTGTCCTGCAGCCATTTGATGGACCCGTCGAAGTCCTCCAGTGTGCCGGTCAGACGTGGGTCGCGGTAACTGTAGAAACGGAACGAGGCCGTATCGGAGTCATGTGAAGCCCCACCGCCGTAGGCACCACCGGTTTCCCGAATTGCGCGATGCAGATAACCGTTTCGCAGGAAGGGGCCGAGCACTGCCAGTGCTGCTGCATCGTCATGGGTCGACGGGACAGTCGGGTAGGCCTTGGCACTGAAGTTCACCTCGGTACTGGTGGTCCAGAGTTGACGCGCCTGTTCACGCACTGGCGCGGGAGAGAATCGCTGGAAGTCCTCGATCACCGGTGAACTGCCGAAGACACTGCCCAGGCTTTGCTGAATGGTGGCAAGATTTTCATCTTCAGCCACGATCATGAAGCGGCGGGGTGCATCACGCATGATGCCGTGCAGTGTCTGCAGACGCTCTGCCAGAGCCGCCATGGCGCTCTTGTCATCCAGGGTGTCATCCAGCGCCTTGAGCGCCTTGATGCCTGCCAGACCGTTGAGCTGGTGAGAGAGCCTGATGGTCGGGCTCATGCCGCTGGCAGCTGCCATCATGGCCAGCATGTGCCCGCTGCCGGTCACGCTCTGTTCGCGGCTGGCGCGAGTCTGGGCAATCAGTTCCCTGATTCGGGCATGTTCGTCGAACCGCACATCCGTCAGGGTATCGAGCATCATTGCTGACAGTGCATCGGTGTTGCGCAACAAGGCCTTGCCGCGCAGCACCATATAGCCGGATACCGACTGTTCATCATCCACGGCACCGCGTTGCAGCGTATAGGCCGACACGCCACCGGTGACAGAGGCCTGCAAGGACTGGGTTTCCAGGTAGTCACGACCACCCGAGCCGAGCTCCGCCAGGAAGCTTGTGTACAGTGGCAGTACAGCGGACATTTCCTGATCCAGCTGAGGCAGATCGACCACGACGTGCTCATACACCAGGCCATTGGTTCCCTGACCATAGAGAATGGCCGGTGCCTCGTTGATGCTGTCTTCCTTGCAGGAAGGAATATGCAGCTCGACAGGCACATCGGCCAGAGTGACCTTGGGCAGAATCTCGGGATCGTCTTCCTGTGCCTGGCGTTGTGCCAGAGCTGCAGCCTGTTCCACCACCTGTGCCGTCTGTTCCTGATTGAACGATGCCTTCATTGCAGCCAGTCGTTCTCGCTCTGCCTGGTTGCGTCGTTCGCTGATGGCGCTATCCGGCGAGAGTGTCAAGGTGACCCGATGAGGGTTGTCCAGCAACAGTTTGCGGATCAGCCGTGGAATGAAGTCACGATCCTGAGCCGCTTCTCGCAGACGTTCCAGAGCGGGATCCAGATCGATGGCCGCCAGAGTATCGCCGCGTTGCATGGCCGAGGACAGGCCGCTGAGTACCAGTTGCAGGCCGAAGGGCATGCCATCGCCACGGATTTCCCGCTGACTCATCTCGATCTGGTGCAAGACCGCCTCGATCTGTTCCTGTGGAACCCCATCGCGTGCAACCGTCTCCAGCACTTCCAGAATCAGGTCTTCGGTGGCCTGCGCATGTTCCGGTTCGGAGCCGTCCAGACCACTGGCAAAGACCATCTCGCGATTGCTGTCTTCCAGGCCGCACATGGGCGATGGGGAGCTTCCCAGGTCGCTTTGTTCCAACGCTCTCATCAGCGGCGATGCGCTGTTGTCGAGTAGCACGCTGGAGAGCAGGTGAGCCTGCAGGCGCTCATCCAGATCGATGCTCTCACCCAGTAGCCAGCCGACAACCAGATGTGTCTTGTTGCTGGTGTCCTCGTCCTGCGTGGCGTAGGACTCCTGAACACGCATTGGCGAATGGTAGCGCTTGGCCGGGGTGACCTGAATGGTGCGATCCAGTTTCTCGAAGCGATTCAGCACCTGATCCTGGAAGCGAGTCTGCAGCTCGTCAGGCGCCAGGTTGCCGTAGGTCATGAAGACGGCATTGGACGGATGATAGTGAGTCTCGTAGAAGGCTTTCAGCTCCTCGTAACTCAGGTCCGGGATATATTCCGGGTCACCACCACTGTTGTAGTGGTAGGTGTTGTTGGGGAACAGGTGCTTGCTGAGCGTTTGCCACAGCACGCTGGTCGGGGCGCTCATGGCACCTTTCATTTCATTGAAGACCACGCCCTTGAACACCAGGTCGGTGGAGGGGTCATCGGCCTTGTCGAATTCGACACGATGCCCTTCCTGAGCAAAGTCCAGCTCGTGCAGGCGCGAGAAGAACACCGCGTCCAGATAGACATCGAGCAGGTTGAAGTAATCCTTCTTGTTCTGGCTGGCGAAGGGGTAGGCCGTCCAGTCGCTGGAGGTGAAGGCATTCATGAAGGTGTTCAGTGAACGCCTGATCATCATGAAGAAGGGGTCGCGTACCGGATATTTTTCGCTACCGCACAACACGGTGTGTTCGAGAATGTGGGCAACCCCGGTGGAGTCGGTCGGGACGGTGCGCAGGCCGACCAGAAACACGTTCTCAGGATTGTCTGCCGCCAGATGGACGTGGGTTGTGCCTGTAACCTCGTGCCGAAACTCATGCACGTCGATATCCAGAGACTGGATGTGGTGACTGCGTAAATGGGTGAAAGCGGGGTGGCTGACAGGTGTATTCATAGGTGAGGCGGACTCCTGATTCTGGGGCATGCTTTTTTGTGATCTGCGTCAAACGGTATCTGGCATCAAGTGTTCGGGAACTCGCCGAAAATGCCAACCAATCCGTCAAGGGTGGGGTGTTACGAGTCGATACGCAAGAGGTAAGGCGGGGGATTGCAATTCGAACCCGAAACCCACTCCAGAATAGTCAACCTACCCCGGCAATCAACTCGTGAAACTGCTGATCATTGTGCTAGCCATGCTTGCCACCGGTGCAGGTGCATTGCATAGCTGGCATACCCGAGGCCTCTATGTAAAGGCAGCCCTGCTGTCGGAGGCATTCAATCTGACCTCACAGGTCAAATTGCGGGTGTCCGACTTCTACATCAAGCACGGCGTCATGCCGCAGGACAACGCCGATGCCGGGCTGCCACCACCCCGCAGCATCTACGGCACCAGCGTCAAGCGTGTAGCGATCAACCGTGGTGGTGTGTTGATCGTCGACTTTGATGACGATATCGGCGCAAGATCGATGACGTTCACGCCCGGTATCAGCCGTGTCAGCGGCATGTTGAACTGGAATTGCACCAGCGACTCGATATCACCGCGCGTGCTGGAAAAGCTCAAACCCGGTTGCAGCTACCTGCCTTCGAGTCGGGAAAGCCAGTTGATGAACGCCATTGCCAACAAGGATCTGGCGACGGTGGACTCCCTGCTGGCCAAGGGCGCGCAACCAGAAGCCGTGGTCAATGGCAATACCCCGTTGATGCTGGCGGCCAGAATCGGTGACTTGCCGATCGTGGAGCGTGTGCTGGAGGCGGGGGCCGCGGTAGACAATGGCGCGCTCAGCTCGGAACGTCGCACCCCTCTGATGGTGGCCATCACCAGCAACCACGGTGACGTGGTGGCCTTGCTGTTGAGTCACGGTGCCTCGGTGACCCAGCAGGATTACCGTGGCATGACCGCCATGGACCACGCCATTGCAACGGACCGGCGTCTGGGGGGGGAGCGCTTCGTGCTGATGGTGTCAGCACGCTTCAATCCGCAGTTTGCCGGCGGTCAGGACAGTGTCCAGATCCAGCCGCCGACTCTGGCTCAGCAGGGCAAGAACCAGCGAAAGCTGTACCTGGAATACCGCCGAGCGGCGAAGGAATGCCATGTGCAGAGGCTGACCTCATTGCTGGAAGAGGCGGGCGACCTGGAATCGCCGGAACTGGTGGCCGGTGAGCCACTGGTCACTCATATAAGACAACCGGCCTGCAGCGATGTATTGATGACGCATCTGCTGGACAAGCCCAGCTATGAAAGCAGTCTGCAAGCCTATTTCGCGGAGCAGGTGAAGCTGTGCAATATCGACCGGATCGAGACGGCCTTGCGAGACAACCCGTCCTTGTCGGTCATGTCTGTGTACCACGGCCTGTCTCACCTGGAACGTGCTGTCAGCTCCGGCTGTGCGGCCGTTGTCCAGATGATGGTCCGTGATGGGCATCTGGCCGATCAATTGCCGGATGACATTCTGGTGAGTGCCATTCAGCAGGCGCCTCAGGAAACGCTGGTGAAGCTGGTGGGTAACCTGATTGCCGTGGGTGCGAACGTCAACGGGCGTGATCGGGATGGGCAGACGCCACTGGCGGCGGCCATTGCGCTGGAGCAGCCGGTAGTTGCCAAGTATCTGGTCGATGCCGGTGCGGATGTCAACATGCGCACCCTGAACCGGTCATTTCCGGTGATTGAAGCCACCAAGAAGGGGTACGAACACCTGGTGTTGCAACTGATTGCCAAGGGAGCCGATCTGAATGCGGCCGATACGCTCGGCCGGACCGCCTTGCTGGCGGCCGTGGGCAGAGATCGTCAACGTGTGGTGGGTTCACTGATTCGGGCGGGTGCCAATACACGGATCCGGGATGCCAATGGCATCGATGCGGTGCTGCTGGCCGACAGTCGCAATCTGCGTCAGATCAAGAAGATGCTGATAGCGAGTAGCGAGTAGCGAGTAGCGGGCATCAACTGCCCGCTGCTCGCAGTCACAGCGGTCTCACTCCAGTTTCAGCGTACCCATCAGAGACGGATCGTTCATCGTACCGTCAACATTGACGCCATTACCGGCAGGGTGTTTCCACCCCCACTTGGTATCGCGTCCACCCCCGTCGTCATCGTCATTCACCTGCAGCTCGAAGCCGAACGGGGCGTCGACATCGATGCCGGCCGACGCCAGCTCGATCTGAATCTCGTAGATGTCCTGTTTGAAGCGTGGCGTGCGCAAGCCGGCAGGCCCGGTTCCCGGGCCCGTCACGAAGTCGAGCTCCAGCGGCGAGCTGCTTGACGAGGGGCCTGCCACATCCCCCGAGAACGCGGGTTGTGTGACGTCATTGGGCAGGCTGACCGGCAGAATGCGGTGAAAGTCGTTGTCGTCATACTCGTTGAGCTTGCTGTTGTCACCGTCGATGAACACTTCGAGGCTGTCGTCCTGGGTCAGCTGTGATCCCGAGTCGCGATATCTCTTGTCCTCGTCATCCACCAGCACCATGACATACAGATAAGTGCCGTCATGCATGGCGGCCCAGCGTCGCAAGCGACCGCCTTCATCGGCATTGCCGGGTATATCGATCATCAGATTGTCGATATACAGTGGCGCGCCACTGCTATCGAACTGTACCGCTGCCGCCCATTGACCGGTCAGTGTTCCCTGTTCGTCGGTCGTGACGTCCCGGCCATTGATCTTGGGCGCATCCTCGGCGGCTATGCGAGGCACAATCACGTCAACACTGCCGGGAACGACTTCTCCCTGAGCGCCGTCCTCCAGGGGGTCGGACCCATCCCGACGCTCCTGCAGATTGCTGACGCCGTCCGAGTCCGAGTCGATATCGGTTCGGTACTCGCTGGTGGAGATCACGTTGGCGGTTCCATCGTTGGCAACTTCGATCTGTTGCACCAGTTCCGCCAGCGGCAGGCTCTGACCCTGATAGTTTTCCACCCAGACAACGGTGGCCGTATAGGCGCGTCCTGCGGTGACATTGATTTCCCCCCTCCAGTTGTTGCCGGTGCCTCTGGTCATGCTCACATTGGCCCCGTTGGAGAGCCGGATGGTGGGGCGCAGCTGGCCCAGGTCCTGTACGCCGGAGTTGGTCAGGATATCGGGCAGGTCGATGCTGACCTCCGGTGTGGCGTCCAGCATGACCACTGTATCGTCACCGGAACAGGCGGCCAGCATCAGGGTGCTGGACACGGCAATCAGGGTTTTTCTCGTCGATGAAAACCGGTTCATGTGTTGCTCCCTCATTCAAGCGTGAAAGTCAGTGGCACGATGCGCGTTTCATCGCCACTGTCGCTGGCGAGACTTGCCACGACGCCAACTGCCAGGACACCCAGAGTGATCTGCACCCAGCGGCGTTGCAGTAGTGGGGTGGTCGCGGCAGGCTGCGGCGGTGGTGTATCACCGGCAAGGCCGGGGCTGCTGGAAGGCTGCAAGGGGTAGGGCGCCTCCTTGAGTGTGCGCCGGTAAGGGTCAAAGGCAAACCCGCTGACGGTCCGGTTGCCACTGACATCTCCGGCCTTGATGTAATACTCGATGGTGCGCAGGTCCAGACTGTCCGTCGGGATGGACACACTGTAGTAGCCGGTGTCACCCACGGGCTGCATCGCGGCCGCGGTGTAGGGCAGTTGTCCTGCACGGCGGTGGTACAGGGTGACCTCCTGCAGCTCGTTGTCTTCCTCGACTTGCACGGTAAACACCTGAGTCCGGTCTGCGACGACATCGCTCAGCTCTTCAATGTCGATGAACGGCGCGGTCGTGTCCGGCGACTGAGCGTGGGCAGAAATGGCGAAGAGGCCGAAGAAGAACAGCAAGAGCCAGTAGCTCATGGTCATCGTGGTTGTTCGTCTGCACTCTGACTTGTCTGTACCGAGCATGGTGTACTCCGGAGGATGGTGGCTACCAGTATACGAGAGCCGCGAGTCTGTGCCACTCGGCACTTCTGCACTCGGTGTCGGAATCTCGCCGCTGATCTGCCGATACGGGTAAACTGGCCGCCCTGGCAGGGGCCTCACTGGCGGCCTTTTCAGATTTCCTATGTTACCCGGAGGGCGTGGAGGTCTTCGTGAGAAAACGATATCTGCAGCTGTGCGAGTTCCTGCACCGGTCAACGATGTGGGTATGTCTGCTGCTGTTGGTGCTGTTGCTGTGTTCGCAAATCAGTATCGTCATTCTTCGCTACTGTTTCGGGGCCGGTTTTCTGGAGCTGCAGGACTTCACGGCCTACGCCTTCGCCAGTCTGGTGACCCTGAGCATTCCGGTGGCGCTGGTGCTTGACCGACATGTCCGCGTCGACGTCTGGAGAGAACACCAGTCCATCAAGCTGCGTCGCCGAATGGACCAGCTGGGTGTGCTCGCTCTGCTGTTGCCTGTGTTCGTGCTGTGTCTGTATCTGGTCTATCCGGATATCGCCTATGCCTGGCAGATAAGGGAAGGCTCACGCGAGACCGGTGGTCTGCCGGGCGTCTATCTGGTGAAATCATTGTTCCCACTCAGCTGCCTGTTGCTGATCCTGCAGGGCGCCGCTTCGCTGCTGTCCGGAAAAGCCGACTGATGCACGCCTCCAATCTGTTTCTGATCATCCTCTTCTGTTCACTGCTGGCAGGCATTCTGTCGGGTGTGCCGGTCATGCTGGTGCTGCTCGGTGTGCCGTTGCTGGTTGCCTTTGCCGGTTCACTGGTAGGCAGTTTCGACCTGAGCTTCCTGCAGGCTTTTCCGCAGCGCGTGTTCGGGCTGACCGGCAACACACTGCTGATAGCGGTGCCGCTGTTCATTGCCATGGGGGTCTTGCTGGAACGCTCGCGAACGGCCGAACGCATGTTGCTGGTCATGGCTCGGCTGTTGGGTGGTTCGGCCAGAAGTCTGGCCTTTGCCGTGTTGATCGTCAGCGCGCTCATTGCAGCCTCTACCGGCATCATCGGTGCCACCATCGTC
>CBDUIJ010000145.1:0-13426 GCA_965367215.1 uncultured Granulosicoccus sp.
CGTCGGGGATTTCAGCGGTGTTGGATACCAGCTGTGCCAGCATGCCACCCAGGGGGTAGTAGGTGCCGCCCGTACCGCCGGTGGCAATACCGAAGAATACGCGATCGGCAGCCACGCCTGCGCCGGTCATTGCCAGCAACAGTGAGGTGGCAGCAGCCGACTTCAGAATGGAACGTCTTGTGGATTTCATGGAGATACCTCAGATAAGGATTGCGGGAGAGGAACAGACCTGCAAGATCGACTGGCAGGCGACTGTATCTGATTGGAGCCTTGTACTGTCAGACGGATCAGCGAGCGAGCCAGCCACCGTCGACAGGCAAGGTGATTCCATGGATGTAGTTTGCCTGATCGGAGGCCAGAAATACGGCTGCGCCTGCCAGATCCGACGCATGGCCCCAGTGACCGGCCGGTATGCGATCAAGGATGGCCTTGTTGCGTTCCGGATCTTCACGCAGCGCCTGCGTATTGTTGGTCTCGATGTAGCCGGGAGCGATGGCGTTGACGTTGATGCCCTTGGGGCCCCATTCGCAGGCCAGCAGTTTGGTCAGACCAGCCACACCACTCTTGCTGGCGGTGTAGGAGGGGATGCGAATACCTCCCTGGAAGGAGAGCAGGGAGGCGATGTTGATGATCTTGCCGCTGCCGCGCGGCACCATGGTCTTCGCCACGGCCTGACTCAGGAAGAACAGGGATTTCAGGTTGACATCCATGACGGCGTCCCAGTCCTCTTCGGTGAACTCCAGCGCATCGGCGCGGCGGATGATGCCGGCATTGTTGACCAGGATATCGATTCTGCCGGACCATTCCAGCACCTGAGAGACGATGCCATCAATGGGTTCGAGACTTCCCAGGTCGGCCTTGATGGCCAGGCAGTTGTCAGGATCGTCTATCAGCGCCAGTGTCTCATCCATGCCCGAGCGGCCTACGCAGGCTACCCTGGCACCTGCGCGCGCCAGGCCGATGGCAAAGGCCTGCCCGAGTCCGGTATTGGCGCCGGTGACAATGGCGGTCTTGCCGGCGAGGCTGAACATGGCTTGTTGATCGTTGCTCATCTCAAGTCCTCCATGGCCACGAAATCCATGTCGTCGAAATCCTGATTGTCTCCTGCCATCGACCAGATGAAGCCATAGCGACCGGTGCCGGTGCCACTGTGAATCGACCAGCCTGGTGAGAGGATGGCCTGTTGATCGGCAACCACCAGATGACGAGTCTCCTGAGGCTCTCCCATCAGGTGAATGACGCGTGTCTTTTCAGCCATGTCGAAATACAGGTATACCTCGGTGCGCCGGTCGTGTGTATGGCAGGGCATGGTGTTCCAGACGCTGCCATCGGCGATGAGTGTCATGCCCATGGTGAGCTGGCAGGATTTGCAGACGTCCGGATGAATGTACTGACGCAGCACGCGAACATTGGCGTCGGACTGAGTGCCGAGCTCGATCAGATTGGCCTCGTCGGCCGTGATCTTTCTGATCGGGTGGGCAGCATGCGCCGGTGTGCTGATGAAATAGAAGCGCGCCGGCTCGGCGGCATCGTCACTGACAAACGAGACATCGACGCTACCCATCGGTATATAGAGAGCATCGGTGCGTTGCAGCTCGTGGGTGCTGCCATCCACGATCACCCGGCCGGCACCGCCGATGTTGAACACACCCAGTTCGCGTCGATCGAGAAAGTTCGGTGAGCCGATCTGCTTGCTGGATTCGAGAGACAGAGCCGACTCGCCCGGCATCGCTCCACCGACAACGGTGCGATCCAGGTGACTGTATGTCATGCAGATCTCACCGGACTTGAAGAGCTGCTCTATCAGATAGGCTGCACGCAGCTCACTGGTATTGAAACGAGAGGTTTCCGCGGGACTGCTGACCTGGCGTATTTCCATGGTAATCGTTGCTGAGAGCGGTTTGGATTTGCCATGTAGTGTACTGGTTTACAGGCACCCAAGTGCACAGTGCCGCCATGGAATCGGCACTGCGCGCCTGCGAAATATCGGTTCAGCTCAGATGCTTGCGGAAGAAGGCGACCGTGCGTTCTTCTGCCACTGCGGCCTGCTCCTCATTGAAGCGTGGCGTCGAATTGTTGTGGAAGCCATGCCCGGTGCCCGGATACACATGTCGTTCATAGCTGACCTCTTCGGCAATCAGCGCAGCTTCGAAATCCGGCCACATGGCATTGATGCGCTCATCCTTTTCAGCGGACTGGATCAGCAAGGGGGCGCTGATCATGCCAACCTGGGCGCTATCGGGTGCAGCTCCGTAGAACGGTACGCCTGCGGCCAGGTCGTCTCCCATGTGTACTGCCAGCTGATTGACCGTACCGCCGCCCCAGCAGAAACCCACGGCGCCCAGTTTGCCATTGGAGTCGGCATGTGCCTGCAGGAAGCGTGCGCTGTTTAGCATGTCCATGGTCAAGGCGCCCTGGTCGAGGCCCTTCTGCATTTCGCGACCCTTGTCATCATTACCCGGGTAGCCGCCGACCGGATACAGGCCGTCGGGGGCCAGTGCCAGAAAGCCGAGAACACCCAGACGCCGGGCAACATCCTCGATGTAGGGGTTGAGTCCTCGGTTCTCGTGAATGACGAGCACCGACGGGAAGGGGCCGTCGCCGGCGGGTCGAACCAGATAGCCTCGCATCTCCCCCGAGGTGCCGCCTTCGGAGGGGTAGGTGACATAGTTGGGTGTGATGCGCTCGTCGGTGAACGAGATGGTCTGGGCTTGTGCATAGCGCGGCAACAGTGCCTGCGCCATGACAAGGCCCGAGACGCCGGCGACGGTAATGGCGCCACAGCGTTTCATGAACTCACGGCGATCCATGTATCCGTGACAGTATTCGTCATAGAGATCGAAGATACGCTGATCGATGGTGATCGACTTGTCGGTCCCGGACTTGTGGGCAGAGGGTTGTTCTGTACTCATGATGGCATTGGCTCCATGTGTCTTTACGAATGTGCTCAAGGTTGTGCAAGGCTTCCGATAGCCTGTGACCGCCATGAGTTCAATCAAGCTCTGTCAGATTCTGCCCGTTCAGTATGCGACAAGTAAAATCAACGACGCAATCGGGTTGTCGTTACGCTTGGCCAGAGAATGGCCTGACGAAAAGTGGTATGTTTATTGGTATGACAAATAAAGCTGAGGATGTCACGCTTGCCGGTGTGTCGGTAGCAGGCGGCAGGCGACGATGAAAGCGGCAATGAAAGGGCAGAAGCCCAGGCTTGCCACCGAGATCGAAGAGGATCTGAGAACCCGGATTCTGGCGGGTCAACCGCCGGTGGGCGAGAAGCTGGCGACGGAACGGGCACTGTGTCTGACCTATGGTGTGAGCCGCACGGTGATACGTGAGGCGATTGCCGGTTTGCGAGCGGCAGGGCTGATCGAGTCGCGCCGTGGTAGCGGCCTGTTCGTGCGGGCGAGTAGCGTGCAGGCACCGCTCTGGCAGGCTCCCATGCCGGAGATGCAGGCAGAGATCGTTGCCATTGTCGATGCGCTGGAATTGCGGGCGGCGGTGGAAATCGAAGCGGCTTTTCTGGCTGCAACACGGGCCTCTCCAGGTCAGGTCGCCCGATTGCGCAGCTGTCATCAGCGGTTCGCAGAGGCGGTGGCAGCGGGTGAAAAAACGGAAGAGGCTGATTTTGCCTTCCATCAGGCCATTGCCGAGGCTACCAACAACAGTGCCTACCGCTCCTTCATGGAGTATCTGGGCAAGCGCACCATTCCGCGCAGCAAGCTGGGTCTGGAGACCACCGGTGAGCCTTACCGGGCTTATCTCGTCGATATGCAGGCAGAGCATCTGGATATTCTGGAAGCCATCGAACGTCACCGGGCTGAGGACGCTAGAGAGGCCATGCAGGCCCATTTGCTGGGAAGTCTGGAGCGTTATCGGGCCCTGTCGCAGTCCTGATTCTGAATTGTGTTGTAAATTGGTATGACAACTATTGACACCAATTGATTATTGGTAGTACATTCGGTCCACTCTCAATCCGACCGAAATCGATCATGTCTCCCGAAGAGCTCAAACGCGTCCTGTCCAGTGGACTCCTTTCCTTCCCCGTGACGCATTTCGATGCTGCCGGTGATTTCAACGAAGCATCGTATGCTCGCCATATCCAGTGGCTGGACGGATTCGGTGCCGCGGCGCTGTTTGCGGCAGGGGGCACGGGTGAGTTCTTCTCACTGCGCAAGGACGAAGTTGTCCAGGTGGTCAGAGCTGCCAAGACAGCGGCTCAGTCCACGCCCATACTGGCCGGTTGTGGTTATGGCACGGCAATGGCGGTCGAACTGGCAGGGGAGCTGCAACAGGCGGGCGCCGATGGTCTGCTGTTGTTGCCGCATTACCTCATTGGTGCCTCTCAGCAGGGTCTGTACGAGCATGTCAGGCAGGTGTGTCAATCGACCGATCTGGGTGTGGTTGTCTACAATCGCGACAATTCCATACTGCAAGCCGATACCCTTGCCCGTCTGGCTGACACCTGTCCGAACCTGATCGGTTTCAAGGATGGTTCCGGCGATGTCGCCCTGGTACGCCAGATCTGTGTGCAGATGGGTGAGCGGCTGGTGTACATCGGTGGCATGCCGACAGCGGAACTCTATGCGGATGCCTACAACGCAATTGGCGTCACCACCTATTCGTCTGCCGTCTTCAACTTCGTGCCGGAACTGGCCAATCGCTTTTACCAGGCCTTGCGCAGTGGTGATCAGTCCGAGACGCGTCGATTGCTGGAAGAGTTCTTCTACCCCTTGATGAAGATTCGTGATCGTGAGCCCGGTTATGCGGTGTCGATCATCAAATCAGGTGCCCGACTGGCAGGTTTTGACCCGGGTTGCGTGCGTTCCCCGTTGACCGATCTGCGGCCGGACGAAGAAGTCGAACTCGCCGAACTGTTCGGTCGTTTTTCCTGATCCCGACGGTCCAAGTCCACCACCACCACCATTACAGCTGGAAACAGACGCCGATCCAGGCGCATATACCCAAGGAGAAGTGATATGAAGAAATTGACATTGGCAGCGTTCACCACCGTTGCAACATTGAGTCTGGCCGCAGGCCCGGCACTGGCCGAATACCCTGAGCGTGATATCCGAGTCGTTGTGCCATGGGGCGCTGGTGGTGGCACCGATGGCATCGTACGCAAGCTGACGACCATTGCCGAGGGGCAGCTGGATACGTCCATGTACGTCGAGAACATCGAAGGCGGAATCAGTGCGACAGGGATTTCCGAAGTGATGAGTGCGCGGCCGGATGGCTACACGATCGGCATGCTGACTTACGACAGTGTCATTACCGTGCCCTGGCAGGCATTGCTGCCAAACTACAAGCTGGACCGGCTCAAGCTGATTGCGCGTGTCACCAGCGAGCCTGATGCTCTGATTGCGGCAACATCGTCATCCTACGAGTCCCTGTCAGATGTCGTCGAGGCTGCCAAGGCAGCGCCGGGCAAGGTGCGCATTGGCATGCAGAACATCGGGTCACGTCTGCATCTGGCTGCGTTGCAACTGCAGCAGGAAACCGGCACTGAATTCAAGCTGATTGCCTATCCCGGTGGTGCTGCACAGCAGAAAGAGGCCATGCTCAATGGTGAAGTCGAGCTGGTGACTACCAGTCTGGGCGATTTTTCATCCTTGCTCAACGAAGGCAGTGCCAGAGGTGTTGTGGAATTCTCCGACACGCCGAACCCGACCTACAGCGATGTACCTACCGCTGCTGCCGAAGATCTGTCCCTGCGTATGGGTAGCTTCATCGTTGTAGCTGCGCCTGCTGGCGTATCCGATGAGGTGGTCGGCAAGATCGAAGCGGCGTACCAGTACGCTCTGGACAGTGATGAGTTCCAGCAATGGGTTGCCGATGTCGGTGTGACGCCCAACTGGTTGGGCAGTGATGACGTCACCACCTGGGCCAATGATACGCAGGCTGGCATCTTCAAGCAGCTGGACGAGCTGGTATCCAGCGGCGTCATTTCCAGGTAATCATCGAGGCGCAGCCGGAGAGACCCGCATGACAGAATCCAGAACATCTCGATGGAAAGGCATGGGGGTTCCGGCAGCGCTGCTGCTGGTGGCCATGATCTATGGCCGGGAAGCGCTGAACATCAAGGCGCAGTTTGACGAAGGTCTGGTGGGGCCAGCATTTCTGCCCCTGTTGCTCACGGCAATCGTTGTGCTCGGTCTGCTGGGTATTCTGTTCAAGCAGTGGCGCCTGTCGGCCTCGGCCGAGCCGGATTCGCTTGAAGAATCGGAAGCAGAGGGGCTGTCTGCCGAGCATGGCAAGCCGGCCCGGGTTGCGCTATCGGTGCTGGTCTATACCCTGATGTTCAAGCTGTTGGGTTATGTTCTGGCAACCGTGATGTTGGCCTATGCACTGCTGACGCTGTTCGAGTATGCGAGCGGCCAGGCTCTGCGTAAATTGGCCGTTGCAGTTTTCATGACACTGGTTTTCTACGTGCTGTTCAGCGTGTGCTTCAGTGTCCGTCTGCCACTGCTACCGAGTGTGCTGTCATGAGCTTTGCACAACAGGTGCTCGGTGGCTTTGCCGAAGTCTTCCAGGCCTGGAACCTGCTGTTCATGGTCGGCGGTTTTCTGATCGGCACCTTTTTCGGTGCTGTTCCGGGTCTGACCTCGGTACTGGCTATTGCATTGTTGTTGCCGATAACCTATTCCATCGATGTCGTGCCTGCGCTGATCATGTGCGCCTCCATCTTCATGGCCGGCATGTACTCGGGCAGCATTACCGCCACGACCATCAATATTCCCGGTGCCCCTTCATCGGTGATGACCGCGCTGGAAGGCAACCAGTTGATGCGGCAGGGGCAGGGCGCCAATGCGCTGGGCCATGCAGCGCTGGGTTCCATGATAGGCGGGACGGTAGGTGCCCTGTTGCTGATCCTGCTGATGCCGCTGGCAGCCGAAGCCACACTGCTGATTCGTACGCCGGGAAAATTCTCGCTGATCGTTTTCGCCATCGTCGTGATCGTTCTGGTACAGCGCGATGCTGCGCTCAAGGCCATCGTTGCAACGGCTCTGGGCATGATGATTGCCACCGTGGGTATCGATGTCATGCAGCCCATTCCGCGGCTGAGCTTCGATACGGCCATTCTGGTCGAGGGTATCGACATGATGCCCATCATCATCGGTGTGTTTGCGATCACTGAACTGTTGATGCAGGCCAGGCCCGGTAGCGACGATGTGTCGGCGCTCAAGGTCAGGGAAGTGGCGAAGTCCATCCGTCGTCGAGATTTCATTCCCAAGATGGCTGAAGTGCGCAGAATCGGCATCTTTGCCTACCTCAAAGCCGCTGTCATTGGTTATGGCATTGGTATTCTTCCCGGTGTGGGTGGCTCCATGGCAGCTTTCGTCGCCTATGCCGATGCCAAGCGCAGCTCCGACACGCCCGAAGAATTCGGGCATGGCAGTCGCGAAGGTATCGCGGCATCCGAGTCTGCCAACAATGCCATGTGTGGTGGCGCCTTCGTGCCCATGCTCTCGTTTGGCATCCCGGGCGATCCGACCACCGCCATCGTGCTCGGCGTGCTGGTGATCAACGGCTTGCAGCCAGGGGCTCGACTGGTAACCCATCAGGCAGAACTGATCGCGCCGATGTTTGCCTCGTTGTTGATCAGCGCCCTGCTACTGATCCCCTTGACGCTGTACCTGCTCGGGCCCTGGTTCATCCGCATCGTGGCAATTCCACGTGGCATTCTGTACGCCTGTATTGCGGTTGTTGCTCTGGTTGGCAGTTATGTCGCAACGTATTCTCTCTTTCAGATGTTTCTGGCAGTCCTGTTCGGTGTGTTCGGCTATTTTCTGCGTCGTGCCGGGTTTCCGGTCATATCACTGTTGCTGGGATTCATACTCGGCCCGGATCTGGAACTCTACCTGCGCCGCTCGCTGTCACTGAACGATGGTGATGCGAGCATCTTTCTGACAAGCCCTGACAGTCTCTTCTTTCTGGCGCTGGCGGCGCTGTTCATCTATCTGATGGAAGTACGGCCCAGGCTCCGGGCGCGCAAGGCTCGATAGCGCTTCTGCGAAAAAGCCGTAACAATGTTGGCCGACAGGTGCACAAGCTGCGACAATCGTCACCATGGAAGCTGTCATCGGATCTGGCATTGTGCTGTTGTTGGCGGCTGTCATTGGCGTGATGCGGATGACAGCCGCGACCGCTCGTCGCGTTGTTCCCGAGACGCATGCTGTACGCCGCGCTACCGATGGTACCCGGCTTGGCCGAGTCCTCGAGTCCTGGAAGGACTCTCAGAACCCGCAATCCGACTCCCTGTGTTTTCCTCTGGGCGACGCACGCGAATCGTTCCTGAGCAGGATAGGGTTGGCGCAGCTGGCCGAGCACAGTATCGACGCTCAATATTATCTGTTCCACGATGACGAATCCGGACGCGGCTTGCTGTCAGTCCTGATCGATGCCGCCGAGCGAGGCGTGCAGGTTCGACTTCTGCTTGACGACATAGACCTCAAGGGTCGTGATGCCTTGCTCGCAAGGCTGGCCACCGATATCGACAATCTCGAGATACGGGTTTTCAATCCGTTATGGATCCGCTCGGTTCGACCCCTGGATTACATTCTGCGTTTCCCGCGATCGAGCCGGCGGATGCATAACAAGTCCTTCACGGTAGATGCCACGGCATGCATCGTCGGTGGACGCAATATCGGTGACGAATACTTCGGTGTCGATGCCCGCATCTCGTTTACCGATTACGACATGCTGGCTGCAGGCCAGGTGGCCAACGATGTCGTCACGCAATTCGATGAGTACTGGTATGGCGGTCTCTCCCTTGAGTGTGCCAGTCTGGTCGAACCAGCCAGTGACAAGGCATATCGGCAATGGTTGCATCAGGTGAGGCAAGCCGGACAACGTTTCGTACGCGAAACCGGTGAAGCCCGTGAATTGCCATCGGATCAGTTGATGCGGCACCGACTCGACGCTTGTACCTGCGAGACCGAGCTTCTGTGCGATCCGCCCGAGAAGGTCATGAGCCGGCTTTTCGATACCGAAGGCAGTCTGGCACCCGATGTCATGAAACTGATGCAGTCTGCCCGGAAAACCCTGCTGATCTCATCGCCTTATCTGATTCCCGGTAGCTGGGGGATGGATCTGTTTCGTGAGCTGCGCGAGCGTGATGTCGAGATCACGGTACTGACCAACTCCTTTGCTGCCAATGATGTGTTGGCGGTTCATGCCGGGTACATCGACTACAGGAAGCAGATGGTCGAGCTTGGCATCCGGATGTACGAATTCAAGCCTGACATCGATCCCGAGCAGCGACACCTGAAGTTGCTGGGATCAAAACGCTCGAGTCTGCATGCCAAGACCTTCATCATCGATAGTGAACGGCTCTTTGTCGGATCGTTCAACCTGGACCCGCGTTCCGCCATCCATAATACGGAGATGGGAATCGTGTTCGATAATGCCGGACTTGCCGGCAGGCTGCACGGGTCCCTGACTGACAGGCTGGAAGAAATTGCCTATCATCTGAAGCTCGGTGAGAGCAAGCAGCTGCAATGGGAGGAGCGTTCGGACAAGAACGACACAGTCCTGCACGATCTGGAGCCCAATACGACAGTCTGGCAAAGACTGGGCGTGTACCTGCTGTCGTGGTTGCCAGTGGAGTGGTTGTTGTAGAATGAGACTCGACTGCGAGTGTCGTACAAGCTGCCATGGCAGCGAAAGGATGTAGCAGTAATTACCGGTAACCAACAAGACAAATAATCGGGTGACGAAAGATGACTAACAAGGCAGAACTGAGCAAGGCTATTGAGGTACTGCGTGCCGAGATCGACACCCTTGAAGACAGCGACGAGCAGACCAAGGCGCATCTGGCGCAGCTGGCCAGCCTGATGGATGATCAGCTACAGGGCGTCGAGCCGGCTGAAGATGCATCGCCAGCCGACACGATGAAGGAACTCATCGAAACCTACGAAGCGAAATACCCGCGCGTGACGGCCATGGCCAATGATCTGATGACGCGGCTTGCCGCCATGGGTATCTGATAGCCAGTGGAGCACATCGCAGTTTGTCGAGGCTCTGATGAACAGTAGCGAGGTAGAGCTTCTCAATTGCGTTGATGCGCCGGTATTCGTGTTGAAAAGCGACGCACAGGGGCGTCCTGTATTCGCTTCGATCAACGATGCTGCTCTGCGGATCGTGAATTTCACGGCAGAGCAGGCTCTCGGCATGACGGCTGAGGACGTCTATCAGGGCGAATTGGGCAGTGTCATCTACCAACGACATATCAGCGTGTTCGAATCGGGTGAGGAAAAGTCGTTCGAGTTGCAGTTTCCCATCCACGGGAGAATTCGTCATATACGTACCCACCTGAGGCCGGCGTCATTTGTCGATGGCAAGGTCACCTCGATCGTCGGCACGGTCAATGAAGTCACTGCAGAGCATGAGCTTCAGGATGAGCGCAGCCGTACCGTTGCCGTGACTCGTGAGCTGGAAGCCTTCATCAGTCTGGCCGCCCACGATCTGCGCAGTCCCATACGCAATGTGAAGGCGCTGACCGGCATGCTGCAGGACGGTTTCACGGATCTGGGCGACGGCAAGTTGCAGGTCATCCAGAAGCTGGATGAAGTCGCCAATCAGGCTTTGACATTGATATCCGATGTGCTCGATCACGCCGAGGCTACCGGGGCCACGGAGTCGATAGAGCAATTCGAGCTGGGAACGCTGTGTGAGGATATTCTGACCATGCTCGATCCCACTGGACGGCATCGGGTGAGCATCGATTCACGATCGGTGCATGCTGACAAGACCGCAACACAGATCGTATTGCGAAATCTGATCGACAATGCCATCAAGCACAATGCCGACAAGCCGATCTCGCTGCGAGTGTCTGCAGGCAAGCTCTACGAGGGGTTCTTCCAGATCACGGTCAGTGATGATGGTGTTGGCCTGGATGATTCCACGGTGCGTTTTCTCAACGGCGCGGATCAGCAGCTCGGCACTGGTTATGGTTTGCTGGGTATACGCAATCTGCTGAGTTCGCGTGGTGGATCGATGAACGCCGAGGAACCCGTGTCAGGCCAGGGTGCGACGGTCAGGTTTGCGCTGCCAGGAACGCTTGACGGGGAATGATGGTTGCCCGCAAGTGTCTTGACATGAATCAGTCGATCTGAGGCGTCGAGTATCGCAGCTGCACCAGTTTGCGATATTCACGCGGTGTCATGGATTTGAGTTCGCGAAAGTGCCGATTGAAGTTGGCCACGTTGTGAAACCCGACTTCGTGACAGATGTCGGTTACCGGCAAATTGCCTTCACCCAGTAGCTCGCAGGCGTGCGAGATACGCAGGCGATTCAGGTAGCGGTTGAAATTGGTACCGGTGGATCGGGCAAAGAAACGTGAGAAAGCGCTTTCGCTCATGCCGCTGACTCGAGAGACTTCTGCCAGTCGCAAGTCCTGCGCATGGTTCTCCGCGATATAGGCGGTTATCTGATCGATTCTGTCCCGAGCCGCATCGTTGTGGTTTGCCTCCGGCACGCTGTTGCAAAGCACACGGTATCGGGTCTCCTTGCTGAGCATGCCCAGAAATTCGACCAACAGTGAAATGCGTGTGACCTGGTCGCTCTCTATCATCCTTTCGAAGAAGCTCAGGGACTTCACACTCAGCGATTCATGAAACTCCAGACCCAACTGGGAGCGCTCCAGAAGCGGCAGCAGGGTCTTCAGCTCAGGGACATTGGCTGCCATGGAAGCCACGAGGTCTCGTCTGAACTGAACCACGAAGTCGCGCAGCTCCAGTGTCTGGTCGGGCGCGGCATCACTGATCCAGTTATGCGGCTGCATGGGGCCGAGCATGACAAGCTGGTGGGGCTTGAAGGTACCCACATGGTCCCCGACAAACATCTGACCACTGCCTTCGACAATCAGGTGCAATTCGTATTCATCGTGACCATGCCAGCGAACCAGAGGGCTTGGCAAACCGTGAGAAAACGCCAGTACCGAGCGATCATCGACGTCGCGAGGCTCCAGTTCGGGCGTTATCGGCGAATAAAGGCCGTTGCTCATTATCAGAGACACTCTCACAGACGAATCCAGATCTCATCATACACAGGCAGTCGGGGCTGGTACACGCTGGAACCAACTCTGTAACATCGACATGCAATGGATCGAAAATGATGATTGCTTCTGCCGGGCCAGGAAAAACTGCATTGTCGCAGCTGTGAACCAGGTCACCGGGCAGTGTTAGATACCTGCCTGATGGCAAGCTTTGGTATGGGCGCGCGGTGGTAGCATGACGCGTTCAGTTCAACCGCCCGCAGGACCCGATGGAACCATTCTATTCAGTAGCCGCCAGACGCATTCTGCCGGCAACAGTCATTTGTCTCAGTATCGCATTGACAGCCTGCAGTAGCAGCAATTCCAGCGAGCCTGCAACAGGGACGGACCCGGATCCCGATTTGTCGGTGTCCACGCCGGCACCGGGTGCGGATGATGAGCCGATCCTGGAAGATGAGCTCTTCAATACAGCATCCGGCTTTGTCGTGACGCGAGAGCCGGGACCTCGCCTTGCGGTCGTTGAGGAGGCAGCCGACTTGACTGATGCAGACTTCGACCTTGGCTTGCCTGCCGCCGTGGTGCAGGTGCCTGACGGGCTGGATACCAGTGTCAACCAGGCGCCTTTCTTTGCCAATCTTGAGAATCAGGACGTGCTGGCTGGAGAGATTCTGGAAATTGTCTACCGACCGGAAGATCCGGATGGTGGTCTGCCTGGCATGTTCCCGGAAAAACTTCCGCAGGGTGGCAGTTTTGTCGACAACTTCGATGGCAGCAAGACGTTCCGATGGCAGCCATTGCAGGCGGATGTCGGCATCAACCGTTTCACGGTAACAGCCGTGGATGCCGAGAACGGCCAGTATCGAGTCTCGCAGCCATTGCTTATCCGCGTCAGTCTGCCGGCAGATCTGGCCTCCATTCCCAATGTTGCACCTGAGCTGGATACCATCAAGCCGCACTATGTTCGTGTGAATGATCCTGTGGTCATGGAACTCAAGGGTATCGATCTGAACGGCTCGATTCCAAGCATCGAGGCCGTGGATCTGCCCGTCGGTGCGACGCTGACTCAGGATCCACGCTTCGAGGAAATATATGTATTGAAGTTCGTGCCGGTCGAGACAGGTCTGGCCAGTGTCGATGTCATTGTCAGGGATTCTGTCGATAGCAGTCTGACGACCGAGGAGACCGTGTCGGTTTCCGTGCTGTCAGCTGATGATTTCGAACACACCGGACAGCCACTTCGTGAACTGGCGACCAACAGGAATATCCAGATCGGATTTGCGGCTCTGCAATCGTTCTATCACCGGCCTGATGGCGCTATCTATGCGCACGTTGCGGCTCGCGAATATGACATCGTGACGCCGGAGAATTCCCTGAAGATGGATTACATCAATCCGGCACCCGGCCGGTATAAGTTTGCCGCCACCGACAATC
>CBDUIJ010000146.1:0-13262 GCA_965367215.1 uncultured Granulosicoccus sp.
GCTGAGGATGGCGATGTAGATGATCTGCGAATAGACAACCGGCGCCAGCACCGAGGCCTCGGCATGGCGATGTGCATTGCTCAGACAGGAGTGGCCGATGATGCCAAGACTGCCGATGACCACGATGACACCCCAGGTCAGAAGATCCTCCGGCCATACCCAGTTCAGCAATGCCACCGGCGCCAGCAGTACCGTGGCGATACCGGCCACGTAGAACTGCACGGTAGCGTTGGAATCCACACCGGCGGCCAGTCGACTCATCACGAAATAGCCACTGACACAGCTCATCGCAGCCAGTGACAGCATGACCGCCGGCTCGAACTTCTGGCTCCAGGGTTCGACGATGATCAGCACGCCAACGAAGCCGACCATGACGGCCAGCAGTCGCCGAATGCCGACCTTCTCACCCAGAATGGGAATGCTCAACAGACAGACCGTCAACGGGGTCACGAAGAAGATGGCAATGGCCGTGGTCAGCGGCAGGTACTGCAATGCCGTGAAATTGAAGCAGGTACCTGCCAGTAGAAACAGCGCACGCAGTGCCTGCACACCCGGTCGGTTGGAGCGGATCATGGAGGCACCATGTTTCGGTGCATAGACCAGAACCGTGCAGATGAAGTGCCCCAGATAGCGCAGCCAGGCAACCTGCAGTGCCGGGATGGCCGCGGCCACCAGCCACTTCGCGGAGGTGTCCATGCCGGCAAAGCACAGGAAGGCGAAAAGCATCAGGCTATAGCCCAGAGTGAGAGCAGACACAGGCAGTCGTTGACGAATCAGAGGCGTTTGGGCAGATAGCTTGTCGAGATGGCCGCGGAGAAATGCATCAGGGCAAGCACGAAGAAAAATGCATGGAACGGCAAGAACACTAACACGGCACTGACCAGCAAGGGCGTGAGCAGTTCAGAGGCTTCACGCCAGGTGGAGAACACCGAGGTCATCGCCACCCGTTCATGCGCCTTGACCGAACGCATGAAGGGAATGTTGCCCAGCACATCCAGCAGAACGCCACCAACGGCTCCCGTCACCCAGAACAGGATACCCAGTGGATGTGGCGAACCGACCAGCCCCAGAGCCAGCAGGCTGATCCCCGTGATGGTCAGGCCGGTGTAGATGACCTGCCGGGTCCCGAAGCGATCGGAGACTCGGCGAATGACAGGACTGAAGAACAGCATGGCTGACACCGCAGACAGCAGTACGCCGGCTGACCATACCGGCAGGCCCGCCTCCACCAGGTAGATGGGTCCATACACATACAGCACCACCCAGTAGCAGGAGCGACTGACCGTGATGCCATAGGCTATCCGCAATCGCTTCTGGCCCGAGTAGCGCTTGATCGCAAGCCAGGGATTTCTGGCCTGAGAACGCGCTTCGCGTACCACCTTGTTGTCACCCAGTCGCAAGCGCCAGAAATAGGCCAGCATGAGCATGGCGGCGAGGATGGACAACAGAAACGGCAGATTGGCATGTCCCTGCTGCACCAGCCAGGAACCCAGTGCGGGTCCGGTCAACCAGGCCAGACCGGTGTACTGGGTGCGCCGCGATTCATTGAGCGTCAGGTCCTTCTTGCCAATGTAATCCATGATGTACAGGGACAGGCAGACGGTGTACACCGACGCGGCTGCCGAACGCAAGCCAATGCCCAGTGGCAGCAGCACGATGGATCGCGAATACAACAGCAAGGCCGCCAGCATCACGAAGCTGCCGCCCAGAGTCACCACCCAGCGTCGCTGCAGGAACCGCTCGATGGTGCCGACGTTGAGCGTGATGCTCAATGTCAGCAGACCGCCCAGCAGATAGACCAGGGCCACATTCTCCTTGCTGCCGAGCGTCTCCAGTGCCACCAGGGGGACGATGCTGACGAGGATCGATCGGGAAAAACCTTCAATGGCTGACATGCGTGCCAGGTTGAGGCTGGTGTTGCCGGATAGCTGACTCAGCGCTTCCGGACGACGGTGAAACATGTGATGAACTGACCGGCACAGTGAAGGGCTACCGACCGTATACTAGAGTTCAGCTCTGCGTTGTCCGACTGTCCTGATTGCGGCACCCGGTGTCCCTATCAGAATGCTCGGCCCGTGAACGTCATCCGTGACGTGTTCAGCAGCAGCACTTTGAACCTCAGCAACCGCACTTCCCGGAGCCGCCTCATGTTTCCGAAAAAGACGATCCGCTTTCTCAAGGAATTGTCCAGCAACAACAATCGCGACTGGTTTGCGCTGAACAAGACCCGTTACGAGGATGAGGTGCGTACCCCCGCTCTGAACTTCATCGAGGCCATGGAGCCTTCCGTCAAACGCCTGTCGCCCTACATCGATTGCACGGCAAAGAAGGTCGGTGGCGCCCTGATGCGCGTGCATCGGGATACCCGTTTCGGCAAGGACAAGACGCCCTACAAGACCAATATCGGCATTCAATTCCGGCATGTACGCGGCAAGGATGTTCATACCCCTGGCTACTATGTTCACATCGAACCCGGTGAGGTTTTCTTCGGCGCGGGTATCTGGAAGCCCGACAGTGCCAACGTCAAGGCCATTCGCACCCTGATCGATGAACACCCTCGTGAGTGGCGCGCCCTGAAGAAGAAGGTATTCGGCAAGAGCGAGTTCGAATTTTCCGGAGATTCACTCAAACGAGCACCCAAGGGCTTCTCACCGGAACACCCGGAGATCGAAGACCTGCGCCGCAAGGACTTCATAGCCGTCATGAACCTGCCGGTGAGCGCCATCCATCAGGAGGATTTTCCCGCACGGATAGCCGCCCACATGAAGACCACGGCCCCCCTGATGAAATTTCTGTGCGAAGCCAATGACCTGATGTTCTGATCCATCCTGCCCATTACAATCGATGCCACTGACCGGAAACCTCACATGAATCTACACCCCAGAATCACTGCCGATACTCTGCCCGTCTGTATCACCGGAAGCGCCCATGTGCGCCTGATGAACGACAGTCGCTGGCCCTGGCTGCTATTGGTTCCGCTGCAGGAGGGCATCGAGGAACTGCACGATCTGACCCATGAGCAGCGGGATCTGTTCATGGCCGATGTCAATCAGGTCAGTCGTGTACTGCAGGTGATAACGCGCTGCAAGAGCGTGAATGTGGCCATGCTGGGCAATGTGGTCTCGCAACTGCATTGCCATGTCGTCGCCCGTGACGAAGACGACCCCAACTGGCCCGGTGCTGTCTGGGGGTTCGGCACAGCCGTCCCCTACACGGATGGACAAGCGGACGAGCTGATTGCTACCGTTCGCAAGTCCTTCAGTTGACACGGATTAAGGCAGGCAGCACCAGCGAGAGCGTGGCGATCGCCAGCATGAGACTTGCGCCCGACCGAGATTCGATAGTATAAAAGATTGACGGCCGACTGCAGGAAGTCAACCCTAATCCCTGCCCAGCAGCTATGCTAGGCAGCTTGTTCAAACTCAGTCGAGGCACCGACAGTTGGCATTTCAGTTTTATCTGACCGCTTCCCCAGGTTTCAGCAAAGCATCGAAGCAGTGAACATACTGCCCGGGCCTGAACCATTCGAGGAGAGTTTGCATCGCGAGCCAGGCACAGAGGTTGATGCTGCCCGTCGGGGTAGCCATCGAGTGCCGAGTATCGGAGCGTGCCTGTACCTTTTCGGGACAGCGAAACTCTGATATGTCGCCTGTGCTCCGCCATCTGTTGCTTGCCTCGGTCGCCTTGATCCTGCCTGCCACCGTGGCGCTGGCTGTCGAACCCATTACCGTTGCCGATGCCTCACTATCGGCAGCCTTCTACTCTGACAGCTCCTGTCTGTTGACCATCGATTCCAACGCTCAGGCCGGTAAAACGGTCATTGATGCAAATGTGGACGGGGAAGTCTCCCGCATGCTCATCCATTGCGATACGGAAGATGGTCGGCGACTGACTCTGCTGGCGCGCGGTGATGCGCTCAATGTGGCACAACGAGTTCCACTACTGACTCGCGAGGAAATCGAAGAAGGCGAACTGGGCATGATCGCCTGGCTGACTCGCAGCGGCGTTCATTACACGGACGATGCCGCCCCGCGCCGCTATGTCATTGCCGGTAGTGTCATGCTGAGGAAGTCCCCTCCGGTGCAGGCCGCAGGCAACGCCCTGCACAGTCAACGGCATGCCTTTGGTCGGGTTGTCGGCGTACTGGAACCGTTGCTCAAGTCGAAGAACAAGAGCATCTCCGCGCCACTACCGATGGCGGGCGACCAGAATGAATCCGAGGACATCCTCGAGGATGAGCTCCCGCAAGATCCCACGGATGACGAGATTCCGGACTCGGTCCCAGACTCGGCCCCGGACGCGGTCCCAGCAGAGTCAGAAGTCGAGCAGCCGGAGACTGACACCGATGAGACCGCGGCTCCGGAACCACCTGCAGACGACTGAACGTCAGTCTGACTGACGGCGGATCAGGTAGTCTGCCCGGGACAACAAGCGCACAATAATTCTTGCACTAGCCGCGCGTCCCCACCCATCGACATCAATGATTGACCGGGCTGAGCTTGCGCAGCACCTCAGGCACCTGCAACAGCAACTGTTCGGCGCTGATGGGATATTGCAGATCGGTCGCTGCCTGACCGTGCAACCAGACCGCCGCGCAGGCGGCTTCGAACGCCGGCATGCCCTGAGCGAGCAGCGAGGCGATGAGCCCCGCCAATACATCTCCGGCACCCGCGGTTGCCAGCCATGGCGGCGCATTGGCATTGATGGCCGCTCGCCCATCGGGCGCCGCGATAACCGTATCAGCGCCTTTGAACACCACCACCGCGGATGCCTGTGAAGCGGCCTTCCTTGCCAGATGCAGACGAGACCCGGGACCCTCTGCTCCCTCCTCGGCATACAATCCGCCGAAGAGTCGACGGAATTCACCGCCATGCGGCGTCAATACAGCGGTGCAGGAAGCGGCCCGTAGCTGCTTGAACAGCTGCTGTCGATCCTCGGGGTCTGCCCAGCATGACAAGGCATCGGCATCCAGCACACAGTGCTTGCCGGCTGCCAGAGCCTCCAGAGCACAGCTCCGAGTGTGCTCGTTCACCCCGTTCCCGGGTCCGACCACCACCGAGTTGATACGCTCATCCAGCAGAATGTCGTGCCACTGCTGCACCGTATCGCAGCGTTTGAGCATCACGGCCGTCAGGTGCGAGGCATTGACCGGCAGCGCCTCCTGCTCACTGGCCAGAGTGACCAGCCCGGCGCCACAGTACAGCGCCGTGTGGGCACTCAGTCGAGCCGCACCGGTCGAGCTCACCGGGCCACTCCTGACCAGCACATGACCGCGATCGAACTTGTGGCCATCGCTGGACAGGGTCGGCAACAGCGAGCTGAAGAAGGCAGCTTCGTTCAGCAGACACAGAGGCCATTCCGAGTCGAGCTGCGCATCACTCAAGCCAATCTGTGCCAGCGTCTTGCGACCACACAACGCACGCCCCGGATACAGAAAATGCGCGGGCTTGTAGAGAAAGAAGGTGACCGTGGCAGTCGCCTCGATACAACTGGCACTGGCCTCATGGGTGTTTCCATCGAGTCCACTGGGCACATCCACGGCCAGCACCCGCGCAGCAGCGGCATTGACCTGTGCAATCACATCCGCCAGCATCCCCTGAGGAGGACGCGACAGGCCCGCACCAAACAGGGCGTCCACAATGACATCGGCCTGCGCTATCAGCTCTGCGAACGCCGGGTCGAGCTGCGGTTCATCCAGACAACAATCATGAACCTCACCTTGCCAGTCCGCAAATGCCCGCTCGGCGTCGGTGCCAGCACCTTCCCGGGCCGAGCGTGACAGCGCAGAACGAGGCAGAAAACGCAACACACGAACATCATGCCCTCGTTCCTGCAGAGCTCTGGCGGCAACGGCACCATCACCACCATTGTTGCCAGGACCTGCAATCACCAGAAAACTGCCCGGGCGAGTCACCGCCAGGTCGATTGCCGCCTCACACACCGCCTCACCGGCAGCCGTCATCAGCTGATAACTGTCCAGTCCCTGCTCCAGCGCTCGGGCATCGACTGCCTGCATCTGGGCGGCAGTGAGCAAACGCAGCGCACGATCACTAGTGGTCAGCCCATCACTGCGTCGATTCATGTCACCAGACTCCTGATCGTGCTACGGCATTGATGATGTTGCTAGTTCCTGATCACACCACCTTCGTGCAACAAGGCATGGATGCGTGCACGGGTCTGCGGGGTGGCAGCGAGTCTTACGAAGGCTGCGCGTTCCCGGTCATACAGATCCTGCTCGGTAGCGGCACTTGCCTCGCCTTCCGCATGGCACATCACCGTGGCAATCTGCATCGCAACGGTCTTGTCATGCGGCATGAAATCTCCCCGTTCGATGCCGGCATCCATGAACGCCGCCATTCGGTCCAGAATGTCACCACCGGCAAGCTCGAAAACCGGTTCGGCAGGCACCTGATAATCAACACTCAGTTCTTCCAGGGCCTGTAGCGAACGACTGTAGAGACGATCGCGGTTCATGACCGAGACATCCTGGCCAGGCCTGTAGTATTGAAGCGCTTCGGCCTGTTTCGGTGATGATGCCATGGCACCGTAGCCCAGGTTCATCCAGGCTTTCCAGGCCGCCTCCTGCCAGTCTCCTGTCAACTGATACCAGCGCCAGTAGGTCTCCTTGACACCACCGCCGGCAGGCAGGAGGCCGACACCACTCTCGACCAGTCCGACCACACTGTTGCTGTGCATCACTCGCTGATCACAATGCAGCAACACCTCGAAACCGCCTCCCAGGGCCAGGCCAGACGGTGCGCCCACCACCGGAACCGGCGCATACTTGAGTGCACGAACCGCTTGTTGAAATCGAGCCAGAAAGCGATCTATGCCGGTCCAGTCCTCTGCATCGATCAAGGCCAGAAACGCGTTCAGATCGACACCGGCCGAATAGTGCTGAGCATCGTTGTGGATCAGGATACCGCGCCCGGGATTCTCGGCTGCAAAAGCCACCATCTCCATGGATTCATCGGTCAGCGCATTGGCCTTGGAATGAAACTCGACCAGACGAAAATCGTTGTCAATGGCAAACACACTGGCAGCACGATTCTGCTGCAGAACCGGCGTCACCCGGCGTTGCAGATGGAAACGGACAACCCCTTCCGGCAAATCGACGGGGTGCATCTGTCCGTCGGCGTGTTGCACCTTCAAGATGCCCTCTTCAGCGGCATAAAACGGTTTTCCACGCTGCAGAGCTGGCGGCACTGCTTGTCCACAGGCCTGTAGCAGAGCAGCTACGCGCTCGGCCCCCAGGGCGTCGATCATTTCAAAAGGCCCGCGAACCCAATTGAATCCAAGCTTCATTGCGTCATCGATATCCTGCGCAGAATCGCAGACCTCGCCCAGCAGACTGGCGGCATAGCCCAGCACACGTCCCAGTACGTTCTGGCAGAACTGCGCATCCTTGTCCGCACTGTCATTGTCTACGGCAATCAGGTCCCTCAGGGGCTCCTGCTGATCGGCAATGGCCGCCATCGCCGCAATGGCGCGCGCTGGCAATTCGCCGCTGGCGGCTCGATACTCACCCGACGCCAGATCCCTTGCCAGCCGCTGCCCGTCGGCACCGCGCCGGTAGAATCCACCGCCACCCTTCTGCCCGGTCAATCCGGCATCGACCATGGCGTTGATCATGTCGCTCTCGGCGCCAACAGCGTGAAAGGCATCGCCCTCTGGCAGGATGCTGCGCAGGGAACGAACCACATCTCTCATGAGATCGATACCGATCAGATCGTACAGTCCGAAGACGCCCGTCTTGGGAATGCCCATGGGCCTCCCCATCAGCGCATCCGCCCGTTCGATAGGCAGGTTCAGCGACACCGCCTCATCAATGCCCACCTGCAGAGCGAACACACCCACACGATTGCCCAGGAAACCCGGCGTATCGTTGCAGCGAACAACGCCCTTGCCCAGCTCGCGATCGTTGAAATCTGCCAGCCTCTGCATGACCGCGTCATCGGTGGCCTCGCCGCGGACCAGTTCCAGCAGTCGCATATAGCGAACCGGATTGAAATAGTGAGTGATGGCAAAGCGTCGCTGGAAGGCTTCCGGCATGCCTTCGACCAGCAGACTGATGGGAATCGTCGAGGTGTTGGAGGTGACGATGCAATCAGCGCCTATGAGCTGATCCAGACGCCGATACAGTTCCCGCTTGATATCCAGACGTTCCACGACCGCCTCGATGATCCAGTCGGCCTCCGCCAGCTTGTCGAAATCGTCTCGCGTATTGCCGGCCGTGATCAGTTCGGCCGCATCCGGGTGCATCAATGCCGGTGGATTGGATTTCAGCAGGCGGCTGATGGCAGCCTGGCTGATAGCGTTGGCGTCCTCCTCGCCAGGCAGGTCCAGCAGCAGAACGCGATGGCCGGCATTCGCAATCTGTCCTGCGATTCCCGAGCCCATGGTGCCAGAGCCAATGACTGCAATGTTCCTGAACATCGTATACCCGTTTCGCTGTGTGAGTGCAGCATCAAGCCTGCAAACCCGGATTATAACGCGGCTGTCGCCTCGGCATCGACTTGGGCTGGCAGGTGAACATCCATCTGTGGATACGGAATACCGACGCCTTCTTCGTCGAAACGCTGTTTGATCCGTTCATGCAGGTCGAAATGCAGCGGCCAGTAGTCCGCGGTGGCCACCCAGGGGCGAACGGCGATGTTCACGGACGAATCAGCCAGAGCCAGCACACCGATCTGCACCGGTTTGTGCGCGTCGAGCACTCGCTCATCGCCTTCGACGATTTCGCGCAACAGGCTCTTGACCTGCTTCAGATCACTGTCATAACTCACCCCGATGACCATGTCCAGACGCCGTGAAGACGAGGTGGAATAGTTGGTGATGGGGCCACCCATGATGCCGGAGTTCGGTACGGTGATGGTGCGCTGGTCGGGCGTCACCAGGGTGGTGCTGAACACCGTGATTTCCCTGACCGTGCCGGACACACCGCCCGCTTCGATGTAGTCGCCAACCTTGCAGGGCCGGAACGTGACAAGTAGCACGCCCGATGCAAAGTTCGACAACGAACCCTGCAGAGCCAGGCCGATGGCCAGGCCAGCTGCGCCGATGACGGCGATGAACTGCGCCGTGGGTATGCCCAACTGTGACAACGCGGCGATGATGACCAGCATCAACAGCGCCATGTAGAGGATGTTGGAAACAAAGCCGCCCACCGTGGCGTCGATGCCCCGCTGGTTCATCAGACGACTGCTCAGATTCACCAGGCGGCGAGCCAGCCACTTGCCCACGAAGAAGATCAACAATGCAGCAAGCAGGTTCAAGCCATATTCACGCGCCAGTGTCGGCACCGCCTCGACGTACGTCATCCACTCCATCACTACCAGCCTGTCGTTGTCGCGAGTCCGGGTGGAGTGTAGTAGTCCATACCGCGCTTTGCGAAAACAGGTAATCGCTACACGCTGCGGCCCTGGCCAGGCAACAGCGCTTGCAGGCTAGTCAACCACCGTTGCCATCGCCACGAAGGAGGAGGTATGGGCAACATGAGGCAGTGCAGACAATTTCTCGCCCAATACCAGCCGAAAGGCGTTGATATCAGCGGTGCGTATCTTGACCAGGTAATCGAAGGATCCGGCGATCAGGTGCAGCTGTTCGATTTCCGGAATTTTCCGGGCAGCCACGTTGAATGCCTCCAGCGCGGCCAGTTTGGTGTTGTTGAGCTTGACTTCCACAAAGGCCACGTGTCCCAGCCCCAGCTTCTCGCTATTGACGATGGCCTTGTAGCCCAGGATATAACCATCGGCCTCCAGGCGCTTGACTCTGGCCGCACAGGGCGTCTTCGTCAGGCCGACACGCGAGGCCAGCTCGGTCAGCGTGATGCGTCCATCCGTCTGCATTATGGATATGATCACTCGGTCGAATTGATCTAGCATGAGGGCCTCGCCTGTTTACGCCTGCACTTCAGAATACGCTGGTCGGTTACACTCGATCCACCCCGACTTCCAATCAGCACTTTAGTACCGCATGACTTCACCACAAGAATTGCAGAATCGCCTGATGATTGTCGGGGCACTCCATGTGGATGACATTGCCACAAGTTGCGCCCCACTGATAGCACAGGCTTCCAACCCTGTGACCTGGAAACAGCATATCGGAGGCGTTGCCGCCAATGCTGCATTTTCTGCCAGAGAGGTTGCCAGGCAATCCCGGCAGATCGGTTTCTGTGCTGCCACCGGCAACGATGCTGTCGCCGACCAGCTGGAAAAGGCGCTCACGGCAGCCGGACTGCAGGCCAGTCTGCAACGCCTGCCAGGCAGTCACACCGGTCGCTACACAGCGATCATGGACCATGACGGGGAGCTGCACATCGGTCTGTCCGATGTCGCCCTGGCAGAGCGCCTTGACCCCGGGCTGGTTCCGCTGGGCAGCGAGGCAGACCCCTGCCAGGCCATGCTGCTGGACGCCAACTTGTCCGAGCCTTGTCTCGAGGCCCTCGGCCAGCAGGCCGCTGCACGGGGAATCACTCTGGCAGCCATGAGCGTCTCACCGATGAAGTCGCGGCGCCTGCTGCCTCTGGCACCAAGCATTGACCTGCTCTTTGTCAACCGCCGCGAAGCCATTGCCATGATTGACCCGGATCTTGCGCTTGACCTGCCAATCGACAGACTCGCCGATGGCCTGATCGGGCTCGGCTTCGAGCAGTTCATACTGACAGATGCCACTGACCCTGTGCTGGTACAGAGCCTGACCGAACGACAATACATTCCTGTCCCTCCCATGACGAGACGCGTATCAGTCAATGGGGCCGGTGATGCGCTGGCTGGTGCCTGTTTTGCCGCCTGGTGCGATGGCCTGGCACTGGCAGATGCCGTGCGTACTATCGGATTGAAGCAATCTGCCAGAGTGGTCAGCGGCGAACGTCCGCCCCCGGTATTCAACGGCTGAAAGTGTGCCGTTCTGCTGATCTGACGCTACAAGTGACGGCGCTTGAACGCCGCTTGCCGGAACCATTCGCCTATCCAGCCGATGACCTTTGCACGATCGTCTGGCAAAACAAGCGCATGGTCCGCCTCCTGGATGTAGCGCTCACTCAGATGCGGGTTGTCACGCAAGTCCGGAAACATGGCGCCCAGCTGCCCTTCGTAGCTGTAGGTATCGTGCTCACTGCCGGTGTACACGAACAACAGATCGGTTTCAGCCTGACACAGACGTTGCAGCATCTCGGCAGTTTCTTCCTGCGGCGGAATATCGCGACTATTGTCATCGTGCCCTGCGACACGCATTCGCTCCTGCCCGCTCGGCGCAGCAGCATCAGCAGAAACACCCTCCCCGACAAGCGCAGTCCTGCTTTCGGGCATGAGGCTCTGCAATGATTCGGTGACACGGTTGCGCAGTTCCTGCCACATGAGCAAGCGGCGCAGGAAGAGTTTCAATGCCCGGTAGAACCGGAAGTGACCCGCCGGATAGGCGTAGCCATTGAGCAGCACCGCACCTGCAACCCGAGGATCCTGCTGTGCTGTGGCCAGTGCATCATCGGCGCCGGAGCTCAGGCCGACCAGTACAAACCGCTGTTTGCCATGGTGAGCCTGCAGATAATCCATGGCCTCTCGCACCTCGCGAATCGAACGTTCACGGTAGTCTCCCGCCAGGCTACTCGGCTCGCTATCACCGGCACCGGAGAGATCGAAGCGCAAGCCCGCGATACCCTGCCTGGCAAGATGCCGTGCCAGTTCCACATGCAGGCGGCTCGGTCCGATGTGGTGCAGTAGATCAGCCGTCAGATACACTGCGCAAGGCTGGTCCTCATGGGCACCGGACGGCGCGGTATAGACACCGGTCAACTGGCATTGTGATCCGAAGACACAGGCAATTTCCGGTGCTTGAGTTGTGTTGCTCATCATTCCTTTACGCTGCCCGCCGCTCATCGTCGGCCACCTCAGGCAAGCGCCGGATCAGCCTGTCGCCCAGCACACGGGCACCTCGGGTGACGAGCATGTCCAGCGAAGTCGCGTGAGGATCCAGCCAGTCATTGGCTTCATCGAAGACTTGAATATCGACACCTGCCGACACCAGCGGCCGCAGCCGTTCATCATCCGCCAGACCAGGGTTTATCAGCAAATGAGCGTACTGCTCACCGGCACTGTCCAGCAAACCATCCGCAAGCTTGAGCGCCGCCAGTGACTCACACAGCTTGTCCTGCAGTCGCAAGCCGGCGAAGTCGCGGATACCCACAGGCTTCCTGCTCGGCCTGCGCGGAAACAGGAAGCGGGAAGCATCCCTCTGGATGCCCTGTTGCAACAACTGCATCTGCGCCAGCCATTGTTCACCGGACAACACAGGATCCCAGTAGTAGCGTGCATTGACCGGCCAGTCATCCAGCGGTGCGCCGGCGGCAATGAGCGCCCCGGTACGAAAGGCCACGACATCGAGCGAACTTGCCTGCGTGGCCAGCAGACCCGCGGCATCATAAACATCATCGGTCCAGGCTTGCAGATCCGTCAGGGACTCGGCCTCACCACTGGAATTACCCGTGCCGGTCCAGTCGAATCGCAGCAGGGTGTAGCCCAGGCGAGAGAAGTTCTGCATGAGACTGCGAAAGGGTCGCTGGATGCGGCGCTGCTCATTGCCCAACGGCGGAACCAGCAACAGGCCACGTCCATTGTCCATCTCGGGAGGTGGTTTCTGCAGTACGGTGTACAACTGCCGCCCGCGGCGATTGATGAAGGCAGGCGCAGGCGGTGGCACCCTGCGGGTGACGCCCTCGCCCTGAATATGCCCGGCAAGCAATGCCACGGTATCAAGAAAGAAGAAATCCCGGGTCGATACCGTGAACGACAACTGCTGCTGAATCTCGGCGATGGCACGTACCGCCAGCAGGGAATCACCACCCAGCGAGATGAAGCTGTCATCCACGCCCACGTCGGGAAGGCCCAGAACCTTGCTCCATATCCGGCACAAGTCACGCTCCATGTCATTACCCGGAGCCACATAGCCGGCGCTTCTGACCGCCTTGCCAAGGGCAGGATCAGGCAAGGCCTGCTGATCGATCTTGCCATTGATCGTTTTCGGGAATTGCCGCATGAAGCAATAGCGCGACGGCATCATCCAGACTGGCAGCAAGGCCTGCAGATGAATGGCCACATCGACTGCCTGCAGCGCCGTATCCGCACTGGCGACATAGGCAAACAGCTGCCGCTGCTCTGCCTGCTCCACCACACAGACCAGCGATTCACTGACGCCCGGACAGGTGTTGATGGCATTTTCGATTTCGCCCGGCTCGATGCGATAGCTACCGACCTTGATCTGCTGAT
>CBDUIJ010000147.1:0-13238 GCA_965367215.1 uncultured Granulosicoccus sp.
GTGGGACCTGGTATGACGACAAGGAACACGGGCGTGGGCAATCCTAGACTTTGGGTAGGAGTTGGCCACATCGAGCACAGCAGACCACAGGCTGTGATTGCAGACCGATGAGGTATAGTCAGGCATGCTTCGCACGCTCCAACCCTACCTGCTGACTGTCTCCCTGGGCATTGCCGGTGGGCTGCTGGCGTTGCTGCTGCACTTTCCCATTCCGTGGATGCTGGGCAGCCTCATTGTCTGCGCAGTGGCGCGCTGGGTGGGAGTACCGGTGGTGTCCATGCCCGGTGCACTGGAACGCTGGATGCGGGTGGCCATCGGTGTCTCCCTGGGTCCCTCGGTGGCGGCAAGTATCAGTAGCTCGGGAGCCGACCTGCCGTTCGCCATCGGCATGGCGCTGATTGTCACCACCGTCACGGTGGTACTCGGAATGCCCTGGTTCGTGCACCGTGCCCAGCTGCCAAAACCCGCAGCCTTTCTGTGTGCCTTGCCCGGTGGCTTGTCCATGCTGCTGGCTCTTGCAGGCGACACGGGTAATCGCGCCGAGGTGCTGATGGTGCACGCGGTACGAGTGGTTATCGTGGTGGTATCCATTTCCCTGCTGGCAAGATTCCTGGGGGTGCCCCCCGAACCGGAACCCTTGCTGGCCAGTCTCAACTGGCACAACGACACGTCGCCATTGTTACTGTCAGGCCTGATTCTGGCAGGCTTCTTTCTGGCCGAGCGCCTGAAAATGGCGGGAGGTCATGTCATCGTTCCCATGATCATGACGACAGTACTGGCGCTACTGACCGATGTCAGCATGGACCCACCGACGCTTGTCAAGACGCTTGCCTTGCTGGTGTTCGGCATGGTGATCGGTTGTGAGGTTGCCAATGGTCCTCGTGCGCGTTATCTGCAGCTGTTTACCACCTCGTCGATATTCACACTGGCGATCATGGCCATGGCCGCCGTGTTTGCGCTGCTGCTGGTACGGATCATTGACCAGCACTTTCTGGTTCTGTTCCTGGCATTGGCGCCCGGTGGCATCGCGGAAGTGAGTCTGGTAGCTCTGGCACTGGGGTTGGACGCCGGCATGGTGGCTCTGGTGCACAGCTGTCGCTTCCTCTACATCATCACGGCAGGCCCCGTCGGGCTGAAGCTGCTGCGTCGTACTATCGAACGCGACTCGCCCTAGCCGAACATTTCATCCTTGAAAGTGTTGATATCGGGATGGTATTGCGGCTCTTGAAAAAAATTCCTGCAAACCCTAACTGGGACAGCTCAGATTGTCTGATCCTGTGTGCTGACGGATAACCGTTGCCTCCCGGGTGCTTTCTGGGTGCAGTGATTATCGGTCAGCATGCTCTGTCACAAGGGGTAGGCAATCGACAGGTCGCACGGGACATTCACCGTGTGGCATTGATCGGTTCTTGTGAGGAATGCATAACATGCTGGATGTACGTTCGGTGAGTCGCCGCTACGGGGACTTCAAGGCGGTGGATGACGTGTCGTTTACCGTATCGCAAGGGGAGATTGTCGGCTTGCTGGGGCACAACGGTGCGGGCAAGACGACGATCATGAAGATGCTCAGCGGGTTTCTGGAGCCTGACAGCGGGTCCATCCGGTTCAAGGGTGTGCCGATACTCGATGACCGGTCGCAGCTGCAACGGGAGCTGGGCTACTTGCCGGAGAACCTGCCGGTCTATCCGGAATTGTCGGTGGCCTCCTATCTGGATTATGCTGCGGAGCTGAAGGGGCTTCGTGGACATGACAAGCGACGCGCCATCCGGCGGGTGCTGGAAGCCACGCATCTGGAAGATCGTCTGCTCTCTCCCATTGCCACTCTGTCGCGAGGGCTGAAGCAGCGAGTGGGCGTTGCGCAGGCCATCCTGGGGCAGCCCTCCCTGTTGATTCTCGACGAGCCCACCAACGGGCTTGACCCGGCGCAGACCGAATCGATGCGCGAGCTGATTCGGCAGATCAGCCAAACCGCCACGGTGATCCTGTCCACGCACATCATGCAGGAAGTGGAAGCCGTGTGTGACAGGGCCCTGATCGTGAGGCGCGGGCAACTGGCGGTTGATACCAGCCTGAACCAGTTGCAGGACAGTTCGAGAATCAGATTGCTCAGCCGTGCGGATGAGTCAAAGCTGCGTGAGGTTCTGACCGATCTGCCGTGGCTGAAAGCCCTGAACCGGACCGCGGCGCAGCATGAGTACCGATTGGAGATACGCGAAGGTCATGTCGCCGGTGATTGTGTGGCCGAAGCGATTCGTCGGCTGGTAGAAAATGACCTGCAGATACAGGGTATTACGCCTGATGCGCAGGACCTGCAATCGCTGTTCATGGAGGTCAATGCCGATGCGGGGGTATCATCGTCTGGCGTTGCTGACAAGGATGAGAATGCAGGAGAGGTGACTGCTGACAAGGGCGAGGTGGAACATGTCGCTTGATACACACCCTCAGGCTTCCCTGCAGATTGCACGCAAGGAGGCGACACTGTTTCTCTCCTCCCCGATTGCCTGGCTGTTCTTTGCAGCCTTTGCGGCAGTCACTCTGTTCATCGTGTTCTGGGGGGAGGCCTTCTTTGCTCGCAATATTGCCGATGTGCGACCCATGTTCGAATGGATGCCCATTCTGCTGATACTGCTGTGCAGTACGCTGACCATGCGCATGTGGAGCGAGGAGCGACGTACCGGTACGCTTGAACATGTGTTGACCCAATCAGCGCCGCTGTGGAATTTCGTACTGGGCAAGTACCTGGCTTGCATGGGGCTGTTGTTGCTGGCCCTGCTGGTGGTGCTGCCGCTGCCGATTACCCTGTCCCTGATCAGTGATATCGACTGGGGTCCGGTCTGGGCAGGTTATCTGGCGACATTGTTGCTCGGCTCAGCCTATCTTGCCATTGGCTTGTTTGTCTCGTCTCGTACCCAGAATCAGATCGTCAGCCTGATGGGCTCAGTGGTGTTGTGTGGTGCCTTCTGGCTGGTGGGCAATACCCTCGTCACTCAGTCGCTGGGACAATCGGCAGGTGAGTTGTTGCAGGCCATTGGTACCGGTGCGCGATTCGATGCCATTACACGCGGAGTCATCGATATCTCGGACCTGGTCTATTACCTCAGTCTGACCATCGTCTTTCTTGCGCTCAATGTGCTGATGCTGGAGCGTGAACGCTGGACGCAGACGCAACGTCGCGGCTCACACCGGCGCTGGCAACTGGCTACCACCTTGCTGGTTCTGAATGCGCTGGCCCTGAACCTGTGGGTGGGGCAGATGAACAGCTGGCGTCTGGATACGACGCGTGGGCAGCAGTATTCCCTCTCGGATGCGACACGCAACTATCTGTCGCAGCTGCAGGAGCCGCTGACCTTGCGCGGCTATTTCAGTGCAAAGACCCATCCATTGCTCAGTCCTCTGGTGCCGCAGATGCGCGATCTGATGCGCGAGATGGAGGTGGCTGGCAAGGGCCGGGTACGTGTCGAATTCATCGATCCGATGACCAACCCCGAGGCGGAAGAAGAGGCCAACCGACAGTACGGTATCGAGCCTGTACCGTTCCAGGTGGCTGACCGATATCAGTCATCGATTGTCAGTAGCTACTTCGACATCTTGGTGCAGTACGGTGACGAGTATGAAGTGCTGGGCTTTCGCGATCTGATCGATGTCAAGAGTCGCGGTGAAGGTGACATCGATGTGCAGCTCAGAAACCCCGAGTACGATCTGACCAGATCCATCCGCCGCGTGCTGGCAGATTTTCAGTCTTCGGGCAATGTATTCGCCAGTATCGATACACCGGTAACGCTGACGGCTTATGTATCCAGCGATGATCGTCTGCCATCTGAACTGGCGAAGTTCAAGGCCCATGTCAAGGACGTTGCCACGGCGCAGGCCGAGGCCTCCGGAGGCAAGTTCTCGGTACATTTCGAGGATCCACAGGAAAACGGCAGTACCGTGGCAGCGCAGTTGGCTCGGGATTATGGATTGCGTCCGATGAGCGCGGGACTGTTCAGTACCGATACCTTCTGGTTTCACCTGCTGTTGTCCGATGGTGGCCGTCAGATAGTGCAACTGCCCATGGATGACCTGAGTGAATCGGCCTTCGAGAGCAATCTTGAGGCGGGTCTCAAACGTTTTGCATCCGGCTTCACACACAAGGTTGGTGTGGTCCTGCCGACAGCGGCAGCACCGATGCAACCCGGCATGCCACCGTCCACAGCCGGGCAGGACTATCAGTACCTGCAGGAGTACCTGCGCTCGGAATACGATCTGGTGCAGGAGGACATCAGTGACGGTCTGGTCAGCACCGATGTGGAGTTGTTGATATTGGCAGCACCGGAGAACCTGGACGAAAAATCACTGTTTGCGGTGGATCAGTTCCTGATGAAGGGCGGCACAGTAATAGCAGCCACGTCGCCTTACAGTGCAAGCCTGACCCAGAGCAGCATGAATCTGCAGAGCAGAACGTCGGGAATGGAGGGCTGGTTGGCACACAATGGCATCGATATCGGCAAACGTCTGGTGATGGATCCGCAGAATGCCGCCTTTCCTGTACCGGTGTCCCGCAATGTCGGTGGTATGCAGTTGCAGGAATTGCGCATGCTGGACTACCCCTATTTCGTGGATGTTCGTGGTGATGGTCTGAACAGTCAGGAGCCTGCTCTGGCAGGGCTGGACCAGGTAACGATACCGTGGGCATCACCGATTACCTTGAACGATAGGTCGCAAGGCAGTGATGAGGATGTGAATGCTTCCGAGTCCGCTGACAATTCATCATCACGTCAGGTCTCGATCCTGCTGACAAGCTCGCCGGATGCCTGGGTGTCGGAGTCAACCGACATACTGCCGCGTCTGGATGATCCGCAGGCAGCACAGGGTAGCCCCTGGCAAGCGGATGGAGAAACCGGTGAGCAGATCATGGCGGTCTCCAGCACCGGACGGTTCGAGTCATTCTTTGCCGGCAAGCCATCACCGTTGGTGGCTGCAGACGACAGCGCCGATTCGGCGAGTGATACAGCAGCCGAGGTTGCAGATGGCAGCAGTGGCGAATCATCAGCCAGTGATACTGCAACGCCTGCCGCTAGCGGAGAATCTGCCGAGGATGCAGCGACACTGGCGCAGTCGATGGATACGGTGATTGAAAAGTCGACGGAGGCGGCTCGTCTGATCGTCATCGCTTCCAACGATCTGCTACGTGATCAGATCAACCAGATGACAGGTTCTGCCAACGGTACGGCATATCTGGCCCCCTTCCAGTTGATCGCCAATGCCGTGGATGTGGCGCTGGATGACAGTGGTCTGGCAGCGATTCGCAGTCGAGGACAGTTCAACCGAACGCTGCCCCCCATGGATGAGTCCTCGCAGCGCTTCTGGGAGTACCTCAACTATGTGCTGGCAGCGCTGGCCATCGCTGGCATCTACGTCGTGGTCCGCCTGACTCGCACTCATCGTGAAAAACAACAACTGGCGTGGTTGAACTCATGAGCAAGGTAAAACAGGATAAACAGAAAGACTCATCGCTCGACAGCGCGGTGGGTGTGGCGCCTTCAGAGCAGAGCGCAGACAACGGTACAGGGAGTGACAAGGCTGCGTTGTTCAGCGTATGGCGCAAGACACTGGCAGCAAGCCGACTACTGCAGGTACTGGGTGTCGTGCTGGTGGCGCAACTGGTGCTTGCCGGCGGGCTGTATTGGAATGCCGGGCGTGACGGCAATTTCGTGGTGGCCGAGGAGCTGCTGGCGTTTGATGACAGCAAGGTCGACCGGCTGCTGATTACCTCGGCGGATGAGAAATTGGCATTGACTCGCGCAGAGGGTGTCTGGCAACTGGAAGGCGATCAGGTGCTGCCGGCGGATGGCGAAAAGGTGGACCGCTTGCTGTCGCAGTTGGCGGGCCTGAAAGCCGGTTTGCCCGTGGCGACCAGCACGTCAGCACGTGAGCAACTGGAGGTGGCTGAGAATGATTTCCAGCGACATGTCACGGTCCAACAAGGCGACGAGGTGCTGGCTGATCTGTATGTCGGCACATCCCCGGGCTATCAGCGAGCACATGTGCGTCGTGCCGGGCAGGATGCCATCGTATCTGCGAAGCTGAATGTCTATGATCTACCGGACAATGCGGATGGCTGGATGGATCGCACGCTGTTGTCATTCGATGAGGTGTCTCATATCCAGACAGAGGACTTCACTCTGGCCAAAGTTGATGAGCAGTGGAAGATCGAAGCCCCGGAAGCACGGGTGAGCGGGCATCAGGTGGCGACAGAGCCAATGGACAAACTGCTGGACACCTTGCAGGGCCTTCGCGTTACCGGGCTGGCAACCGAGCTGGCCGATGAGGACGCATTATCGGCAAAGGATGAGTCGCAGGCTGATGAAGGCGCTACAGAAGAGCTCAACGTCATTGCCTGGACGATCACGGACAAGGGGGGAGAGCCGCTGACCCTGACGCTGACTGAACGGGGTAGTGATGTGACGGTGCAGCGCAGTGACCGGCCGCAGACCTTCAAGGTGGCAGTGTCCGTGTTCAATGCACTGAACGATGTGGATCTGGATGTGCTGCTGCCAGAGACGGCGGCGGATGAGGCCGCTGAAGGTGCAGATGAGGACGCCAGTGCGGCTTCAAACCTGGGTGAGGCGATGAGCGCCACCGAAGATGGACCGGCCGATGAGTCGGCAGTCAGAACAATGTCAGCTGAGTAGATCGGGCAGGCATGGGATGAAAGCTCGCCAGCAGACAATTATCCGAGGCGAGCTCTTTTCAGACAGGCAGGTCGCGCACCGATGTTCGGACAACAGGGTGCGCTTCCCGCCTTTCCATCAGACCGATGAAAGTCCGATGATGATTCTCAGGCAGACTACGACTGGTGAGTGCCTCTGATCGGATAATCGTTGGACCGGATGAAGCCGATGCCACCGACCAGTGTTTCAAGGTCAGGACGCGCGAAAGGTGCATTGGAAATGTCAATCAGTTGCACATTGCCCTTCTCATTGATGAGAAACAGGCCAGGCTCGGCGAACGGTCGATCAGTCTCTTCTGGAGAGCGGGGGTCAGAGATGTAAAGTCCCAGGGAGCGCATCTGTTCGATACTCAATCCATAACCCACCTTGTACGTCGGATTGATGCCTGCCATCTGATCCTTGACCTTTTCGATCGGGTCTGCCGATACCGCCACCAGATCAACCTTCAGCTCAGCCAGTTTGTCGGTGAACTCATTGAGCTGTGTGAGATATTTTGTGCAAAGAGGGCAGTGCTTGCCACGATAGACGATGACCAGTTTCCAGTCGTTGGGTGCATCGGGTTTTCCCAGATTGATCTCACCCCCGTTGAGGTCGGAGACAGTCAGTTCGGGGAATACATCACCGGCAGATAGTTTGAAAGCTTGCATATGTTTTTTCTGTATTGATGTAATGACGATTATCGTAGTCGTTCTCCGTTACTCGGCGATTCCGTCGTAAATGCTACAAGACAGGATGAAAGCCGGGCGATTCAACGGGAACGACATCTTGATGATTGATGAGCGCCGTCAGCGCCTGGAGGATCAATCCGGGTCTGCCAGTGGCGCGTCAGTGTGCCTCTGACAGTCGCCGCGGGCATTGATTCCTTGATGGGCACGGGAAATTCGGGGGCGGTCGGCTTTCAGCGACTCGCCACTGAGTCCTGTCGACTAGATGCCCAGTGCTTCCGAGGCCAACCGTGTGCCTTCAACGCGAGCAGCAATCTTGGCAAAGGCTGTATCTCTGGCTGTGACAAGGTCATCACCAAACGGGGAGAAGCCGCAATCATCGGTTGTGCCCAGCTGATCGGCAGGAATGTGCCTGGCAGCATTCATGACCCGCTCCTTGACGGTCTCTGCTGTCTCCACGGTGTTGTCATTCACATCGATGACGCCGATGAATACGCGTTGATTCGACTTGATGTTGCTGGCGATGACAGACAGTGCTTCGTCAGGGGTTTTCTCGGATGCCATCTGCATGTAGAAGTTGCCGACGTTCAGATCCATGAGCATGGGAATCAGCTCACGATAATCGACATCGGCACTGTGCGTGGAGTTGTGATCACCACCAGGGCAGGTATGCACGCCGATACGTTGCCGCTCTTCATGGCTGAAGGCGGCGAACACCCGGTTGTTGAGGTCGATGAACTGTTTGAGCAGACCTTTGCTCGGATCCAGTTTGACGGCCAGACGGCCTTCGGTGAAGTCCACCTGAACCACTTCCGCACCATTGTCCAGGCAGGAACGGATGTCAGCCACGGCCTCTGCAACCAGATCTTCGATGAACTGCGCCTGTGAGTAGTCGGGTATGCCGTCCTGTGGGTACAGCAGAGACATGGCTGATGCCGAGATGACAGCCTGCTTGAGCGGCTTGCTGGCAAACCGTCGGGCTCGTTCCAGATAGCTACCGGCGTACAGGCCGTATTTGAATGGGCCACTGACAAGGCGTGGCAGCTGCCGGGTATGACCATCGGAAAACGGGATGACGACGCCATCAGGCGCCAGGTTGTCGAGGCCATCAAGGAGGTAGGTGGCGAAGCTGGACTTCACCTGTTCCCCGTCCGACACGATGGGAGACCCTGTCTCTTCGAATCGGAAAATCGTGTCTTCGACCGCATCGTCAAATGCCTTGTCCATTTGCTGCTGATCAATCTGGCCGGCTGCAAATTGCTGAGTGACGGACTGTAGTTCAGGGGACCTTGGTACGCTGCCCACAGGTTCAGTAGGAAGAGTCATCTTGCTCTATCTTTGCATGAATGGGAGTGAGTTCGAGTCTCACATCTTAGCGGCGTGCACGTCAAAATCTTTTGGTTACCCTTTACCCATCTGCATGGTTTTCAGTGCATGGGCTGCGCCTGCTGGCAAGGTTGCGATCGGAACCTTGATCGTTGAAGGTCGGCGCTCAGGACCGCCTCGCCAGCTGCGCCTGCAGTTGCGGCTCCAGCTGCTGTGCATACAGCTCATCGGCGGATAACGTGGTGCTCAGACGCAGCAGTTCTGCAGCCAGGATTCCCTGTAGCAATCGTGTATTGATGTGCTGACGCTGGCGCTCGCGCAGCTCGGCCTTGATGGAATCCAGATACTTGCCCAGTGCGCTCTCGGTCAGCAGTGTCGTCACCGAGAGCATGGCAGGAGCCAGCACCAGGTCGGTGGGGGCCAGACCACCGGACTTCACGGCCAGCGCCACACCGGCGGCGTCAGCCGTGGCGCGGGCGGCCCGCAGGGAATTGAGCAGGGTGGGTTGCGATTGCAGCTGCTGGTAGAGTTGCTGTGCGGCGGCGTCGATCTGCGGTTCGAATTCCTTGCGTATCTGCTCACTATTGGTCAGAAAGGTGGCGCGAATGGTCGCTTCGCGAAGCCGGAATTCCTGGGACAGTGCCATCCAGAACGATTGCTGCCCTCCTTGCGAACGTCCCTGGGAATGGCCCTGGTCGAGCAGTGAGCCTTGCAAGGACACCAGAGTGCTGTCGAGGATGCGTTGCAGAGTCAGCGCTTCCTGATCAACCGGGCCTGAGGAGCGTGTTGAGCCGCTGTGCCTGTCGAAGGCATCGCGTCCCACACCCAGCAGCTTGCGGGCAGGCCAGGTGACCAGCTGACGGGTGCGGCTCAGCATGGGTGCGAGGCCCGGAATCTCCAGCAGGGTCAGCAATTCAGCCAGAGCGCGGTTGAAGGTGTCGTACTTGTCCGGGTTGTTCAGGTAATCACGTGAGTACTGGTCTTCCGCGTCAACCATGGCGGAGCGGATCAGCTCCTGCCAGGTCGCAGCGGCCTGCTGTTCCTCTGCCAGCGGTGCCAGCCAGTCCTGCCGGTGGAGCTCGATGAAAGCCTTCGAGGCGCGCATGGCAGCAGCCCTGTTCACCTGGCCCTTGGCCTTTGCCAGTGCCACTCGCAGTTGCTGCAGTCGCTCCTCCGGCAAGGACACGCGCTGGCCCGGTGTATTGCGAGCAACGAACGGTAGCAGGATGACTGGCGGCAAGGGGGTGTCGAACTGCTGGGCATAGCGCGAGCTGAACGCCTGCAGGACTGCCTGCTCGTCTTGTGGGTCGAGTTTGTTGATGCACACCAGCAGCGGCAGGGCCAGAGGGTGGATCAGCTGCAGCATGTCCCAGACGCTCTTGTCACCGTACTTGTCCTTGCTGACCATCAGCACGACGATGTCGGCTATGGCCACGGTATTCATGACGGCCCGCTTGTAGGTGCCGGCATCGATCGAGTCGAAGTCGGGCGTGTCCCAGGCGACGGCCTTGTCGAGCAGGGCCGCCGGACCAGAGGGCACCGCCTCCAGAACGTAGGTGTCAAGCTCGCTGGCACTGAGCTGGGCGGCAGGCACGCGCTGCAGTGGGTCCATCATGGGGGTGAGCAACTGCAGCTCGTCCTCGGTGTAACCGGCAGCGTAGCCCTGAGCATGGACGGTAAAGCCCGCCAGAGCACTGATGGAGGCGGCCTGGGTGTCCAGCAGCAGATTCACCAGGGTGCTCTTGCCTGACTGGGTGGGACCGATGATGGCCACTTGCAGAGCGTGATCGGGGTGTTCACGGTTCAACTGGCGCTTGTCGACGATGGCATCTGCCAGTTGCAGGCTGTTCAGTGCTTGCAGGGCATCAGGGCTTGGGGTGCCACCGTGCTGCGCCAGTACCCGGGCGTGGCGCTGCAACAGTTGTGAAATCCATTGGGTCGAGTCAGTCATCAGGGCGCGATGGCGTAGTCCAGTACCAGTCCTGCAAACACGGTCATTCCCAGCCAGTTGTTGTTGAGGAAGGCTTGGACGCAGCGTGCCGGGTTGCGTTCCCGGGCAATCCACAGTTGATAGCCGATGAAGCCGAACGCGGACAAGAGGCTCAGGAAATAGACGATGCCTCGTCCGTCCTGCCAGCCAATGAACGTGAGCAATGCAATGACTATCACTTGCAGTACGCCCACGATCAGCAGATCGTAGCGTCCAAACAGAATGGCGGTCGACTTGATGCCGATCTTGAGGTCATCGTCGCGATCGGCCATGGCGTACAGGGTGTCATAGGCCAGCGCCCACAGAATGGCCGCAAGATACAACCACCAGGCCTGGGCGGGCACAGCATTGGTTTGCGCGGCATAGGCCATGGGCACGGCGAAGCCGAAAGCGGCACCCAGCACGATCTGAGGCCAGTGGGTGTAACGCTTGGCAAAGGGGTAGGCAATGGCCAGAGCCGCCGCCACCAGCGACAGCTGGATGGTCAGGGCATTGGTCAGCAGCACGAGCAGGAAGGAGACACCCAGCAGTACAGCTGTGGCCAGCAGCGCATCACGTGCGCTCAGGGCTCCGGTAGCCAGCGGTCTGGCGCGGGTTCTGGCGACATGGGCGTCGAAGTCCCGGTCGGCGTAGTCATTGATGGCACAGCCTGCCGAGCGGGTCAGCACAGTCCCCAGAACGAAGATCAGCAAGACATCCAGGCGCGGGATACCCTTGGCGGCGAACCAAAGTGCCCATAGCATCGGCCACATCAGCAGGTAGATGCCGATGGGTCGGTTCAGCCGGGTCAATGCAACGAAGTGCGGTAATTTTTGTCCGAGGTCGGTGTAATTCAAGGCCACGCAAGTCCGATCAGGTGTGGGCCTCGGTATAGTAGCTCGAATAGGCGGTGTGTGACCGTCCTGGTGATGCCAGGCAAGGTCATGATCTGATGCGCATCGACCGATAGTCGCATCGTCAGCCCGTTCTCAACGTCTTCAAACCTCAAAGTTCCAAGGAAACCATCATGTCCCACTCATACGACTACGACCTGATTGCCATCGGTGGCGGTAGCGGCGGCATTGCCACGGCCAATCGTGCCGGCAGCTATGGCGCGCGCGCGCTGATCATCGAAAGCGACGATGTTCTGGGTGGCACCTGCGTGAATCGGGGTTGTGTGCCCAAGAAGGTCATGTGGTACGGCGGCGCCATGGCGCATGCCCTGCGGGATGCGGAAGGCTATGGTTTCGATGTCACGGTCAATGGCTTCGACTGGCATGCCCTGGTGGAAAAGCGCGAAAAATACATCAGCAACATCAACAATGCCTATGCCAAGTACCTGGGTCAGAACAATGTCGAGACGCTGACAGGCCGCGCCCGACTGGTGGATGCCAACACGGTGGAAGTCAACGGCAAGCAATACAGTGCCGAACGCATCGTACTGGCGCCGGGCGGCCATGCCCGTGTGCCGGATATCCCGGGCAAGGAGCATGGCGTCACGTCCGACGGTTTTTTCGAATTCGAATACCAGCCGAGCCGGGTACTGGTGCTGGGTGCCGGCTATATCGCGGTCGAGCTGGCCGGCATGCTCAATGCCATGGGCACCGATGTCACGCTCGGTATTCGGCATGAGTCATTCCTGCGCGATTTCGACCTGATGCTGCAGGAACGCCTGATGGAAGAGATGCGCAGCGAAGGGGTGGATATCAAGACCTACTTCACGGCTGCCAGCCTGGAGCGTGATGGCCAGCTGATCTGTGCCGTTGGCGAAGACGGCGAGCGCCTGGAAGAATTCGACGCGGTCATCTTTGCGGTCGGTCGATCGCCCTCTACCGATGACCTGGGGCTGGAGGCCGCCGGTGTCGAGGTGGACAAGCGTGGCTACATTCCGGTGGACAAATACCAGCAGACGAATGTGCCCAGTATCTTCGCCATCGGAGATGTCACCGGTCAGGCCGAGCTGACACCGGTTGCCATTGCCGCCGGTCGGCGTCTGGCGGATCGTATCTATGACAATCAGGAAGGTCGTCATCTGGATTACAGCCTGATCCCCACCGTGGTGTTCAGCCATCCTCCCATGGCGACGGTGGGCTTGACCGAAGCGGCCGCGCGTGAGCAGTACGGCGATGCGGTGAAGTGCTACCAGACCAGCTTCACGGCCATGTACAACTCCTTCACCGCACACAAGACCAAGACAGCCATGAAGCTGATCGTGACCGGTGAAGAGGAAAAGGTCATCGGTATTCACATGATCGGACTGGCCAGTGACGAGATGTTGCAGGGCTTTGCGGTGGCCATGCGCATGGGTGCGACCAAGCGTGATTTCGATGACACCATCGCCATTCATCCCACCAGCAGTGAGGAGTTGGTCACACTCCGATAGCGTCAACGGCGGGCTGATCCAGCTCGCGGGTCAAAGACTGCGGTGCGTGGTCGCTAACTGGCGTTGTCAGGTGCAAGTTCGTTGATCCGGACTTGGCTAAACGCTGAAGGTGACCACGCACGCATGTCCAGTACGAGCATTCATTCATCCGGCCCTGCCAAACAGCACGGTTTGCCGGCATA
>CBDUIJ010000148.1:0-13067 GCA_965367215.1 uncultured Granulosicoccus sp.
ATCGATCGCCATCCAGCGCCAGGGAGCGTCACTCACGATTCAGGTACAGGCATCAGGATGAGCAGGCTCTGCCTCTCGCTCAGGAGGTCATACCCAGTACACGCATCTGTTGCGACATCTGTACGAATGATCCCTGTGTATGCATGCGAATCACCCGTACCGATTCTTCGACATCATTGCGCCTCAAGGCTTCCAGCAGCATGCGATGCTCGGCAATGATGGCCTCATGTCGGGGTACCTTGATACTGAGCTTGGCACCGTGCACATTGAGTGCGCGACGTAGCTTTCTCCAGGTGTCAGCCGCTTGCTGGTTGTAGTGGCGTTTGCAGATCGTCCAGTGAAATTCACCATCGAGCTTGCGAAAGGTCGAGAGATCGGCAATGGGTACCTCTTCTATCTGCTTCTGAATGGCTTCCATTTCATCCAGCAGCTCCGGCGGCGCGAATTCGGCAAACCATGAAACGAAGTAAGGCTCCAGCAGCTCCAGAATCTCGAAGATGTTCTGGATCGTATTGGCGTCACCCTTGCGAATCGTTGCACCGCGATTCGGGCTGATATCGACATAGCCTTCCCCCTGCATTCGCCTCAGCACTTCACGCACCGGACTTGTACTGACACCGTAGCGTCTGGCCAGCTCGGCCACCTTCAGGCGCTGCCCGCCCTCGAGCTCGCCGGTCGAGATGTCATTGAGCACGGCCTCGTAAAGTGAGCTCGTGTCGTCGCCATCGTTGCTGCTTTCCGAGAAGCTGAATTTCATGTTCTTTTCCATGCGCGTATTTGACCAGTTCATCAATGAGTTAATCAAGAACAATCGCTCATGAGGCTCATTTCGTATATTATTTCATAAGTTTCATGATACATTATCACCCAGATGATCAACTAGTGAGGAACAAGAGTCCATGAGTACACAGTTAATCCGGCTTGTAACGGGACTTCGCGCCCATGACTGACGGCAATGCACCGAGCACCACGAAACGCCCCAATGTCATTCTGATCACGACTGATCAGCAACGTGGCGACTGTGTCGGCTATGACACTCGCGGCGTCAGCACACCTCATATCGACAAGCTGGCAAGTACCGGCACCCGGTTTTCCACCTGCATTACCCCGCATCCCATGTGCCAGGCAGCTCGCGCCTCGATTCTCACGGGCAAGCTTCCCTACACCCACGGCGTGCGTGACAACGGACGCAATCTGGAAGAGCGTTATGGCAACGAAGGTCTGGGTGGCATATTTTCCCGGGCGGGATACCACACGCAGTTCATCGGCAAGGCTCATCTGTCCACTCATGAGACCTTCGAGGCCACAGGCCAGGCTGAGTGCTACAACAGCGTCAACCAGTATCCGGCAGACTGGGGTGGTCCGTATTTCGGCTTTCAGTCGGTAGAACTACTACTGCGTCCCCACCACCACTGTGTCTGGAGCGATCCTCCCTATACGCTGCACTACGAGAACTATCTGAACACCGATGGGCAGGGTCGCGAGCGTTGGGAGAAGGCCAAGGTACATGCCAACCCTGCATCCCTTCCCGACACCACGCATCTGCAAGTCTGGCGCTCGGCTCTGGAAGACGAGTGGCACTCCACACCCTGGATCGGTGATCGTACAGTCGAGCTGATCAACGCAAGAGCGAACGATGCCGCAGCGGAACCCCTGTTCACCTGGGTATCGTTCCCCGACCCACACCCGCCGTTCCTGGCCGCCGAACCCTGGTCCAGCATGTACCACCCCGATGAGGTGGATATTGCCCCGCATATGGATCTGGACCTGGACAAGCGTCCGTGGTGGCATCGCGCCTTCCTGGAAAGTCCGATCCGCAAGAATGTCAAACGCCCTCACGCCCAGGGCGGTCAGGACTGGGGGGAATCCCTGGCACTGACGGAAACACAACTGCGTGATATCACGGCCGTCTACTACGGCATGATCACAGCCATCGATCATCAGGTTGGCCGTATCGTCGAAGCGCTGGAAAAGAGCGGCGAACTGGACAATACCATCATCATCTTCACCAGCGACCATGGCGAATGGCTGGGCGATCACGGTCTGCTGCTCAAGGGCCCCATGTTGTACGACGGTCTGTTACGCGTGCCCTACGTCATGAGTGGTCCCACCATTCCGGCTGGCAAGTGTGTGGATGATCCGGTATCCACTCTGGACATTCGCGCCACACTCTCGCAGATGTGCAATCTGGACGCCTCTGCAGACAACGGCACGTCGCTGGTCGGACTCATGCAGGGGACGGCAACTCGTGACTTCGCCCTGAACGAATGGGAGGTCGATGAAACCCGCAGCGGTATCGGCATGGATCTGACCACCGTTCGCAGTCAACGCTACCGCCTGTCGGTCGATCTGCGAACCGATACCGGCGAGCTCTATGACATGCAGGAAGATCCTTTCGAGATGAACAATCTGTTCGACGATACCGGCCATGCCGGCACACGCGCGGAACTGATGGAAATGATTCATTCCAGACCTGATGATCAGGTGCCTGTCGCTCCCCGTGTCGGTTGGCACTGATTCACTGACGGACAACAACTCAATGACCAAGATTGCATCCATCGAACCGATTCTTGCCAGAGTCGGTATCCGTAACCAGTTACTGATCAAGGTAACCACCGAAGACGGCATCATCGGCTGGGGAGAATCCGGCCTGTCTGCCCGGGAAGAATCCGTCGCTGCCACCATCCGACATTTCGCCGAGTTTCTGGTGGGTCAGGATTCACGCAAGATCTCGCGTATCTGGCAGGAATCGTATCGAAGCCAGTACTTTGAAGGTGGCCGGGTATTGACCGCAGCCATGTCCGCCGTGGATATCGCACTCTACGATATTCTCGGCAAACGCCTCGGGGTCCCGGTCTATCAATTACTCGGTGGCAGACAACGTGATGTCATCCCGACCTTCGGCTGCTGTACAGGCAAGAGTATCGACGAGGTTGTCGACAATGCCAGAACACTGGTGGAATCCGGCTGGAACAGCATTCGCATCAATTCGTCGGGTTTCGAGACGAATGAGATATTCGATCCACGGGCATCGCTGACCGTTGCGGCAGAGGAACTCATTCGCATACGCCGCGAATTCGGACCGGGACTGTGCCTGGGGATTGACCTGCACCATCGTCTGTCGGTTGCCGAAACCGCCAGCTTCTGCAACATGCTGCCCCAGGGCACGGTCGACTACATCGAAGAACCCATCCGGGACGAATCTCCGGAAGCCTATGCCAGCCTGCGCACCCTGACGCATATTCCCTTTGCCATCGGCGAAGAGTTTTCCTCGAAGTGGCAGGCATTGCCGTATCTGGAACGTGGCCTGACTCAGTACATGCGAATCGATATCTGCAACATTGGTGGATTCACCGAAGCCATGAAGGTCGCCGGCTGGAGTGAAAGTCACTATGTGGACATCATGCCGCACAACCCGCTCGGACCGATCTGCACGGCTGCCACGGTACATATGGCCGCAGCCGTTGCCAATTTCAGCTGGTTGGAAACCCGGCAGACCTCTGTCGAACAGCTCGGCTTTCACGACCCCGTCATATTCCCGAAGCAGGTTCAAATGGAAGGGCCTGTCTATGTTGTACCTGATGGACCTGGCCTTGGCGTTGAAGTGAATGAAGATGCCATCAGGAACCAGGAAGCAGCCCACGTAGAACCACCACATCTACGTCGTCCGGATGGTTCAGTCACCAACTGGTAAACAAGAAGACACACCAACCCGAAGAGGAGCCATGAAAACCATGAACAAGATGCCAGAGTATCTGGGTAAGGGGGTTGCCGGCATTTGCCTGGCAGTCGCCAGCACGCTACCCGCATTTGCCTATGAACAGGCACCCATACTGGATGAACAGGTGGAGGCAGGCACACTGCCTCCCGTGGACGAGCGGCTTCCGAAAGAGCCGCTTGTCATGGATGTCATCGAACAGGCAGGCGAATACGGCGGTACCCTGAGACGTGCCATTCTCGGTGGCGGCGACCAGCACAATCTGGTTCGTACCATCGGTAGTGACAACATGGTTCGCTGGGACCCCAGCTGGACCGAAGTACGCCCCAATATAGCCAAGAGCTGGGACGTCTCCGAAGACGCCTCCACCTTCACCTTTCATCTGCGTGAAGGCATGCGCTGGTCAGACGGTGAGCTCTTCAGTGCCGACGACATCATGTTCTGGTACGAGGACGTCTTCAGCAATCCCGAGCTGACACCCAACAAGGACTCCACCTTTGTCGGCCCCGAAGGTCCGGTCAAGGTCAGCAAGATCGACGACTACACCGTGGAGTTCGATTTCGGTACACCCAATGGCCTCTTCATTCAGAACATGGCCTACGGATTCGGTTATCACCCGACGGCCTACCCCAAGCATTATCTCGGTCAGTTTCACGAGAAATACAACCCTGAGCTGAAGTCCCTGGTGGATGCCGAGCCGGCGGCTGCCGACTGGATACAGCTGTTCAATCTAAAGGCAGGCCCCATGGATACGCCCCTGTTCTGGCAGAATCCTGATCGTCCTACCCTGCATGCCTGGCATCTGACCAACGCCTATGGTTCGTCCGACCGCATCGTTGCCGAACGCAACCCCTACTACTACAAGGTGGATGACAAGGGCCAGCAACTGCCCTATATGGACCGCATCACTTACGACCAGGTAGAAGATGTCGAAACCATTCTTCTCAAGGCATTCAATGGCGAGATCGACTACATGTTGCGCCATCTGGGACGTCCGTCGAACAAGGCGTCACTGACCGACAACATGGAACGCGGCCAGTACCGCTTCTTCGACGTCGGAGACCTGCCGGCGAACATCATGATCCTGATGCTCAACCTGACCCATCCCGATCCGGTGAAGCGTGAAGTGATCAACAACAAGGACTTTCGCATCGGTCTGAGCCATGCGGTGGATCGTCAGGAGATCATCGACCTGCTGTACTTCGGCGCTGCCAAACCTGCGCAGACAGCTCCACGAGAAGGTTCCGAGCTGTACAAGGAATGGTATGCCAAGCAGTACACCGAGTTCGACCAGGAGCTGGCCAACAAGCATCTGGACATGGCAGGACTGGACAAGCGTGACGACGAAGGCTTTCGCCTCGGCCCGGACGGCAAGCGTTTCACCCTCGTCTTTCTGGTGGCCGATGTCTTCGGCTTGCAGTATCCCGATGCCATGGAGCTGATTGCCAACTACGCCGCGGATGTCGGTCTTGATATTCAGGTACGAGCCACTGACCGCTCCCGCCTGATAGCCCTGCACACAGCCAACGAACAGGATGCCTATCTATGGAACTGCTCCGGTGGACAAGCCGATGCCTACACCACCCCCATCTGCTACGTCCCCATCGTCAGCAACTCGGTCAGCTGGGCTCGCGAGTGGGCCGAATGGGGTGTGGACAACACCCTTGGTGAAGAACCTCCACAAGCGGTCAAGGACATCTTCACCGCCTATAACGAGGTGAAGGCTGCAGGTACGCCTGGAGAGATGAAAGACAAGATGCAGACGGTACTGGACATGGCCATGGAGCAGTTCTTCACGATAGGACTGGTACAGAACGATCCGGTCTTCGGCATTGCCCGCAACAACGTGCGCAATGTACCGGAACCTCTGCCAATTGCCGGCCAATTGTGGTTCCCGGCACCCTATACCGCCCAGATGTACTTTGAAGGCGGTGCAAACCTGCCCTGAGCTTGCCTCAGGCTGATCGTTTGCCAACCGAGTCCGGGGACAGGGAGCTCCCCGGCTTCTCTCACCTTTCACGGGATGTGCCCTGTTTCGCCATCGGCGAGCACAGGATACGCACGCCCGGCTGAACCTCTGCTGCCAGTGATCTGCGGCCAGCGGATGTTCGCTCACCTCAGAGGTATGAAGCAATGATGGGGTTTTGCTTGCGGCGGATCTTGTACATGATTCCAACGCTGTTCCTGGTGTCGATAGTCACCTTCGTCATCATCCAGTTGCCTCCGGGGGACTATCTGGATTCGCTGGCCGCCGACATGGGTGAATCCGGTTCCGACAACACCGCGGTGATCGAAACCCTGCGCCAGCAATATGGCCTGGGTCAGCCCATGTACGTCCAGTACTACAAGTGGATGAAGGGCATACTGCTGTACGGCAATTTCGGTATCTCCTTCGAAAAGAACGTACTGGTCACCGACCTGATCTGGGACCGTCTGGGCTGGACCTTCGGAATCTCGATGCTGACCCTGTTGTTCATCTGGATTACCGCACTGCCCATCGGTATCTATTCAGCCGTCAGGAAATATTCCTTTGGCGACTACACAGCGACCTTCTTCGGTTTCATCGGTCTGGCAGTGCCCAATTTCCTGCTGGCGCTACTCATGATGTACATATCGTTCAAGTATTTCGGGCAGAGTGTCGGCGGCCTGGTCAGTCCGGAATACATTGGCGAACCCTGGACCTATGCCAAGTTCATCGATCTGCTCAAGCATATCTGGATGCCTATCGTGGTCGTGGGCACCTCCGGCGCGGCGGCGCTGATCCGCATCATGCGGGCCAATCTGCTTGATGAGCTGTACCGCCCCTATGTCGCAACAGCCCGGGCCAAGGGCATGTCCGAATTCCAGCTGTTGATGAAGTATCCGGTTCGAGTCGCTCTGAACCCCTTCATCTCCACTATCGGATGGATACTGCCCAGCCTGGTGTCGGGCGAGATCATCGTCGCGGTCGTCATGAATCTGCCCACGACCGGGCCTCTGCTGCTGCGTGCCCTGCTGGTTCAGGACATGTACCTGGCAGGCTCACTCATTCTGATCGTCAGCCTTCTCACGGTCATCGGCACGTTGATATCCGACCTGCTGCTGGCCTGGATCGACCCGAGGATTCGCTACCAATGAACACGAACCCGACTACCACCGTCATGGAAAACGACGACGACGTGGCTGCCCCGGTTCTGTTGAGCCCGCTGGCATTGACCTGGCGCAAGTTCAAACGCCACCGCATCGCCTATATCAGTCTGTATATCGTCGGACTGATCTATCTGATGGCCATCTTCGGTGAATTCCTTACCACCTCGGACATCCACAAGACCAGTACGCGACGAGCCTTTGCTCCACCCATGGGTATTCACCTGTTTGCACCGAACGAAGACGGCACTTCACGATTCCAGCTGCATACCAAGGGCTTGAAACTGGAAATCGACAAGGTTGCCATGCGCCGGGTCTTTGCCAAGGATGAAGAGAAGATCATCCCTCTGGGCTTCTTCGTGAAAGGCTATGAATACAAGGTGCTGGGACTCTTTTCGAGCAACACGCACTTCTTCGGCCCCGTCAATCCACGAGACACGGTCTTCCTGATGGGAGCAGACAGGCTGGGCCGGGACATCATGAGCCGCATCATCATCGGCACGCGGGTATCCATGTCGATTGGACTGGTGGGCGTAATCGTGTCCTTGTTCATCGGCGTCACCCTGGGAGGCATATCCGGATTTTTCGGAGGCTGGGTGGACAATCTGATCCAGCGTCTGATCGAATTCATCCGCTCGATTCCCACCATCCCACTGTGGATGGGTCTGGCAGCGGCCATTCCCCTGAGCTGGCCGCCACTGAAAACCTATTTCGTGGTGACCCTGATCGTCTCGATGATCGGCTGGACCAGTCTGGCACGTGAGGTACGTGGCAAGTTTCTCTCGCTCAGATTCGAGGATTTCATCATCGCTGCACGGCTCGATGGACTGAGCAATATGGAAGTCATTCGCAAGCATATGGTGCCCTCGTTCTCGAGTCATATCATTGCCTCCCTGACGCTGGCCGTACCGCTCATGATTCTGGCCGAGACCTCGCTGTCATTTCTCGGCGTGGGCCTGCAGCCCCCGGTGGTGTCCTGGGGCACCTTGCTCAAGGAAGCCCAGAACGTTCGCACTATCATCGAAGCCCCCTGGCTTCTGATCGCTCCGGCCACGATGATCGTCGTCGCCGTACTGGCACTGAATTTTCTAGGAGACGGACTACGTGATGCAGCCGACCCCCATGCCCACTGATTCCATGGCGCCGGATATCGGCAAGGCCGAAGGCTTGCCCTTGCTGGAAATCGCAGGGCTGAAAACCCGGTTCTTCACCGATGACGGTATCGTCAAGGCCGTCAACGGTGTCGACCTGAACATCTACCGTAATCGCACCCTCTGCGTTCTGGGCGAGAGCGGCTGCGGCAAGTCGATACTGGCGCGCTCCATACTGCGCATCGTTGATGCCCCGGGCAGAATCACGGACGGTAGCATCGTCTACCGTGCCGCCGATGGCCGCACCGTGGACCTGGCAGCCGCCCGGCACGGGTCTCGCGAACTGCGATCGATCCGAGGCAATGACATTGCCATGATCTTTCAGGAACCGATGTCCTCATTGGGTCCCATCACACGAATCGGCAAGCAGATCACCGAAACCATTCTGCTGCACCAGAAGATCTCCAAGGCAGAGGCTCGCGAGACAGCCATCGAACTACTGGACAAGGTGGGCATTCCCAAGCCGACTGAACGCTTCGAGGCCTACCCGTTCGAGCTCTCGGGAGGCATGCGACAACGTGCCATGATCGCCATGGCATTGAGCTGCCGGCCACGGCTGCTGATTGCCGATGAACCGACTACCGCTCTGGATGTGACCACTCAGGCACAGATACTCGATCTGATCGACGAACTCAAGGAAGAGCTGGAGATGGGCGTCATGCTGATCACCCACGATCTGGGAGTGGTGGCAGAAGTTGCGGAAGATGTGGCCGTGATGTACATGGGCAAGGTGGTCGAGAAGAGTGACGTCTATTCGATCTTCGAAAATCCACAGCATCCTTATACCCGGGCGCTGCTGGAATCCGTACCGCGAATCGGCGTGACCAAACGTGATCGCCTGCCCGCCATTCGAGGCATGGTGCCCCATCCGCTGGCGACACCATCCGGCTGCAGCTTCCGCACCCGTTGCGATAGCTACATGCCATCGGTCTGCGATAAACATCAACCGGCTCTGGTAGAGCATGAAGGGTCGCAGGTTGCCTGCTTCCTGCACTCAAGGGAGACAGTCGATGACTGACACGATACTGCAAGTCGACAAGCTCAACATGCAGTTTGTCAGTGGCGGCGGCTTCTTCGGGCGCAGCAAGGAGGTGGTCAATGCCGTGGACGATGCCAGCTTCAGCGTCTATCGAGGCGAGACCCTGGGTATCGTTGGCGAGAGCGGCAGCGGCAAGACCACCCTCGGCCGGTGCATCATGCGCATTCTCGATCCCACCAGCGGTACGGTCACCTTCAATCGCAAGAGCCGTGGCGCTGTCGAGCTGACAAACTGCAACTCGCAGGAGTTGCGATCGGTCTGGCGTGACCTGAGAATGGTATTCCAGGATCCGCAATCCTCCCTGAACCCTCGCCTGCGAGTGCTGGATATCGTCGGCCAGTGCCTGCAGAAGTCGGAAAACCTCAGTGGCAAGGCCTTGTCCGACCGCGTCGCGGATCTACTGGAAAAAGTGGGCTTGCGCCCCGAGTACCTGTTGCGCTATCCGAATGCGTTCTCGGGCGGGCAACGGCAACGACTGGGTATTGCGCGCGCACTGGCCACCAAGCCCGAACTGATCATCGCCGATGAAGCTGTCTCCGCGCTGGATGTATCCATTCAGGCGCAGACGCTGAATCTGCTGCAGGATCTGCAGGAACAGTTCGAGCTGACCTACGTTTTCATTGCCCATGATCTGGCAGTGGTTGAACACATCTGCGACCGTATCGCCGTCATGTATCTGGGTCAGATTGTCGAACTGGCCACCACCGAGGAATTGTTCAACAATCCCAGACACCCGTATACACGCGCACTGCTGAGTGCCGTTCCGGTCCCCGACCCTCGTGCCAGATCCAGGAAACGCGGACGCGTCAAACTCAAGGATGGCGCGGCAAGCTCGAGCGGTTGCCGATTCTCTGCGCGTTGCCCGCATGCCACGGATCTGTGCACGTCCACGGCACCGGAGCGCAAGACGATCAATGGCGCCGATGTGCTGTGCCACTACGCAGGAGAGCTCTAGACACTCGCCGTCTGTTGCAGATCGTGGGTAGCACATCCGTCGACGTGCATCGGCCTTCGCGCGTCAGTCGTCACGTACAAACCATACGTGACGACTGACGAACGACAGCACCAGACAACTCTCTAGCGGTTGTTTTCAGCGCGCCAGGCAGCGAACAGCTCCAGGTTTGCCGGATCAGTGGCAGGATACAGGCCACGAATACTGGCACCGGCGGCGACTCGTTCAGTGACGAAGTCTTCGAAACTCGTCATCTCTACCGCTTCTGCCGCAATTTCGTCAACGATACCGGCCGGAATGATGACAACCGATTCATCATCACCGAAGACGATATCACCGGGCCACACGGCCACGTCGCCACAGGCGATGGGGACATTGAGATCAAGCGCCTGATGCAGCGTCAGATTGGTTGGTGAAGAAGGTCGCTGGTGGTAGGCAGGAATGTCCAGATCGGCGATTTCGGCACTGTCACGAAAACCCCCATCGGTAACCACACCAGCAGCTCCCCTGACCATCAGACGCGTCACCAGGATACTGCCGGCGGAGGCGGCGCGCGCATCCTTGCGACTGTCCATGATCATGACCGAGCCTTCAGGGCAGGTTTCAACACCCACGCGTTGCGGGTGTTCGGGGTTGCGAAAGACTTCGAGCTGGTTCAGGTCTTCACGTGCAGGGATATAACGAAGCGTGTACGCCGGACCAATCATGTTGCCGCGACCGGCACGCAGGGGATGCACATCCTGCAGCGTCTGATTACGCAGACCGCGCTTGTACAGGGCGGTACACAAGGTGGCAGCACTGACTCCCGACAACTTGTCGCGGGTATCACTGGAGAGAGTATTCATAGGCTTCGACTAGGTTCAGTTCATCAGGGGCACCTGATCCTCGTGTCCTACCGAGTGACCGGGCATCGTGGAAACGTGTGCAGAGCACTTGCACTGAAATTTTATAATGGTATGCTTGATTGCGCAATCTAGTATACATGATATCGCTTTTATCAATACCAGATGAGTAACGGCTCGAACGGCAACATGCTGCTGGAGCCACCACGACAAGATCACCACAGGAGCTATACCAAACAATGATCAGGAAAAAAATGCTGCGCAAGCTGAGCACGATGGCCATTCTGCTGGCCGTTGCCGGTGGCACCATCGCTGCCGACTTTCCCACCAGAGATATCCGCTACATCGTGCCCTGGCCTGCCGGTGGTGGCGTGGACGGTATCTCACGAAAGATCAACAGCATTGCCGAACAGTCCATCGACAAGTCCATCTTTGTCGAGAACATCGGCGGCGCCGTGACCGCCACCGGCCTGATGCAGATGAGCAAGGCGCGTCCGGATGGGCAAACCATTGCAGCACTGACCTATGACAGCATCATCACGCTGCCACGCGGCGAAATGGTGCCGGGCTATTCCTTGGACAACATGCGCTACATTGCCAGAATCACCAAGGAAGCCGATGCCATCGTGGTATCAAAAAGCTCCGGCATCACCTCCTATGAAGAGTTGATTGCAGCAGCCAAGGCAGAGCCGGGAACTGTACGCATCGGTGTTGCACCCGAAGGCTCAGGACCTTATCTCGCCGTGAAGCGACTGCAGAAAGCTGCAGGCGTTGAATTCAATGTCATTGCCTACCCCGGCTCTTCCAGTGCCGAAACCGAAGCCCTGCTCTCCGGCGAAATCGTTGCTGCCATATCCAGTCTGGGTGACTTCAACGGCATCATCGAGTCGGGTGATGCGATGGGTGTGATCGAGCTCTCTTCCGAACAGAATCCATCCTATCCGGATGTACCGCCCATCAGCGAAAAGGGAATCGATCTGGAAACAGGCAGCTTCATCGTACTGGCAGCACCTGCCAAGACACCGGATGATGTCATCGCCAGCCTCGAATCCATCTACAAGACAGCCTATGACAGCGAAGAATTCCAGAGCTGGATTACCAAGGTTGGCGTAACACCCAGCTGGTTGGGAGCTGCAGAAGTTCAGGATTGGGTCGACAACCTGCAATCCACAACCTTTGGCGTCATGGACGAACTCGGTCTCTGATTTCGTTTCAGTAACGGGGTCGCTGCCTGGTGGCGGCGACCTTTCCTCCTCCCCTGTGACAGATGAGTTCGGGACAGACAATGCAGAGTATGAAAAAGGCCGTTTTCCCCCTCCTTTTGCTACTTTTTTCCACAGGTTATCTGGTGACAGCCAGGGGCCTGGGTCCATCGATAGTCGATGGCAGGCTTTCACCCTCCTTCTTCCCCTCGATACTGGGCACGCTTGCAGTGCTGCTCAGCATCGTGCTGGTCTGGCGCGCGCTGCATGAAGGCGCTGCCGATGACGACGGCGATGCCCCCACGGGTATTGCCCGGTACCGAGTGCTGTTGATAACAGCCTCCACGGCGCTGTTCATCCTCGTATTCCAGCAAATCGGTTACCTGTTCTCGGCAACCGCCTATGTACTGTCCATCATTCTGGTCTTTTCGGATCGTGGCAAGATCCCTTCCAAGTTTCTGATGGCTCTGGTCACCGCCCTGGGCGCCTACCTGCTGTTCACGCAGGCATTCAATGTTCGTTTACCCGGATTGTGGAGCTGATCGTGGAATTCATCGAACTGGTACTCGCCAGCTTTTCCAAACTGCTGGACCCGCTCACACTGACCTATGTTGTCTGTGGTTTTCTCATCGGCACCATTTTTGCGGCCATCCCCGGACTGACTGCCACACTTGCATTGGCCCTTCTACTGCCTCTTACCTATAGCCTGGATGTCACCACAGCGCTCATGGCCTGTGCCAGCATCTACATGGCGGGTATGTGCGGCGGTAGCATCACGGCAATCACCATCAATATTCCAGGCGCCCCCTCATCCATGATGACCGCTCTGGATGGCTACCCGATGCACCAGAAAGGCAAGGGAGCACTGGCCCTGGGTCATGCCGCCATTGCCTCCATGTTCGGCGGTGCCGTCGGCGCCCTGTTGCTGATCCTGCTGGCCCCGGTCATTGCCGATGCCTCCCTGCTGGTCAAGACAACCGGCAAATTTTCTCTGTTGCTGTTTGCCATGGTCGTCATCGTGATCGCGCAGCGTGGCA
>CBDUIJ010000149.1:0-12930 GCA_965367215.1 uncultured Granulosicoccus sp.
GTCAGTTGATTCTTCAGTACCCTCGGCGGCATCAGCGACTGCTTCGTCCGTTGACTCATCGGTGCTCTCGACGGCATCAACGACTGCTTCGGCAGTTGATTCTTCAGTACCCTCGGCGGCATCAGCGACTGCTTCGTCCGTTGACGCCTCAGTGCTCTCTACTGCGTCGGTCACTGCTTCGTCAGTTGATTCTTCAGTGCCCACGGCGGCATCGGCTACTGCCTCGTCCGTTGACGCCTCGGTGCTCTCGACCGCGTCAGCCACTGCTTCGTCAGTCGATTCCTCGGTAGCGTCAGCGTCAGCGGCATCAGCGACTGCCTCGTCCGTTGACTCCTCGGCGCTCTCGACTGCATCAGCGACTGCTTCGTCTGTTGACGCCTCAGTGCTCTCGGTGGCATCGGCAGCGACTTCTTCTACCGGCTCATCGACAGCCTCGGACGTCTCTGCGACGCTTGAATCGACCACGCCCTGGACTGTTGCAGTCTCTGCTTCGACCGGCTCGACGACCTCTGTCGTGTCGGCCTCCGGTGCGTGCGCAACTGACTCTTCCGGGTCGTTGTCAAAAACAAGATTCAGTCCGATCCAGGCCAAGATCAAGACAGCGGCTATCGGAATTACTTTCCTCCACATCTTCGTATTTTCTCCGTTCCTGTATGAAATCTCATCACAGCCCCTCACCGGTCATGGCCCGGTCGGGACGCACATATCTCTAGATACTAATAGGAATGGGATTCTGAAAATACCGTTTTCCAGTATATTTTTGTCATGAAAGGCGATATGGCTATCTGCACATCGACTTCCCACTCTCAGAACCTTCCAACCGGACCGAATGCTCAGCCGCCTGAAAAAGGCCACCCTGATTTGCGCATACCCTCCGTCGCCTCCTGATATTCGACCTATCGAGCGCTGCCCTGAAGAGCCCGACACCCGGCCTGTGACGCCGCTGGCGGATCTCGATATCCACAGCTCGTGGACAAGTCGAAAACACGCTTGATCAACCGCCGACTCGCCTTCCACCACTTGGCCATCGCACCCCGGTTGTGCGGACGATCAAATCCGCTCGATGGTGGTGCAAACGTGTCTGCTCGAAGCTGACAGCCAGCGCTGGTGGGGCTCGTCACACCTGTCGACCAGTTTTGACTCCGAGCGTGACCTCGTGGGCTTCAAGCTCGCTTGCACGTATACTGATTTTCTGTAAATTGATCGCAAACAAGCAGACATCGCCGCCATGACTCACAACATTCTGAAGAATCGCAGACGTTTCCTTGCGCAAAGCGCAGCACTGGTAGGCGCCGCCTCGCTCGGCTCCGGTATCGGCCGTGCACAGGCCGCCGAGACTCTTACCGTCGCCACTTACGGCGGGTATTTCGAGGACAGCTTCAAGAACATCATCTATCCGGCCTTCACCGAAGAGACCGGAATCGAAATCGTGTCCGTGCCCGAACCCACCTCTGACGCCTGGCTCATCCAGCTGGAAACCGCCGCGAGAGCCAACAGCGCACCCGCCGATGTGTCCATGATTGCCCAGAACGCCATGCTCAAGGGCCAGAGCACCGAGCTATGGGCACCGCTGGATCTGGAAAAGCTGCCGAACCACACCTCCCTGACACCGGACTTCATCCATACCTATAGTGATGGACGCGTGGATGGCATCGGTGCCGTCGCCTGGTACCTGACGCTGGTCAGCAACACTGACGTCTACCCCGAAGCCCCCACCTCCTGGGCTGAGCTGTGGAACCCCGACAATGAAGACAGCCTCGGCCTGATGGCTCTGTCCAGCAACTCCTTTCTTCTGGAAATCACCAATGCCACCTTCTTCAAGGATCCTGAACTGCTGCAAAGCGAAGCAGGCATCGAAAAGGTACTGGCAAAACTTGCCGAGCTGAAGCCCAATGTGGCCTTGTGGTACCGCGACGAGGGTCAATTCCAGCAGGCTCTGCAGTCGGGTGAGGTCCCCATGGGCCAGTATTACCATGATGTTGCCGGTCTGGCGGCCGCCGATGGTCACCCGGTTCGCTCCACTTTCCCGGTCGAGGGTGGTGTCAGAGATTCGGGTTGCTGGGCAATTTCCCGCGCCAGTAGCAAACAGGAAGCAGCCCATACCTTCATCAACTACATGTGTCGCCCGGATATACAGGCAACGCTGGCTCGCAAGGTCGGCACTTCTCCTACGGTCAAACGCGAACTGCTGGATCTGAGTGATGATGAGTTCGCCAGCGTCTCATCTGTTGACACCCCTATCACCCCTGTCTATTCCATGCACAACGAACGAGCCGATTGGCTGAATCAGGTGTGGACCGAGATGGTCACCAGCTGAATGAGCTTGCAGATAGCCGGCGTCGGCAAGGACTTCGGCAAACATACCGCACTGAGCGATGTCACTCTGGACATCGCCGGTGGTGAACTCATCTGCCTGCTGGGGCCATCGGGCTGTGGCAAGACCACCCTGCTGAGAATCATTGCCGGACTGGAATCCGCCAGCCGCGGCAGCATCACGCTCGATGGTGACGACCTCATGCAGCAGGCGGCTCATCAGCGCAACTTCGGCATGGTGTTCCAGTCACTGGCCCTGTTTCCTCATCTGAGTGTCGAGGACAACATCAGCTACGGGCTGCGCCTGCGCAAGATGCCGGCGGCGGCTCGACGCAAACGCGCGGCAGAGCTTCTTGACATGGTACGTCTGCCGGGCGTGGCGAAACGCGCGGTGTCCATGCTCTCGGGCGGCCAGCGTCAGAGAGTCGCAATCGCCCGCGCGCTGGCCATCGAGCCGCGCATCTTCCTGCTCGATGAACCCTTGTCTGCGCTGGATGCCGGCTTGCGTGAGGCGATGCAGATCGAACTTCGCGAACTGCAGCAGCGGCTGGGCATTACCACCATCGTGGTCACCCATGATCAGCGCGAAGCCATGACCGTGGCCGACCGCATTGCCGTCATGAATGGCGGCACCATCCACCAGATGGGCAGCCCGATCGATGTCTATCGCCGACCGGCGGACAAGTTCGTTGCCAGCTTCATCGGCCAGACCAACCTGATTCCGGCAACCTGGCAGGATGACCAATTGATCGTGCGTGGCTCGCTGTTCGATCCGGGCCAGGCTGCGCGTGACAATCAGCACACGTCCCCCGACAACCACGAGACCTGGCTCAGCATTCGACCGGAAGAGCTGACCGTACTGGAGAACAACGCAGTCAGCCCGCCGGGCGCCACCATCCTGGAGGCCACAGTGCGCTTTATCCGCGATGTCGGCGCCAGCATCGAAGCCCACCTGGAATTACCGGCAGACGACAATCAGCCAGCTCAGAGCCTGGTGGCGCTGGTGAGTCGCGACAAGGTACAGCACCTCCATTCTGGCGACACGACCCGCATCCAGCTCACCGCGGACTGCACTGTCGTGCTGGAAACGTGAGTGCTCCGGTCTTGAACGCACAACAGACACCTGCCGAGGCGGCTGTGGAAGGCTTCTCCAGAAGCGAGACCGTGACACTGGCGTGGCCGATGATCATGCTCAGCGTCTTCTTCGTCATTCCGTTCGGCACCATGCTGGCTGTCAGCTTCTTCGAGCGTGTACCGGGAGGATTCTTCGAACCCGGCTTCACACTGGACAGCTACGCCCGCTTCATCGACCCTTTCTTCTTCAAGTCGCTGGGCATGACCATGATGATCGCCGGCTCCGCCTCCCTGCTGTGTCTGATACTGGCAGTGCCCTTCACCTGGACGCTGACTCGCATGCGCCATCACCACCGGGTGCTCTGGCTGGTCGCACTGCTGTCGATCCTGTCACTGTCGGAAGTCATCATCGGTTTTTCCTGGTCACTGCTGCTGTCACGTTCCACCGGTATCGGCAACATACTGGTGTGGCTGGGAATCGAGAACAGAGCGCCAAAACTCTCTCCGGGACTGGGCGCGGTGCTCACCGGTCTGTGCTATCTCGGCTTTCCCTATGCCGTGCTGGTGCTGTTCCCCCAACTTTCGCGACTCGACCCGACCCTGCATGAAGCTGCACGCATGCTGGGCGCCTCTCCACGACGCGCCTTCATGAATGTGGTTCTGCCCAACATTGCCAAGGCACTGGTGGCCGCTTTCATCATGGTGTTTGTCTTTACCCTCGGCGCCTATCTGATCCCGCAGCTGCTCGGCAAGCCGCAACAGTGGACTCTGCCGGTACTGATTGCCGACCAGGCGCTGTTCCAGTCCAATCTGCCCTTTGCTGCCGCCATGTCGATATTCCTGCTCGGCGTCAGCCTGAGTCTGGTGGTCTGCGTGGGGTGGCTTGGCCGTTCTGGCAGTCAGGTCAAGGTTGAAGATCAGAGTACGACTCAGAGCGCCGCATCATGAACCGCCTGCTCAACCGACTCTTTCTCGGGGCCATCGCGCTGTTCATGGCCTCCCCGATCATCATCCTGCTGGGAGTCTCCGTCAACGCCGAGAAGCGGCTTGCTTTCCCGCCGCAGGGTTTCTCCATGCGCTGGTACCTGGAGTTGTGGAACGATGCCGGCTGGCACAGTGCGATCAGCAACAGCTTGCTGATCGCCAGTCTGGCCGCCTTGCTGGCGACCTCCATCGCAGCTCCGCTGGCCTACGGGCTGTGGCGCAGACGCTCGGTGTGGCTGCGAATCTTCCATGCCTTCGGCGTGGCACCCTTTGTCTTGCCACCGGTCATCACGGCACTGGGGCTGCTGAGTTTCTGGATAGCGGTCGGGGGCTATGGCGCCTTCTACAGCGTGGTCATCTCGCACGGTGTGTTTCTGGTGACCCTGCCGCTGGTGACCATCACGCTGGGACTGGATGCCGTCAACAAGGAGGATCTGGAAGCCGCCGAGACACTGGGCGCTGATGCCGCCGCGCGACTGCGCACCATCATCCTGCCACAGGTCATCCCCTACGCCATTTCCGGGGCGGCATTTGCTTTCGTGCTTAGCCTGAACGAATACATCATCGCCTACATGGTGGCAGGCTTCACCGTGGAAACACTGCCCATCAAGATATTCAACAGCCTGCGCTACGGCTACACACCGGCCATGACAGCCGTTGCCATCGTGTTTGCGCTCGTCACCGCCCTGGTGTTCGGCCTGATCGGTTATTTCGGTGATCTGCCCCGCCTTCTGGGGGCGTGGAAAAGCAAGGACGATTCGTGAGCAGCGAGGTTTTCACCGTCGCCGTCGTACAGGCAGCTTCGGTCTGTTTCGATCTGCAGGGTTCACTGGACAAGCTGGAGTCTCTGGCTCGGGAGGCCGCTGACAACGGCGCCAGCCTTGCACTCTTTCCCGAAGCCTTCCTGTCAGGCTATCCATCGAGCCTGGACTGGGGTGGGCCATCCGCCGCCATTCGTGAGGACATTGCCGCTGCCGACTATGAGCGTTACTGGCGTTCGGCGATCGAACTCGACAGTAAGGGCCACAGTCGTTTGTCCGAAATTGCCAGAGAGACTGGATTGCATCTGGTTGTCGGTGTCATCGAACGCGAACAGGGCTCCCTGTATTGCACCTCGGTGATGGTCGGCGCCGATGGTCGTTATCTGGGCAAGCATCGCAAGATCATGCCGACCGTGGCAGAACGACTCGTCTGGGCACAGGGCGATGGCTCGACGCTTGAGGTTGTGGACACAGAGCTGGGCAGACTGGGATCGGTGATCTGCTGGGAAAACTACATGCCCCTGCTGCGCATGCATATGTACCAGCAAGGCATACAGCTGTATTGCGCACCCACGGCCGATGATGAACCCACCTGGACGGCCACCATGCAGCACATTGCCATGGAAGGGCGCTGTTACGTCTTGTCAGCCAACCAATTTACCCGGCGAGGCGATTTTCCCGGCGACTACGGCAACTTTCCGTCGGACGATCCGGATTTCATCATCAGCCACGGTGGCAGCTGCATTGTCGACCCCTTCGGCACGGTGCTCGCCGGGCCGGATCATGACGGTGAAACCATCCTGTATGCGGAGGTGGATCTGTCGAAGATCGTGCGCGGAAAATTCTATTCCGATGTCGTCGGCCACTACTCTCGCCCCGACCTTCTGAGCATGACGGTGAATCTTGCCGATATGCGTAGCGTCAGAACCGTGGACAAACCGGACTGACGAGGTGAGCTGTTCAATCCGGAAGATCTTCTGACAGCAACACTCTTGCGATCCGCCGTTGTGACTACTGATTCATCGCCACCACGTCGTCAGGAATCACCAGGGACACCAGATTTCCCCCGAACAGCCCATCCTGGCTGAATGTCAGGGAAGCCATGGCGACAAAAGCAACGACGGCCAGCGTTTGCAGGATAGTGGATCGGTTCAGCATGGGATAGCTCCTGATGTCAGTCCGACTCAGCCGGGTAGCTGAATCACTTGGATGACATGAGTATCCCGTCGACTCCGAAGACGGGCTGTCAGCGGTGCACAGGATCAGGGGGAATATTCACGAAGCCGGTTCTGCTCGACGGATAGGACACTAACGGTATATCAAAGGGCACTTTCAGATACCGAAAAGCCACAACAATACGTCCATGGCCTGCTGTTGATGAGTGACGCGATTCTTCGATATCTCACCGCCAGCAGGGTTTCAACGCGTATCGACTCTTATTTCAACGAGGATTTCATTGTGGCCAGAATTGCACCCGTCGTACTTGAAAACACCGATCAGACCACCGCTGACACACTGCGTGCCGTGGAAAAGAAGATCGGCATGATCCCGAATCTGTACGGAACATTTGCCCAGTCCCCTGCGGCTCTGAACGGCTATCTGGGCTTTGCTGAAGCACTGACCAAGGGGCGGCTCAGTGCCGGCCAACGAGAAATCGTGGCTCTGGCTGTCGGTCAGGCGAACGCCTGTCAGTATTGCCTGTCTGCCCACACCTTGATTGGCAAGGGGGCTGGATTGTCCGAGGAGGCCATTGCAAAGGCCCGTGCAGGATCGGGCGAATCAGGCATCGACAATGCCATTGCAGAACTGGCGGTGAAGATCGTCAAGCAACGAGGTGTACTGAGTGATGACGATATGCAAAGCGCCCGTGACGCGGGCATCGATGATGGCCTGGTAATCGAGATCATTGCCAATGTGGCACTCAATACCTTGACCAACTACACCAATCACATTGCCGGAACCGATATCGACTTCCCTGTCGTATCGCTCTAGGGATCGGCTGAACGCCGGCCGGACTCGCCATTCACGATGTCCGGCCGGCCTGCTACCCCTTCTATCGGGTCAGAACAGAAAAGCGCTTATGCGCCAGCGCTGTCAATGATGTCGTTGAAGGTCTTGCTGGGGCGCATGACCTTTTCGCAGGCAGCCGGGTCGGTAAAGAAATACCCACCGATATCAGCCGGCTTGCCCTGAACGACGGTCAGCTCTTCGACGATGGATGCTTCCTGCTCACTGAGCTTCTTGAACAGCGGGGCAAAATGCGCAGCCAGCTCGGCATCGTCTTTCTGATTGGCCAGCTCTTCTGCCCAGTACAGGCTGAGGTAGAAATGACTGCCGCGATTGTCCAGCTCGCCTGCCTTGCGCGACGGTGACTTGTCGTTGTCCAGCAAACGGCCAGTGGCTGCATCCAGAGTCGTGGCCAGTATGGCGGCCTTGCCATTGTCATACTTGTGGCTGAGCTCCTCGATGGATACGGCCAGAGCCAGGAATTCACCCAGAGAGTCCCAACGCAGGTGATTCTCTTCGACCAGCTGTTGAACGTGCTTTGGTGCAGAACCACCCGCGCCCGTTTCGAACAGACCGCCGCCTGCCATCAATGGCACAACCGACAGCATCTTCGCACTGGTACCCAGCTCGAGGATGGGGAACAGATCGGTCAGGTAGTCGCGCAGGATGTTGCCCGTGACAGAGATGGTGTCGAGCCCACGTGCTACTCGCTCCAGCGTATAACGCATGGCACGAACCTGAGACATGATCTGGATGTCCAGACCTTCAGTGTCGTAATCCTTGAGGTAGGTTTCTACCTTCTTGATCAGCTCGTTTTCGTGTGGACGGTATGGGTCGAGCCAGAAGACGGCAGGAATGTTCGATTCGCGCGCACGTCGTACTGCAAGTTTGACCCAATCACGAATAGGTGCGTCCTTGACCTGGCACATGCGCCAGATATCGCCTTCCTCGACGCGCTGCTCCAGCAGCACTTCACCAGTGTCGACATCGGTAATGCGGGCCAGACCAGGCTCGGAAGCTTCGAAGGTCTTGTCGTGCGAGCCGTATTCTTCAGCCTTCTGTGCCATCAGACCGACATTGGGCACGGTTCCCATGGTTCGGGGATCGAAATTGCCATGCCATTTACAGAAATTGATCATTTCCTGATAGATGCGGGCAAAGGTGGACTCGGGCATGACGGCCTTGCAGTCATAGAGTTTGCCGTCCCCACCCCACATCTGGCCACCGGAGCGGATCATGGCAGGCATGGAAGCATCGACGATGACGTCGCTGGGCGAATGAAAGTTGGTGATGCCCTTGCTGGAATCGACCATGGCCAGACGTGGCCGATGAACCTGACAGGCGTGCAGGTCGCGTTCGATTTCCTCACGCTTGGAAGCGGGCAGTTCGGCAATCTTCTCGTACAGGGTCGCCATGCCGTTGTTGACGTTGATACCCAGTTCGTCGAAGAAGTCACCGTGCTTGTCGAAGGCATCCTTGTAGTAGATCTTGACAGCGTGACCAAAAACGATGGGGTGCGATACCTTCATCATGGTGGCTTTCACGTGCAGTGAAAACAGGATTCCCGCCTCACGGCAATCTTCCATTTCACGCTCGTAGAATTCGCAGAGCGCCTTCTTGCTCATGAACATCAGATCGATGACTTCGCTGTCCAGCAAGGGACTCTCGGGCTTGAGCACTTCGGTCTTGCCGCTGTCTGTTACCAGCTCCATCTTGACCGTGCGCGCCTTGTCCAGGGTGATGGACTGCTCGCCGTCATAGAAGTCGCCGCCATGCATGTGCGAGACGTGAGTGCGCGACCATTGCTTCCACTCTCCCATGGAATGCGGATGCTTCTTCGCGTAGTTCTTGACAGCCTTCGGTGCGCGCCGATCAGAGTTGCCTTCACGCAGTACCGGGTTGACAGAACTGCCCAGGCTCTTGCCGTAGCGACGTCGCAGCTCCTGCTCTTCTTCAGTCTGCGGGTCATCCGGAAAATCGGGGATGGCGTAGCCCTTGTCCTGAAGCTCCTTGATGCAGGCCTTGAGCTGCTGCACCGAAGCACTGATGTTGGGCAGCTTGATGATATTCGTGTCGGGATCCTGAGTCAGACGACCCAACTCGGCCAGATTGTCAGGAACTCGTTGTTCTTCAGTCAGGCATTCAGGAAACTCTGCCAGTACTCTCGCGGCTACGGAAATATCGGTAGCCTCGATCTCGATCCCCGCCGCCGACGTGAAGGTTCGAATGATCGGGAGTAAGGAGGCTGTCGCTAGCAGAGGGGCTTCATCGGTGCAGGTATAAATGATTTTCTGCGTTTTGTCTGACATTTTTTTGAGATCCTCGATCACTAGCCAATAGAGACTTTTCTGAAGCGCATAGTATAGACAGAATCCGACCCGCTTCGTGCCGGCCCCCAAGTCTAGGCGATTGGGGGTTGCTGATCGTTGATTGTTATCAACAAGACTTGTCTGGACTTGAAGACGAAATCAGTCATATCACTGATTTCACGTATTATTTTCAACTACTAAGGTCCCGCAGGAAGATCTTTCGGTCAGCCCGGCAGCTCCATGCAGGCGCACAATGAAGACAACTGCCCGTAGAAAACAGACCAGATCATTCCGCTCACCGACAACTCATCGAATCAGGTGCCAGAAAAATGACCCTGCTTGTCCGCCCTGGCTCAGCATGGCTGAAGCACCGACCATCAATCCCCCAGGGCAAGCTCCGTAACGCGCTGTCTTTCGTATCGGCAGCAGTACAGTCTCACTCAAGGAGCGCGGACAACATGCAACTTCACGCCACATCGGACAGACCCGCCACAGACGGCAACAAGCTACCCGCCAGGCTTGTGACAGGAGTGTGCGTTGAGCGCTGAATTCTTCAGCAGCATCCCCAGAACCCCGCATTTCACCGGTGTGGTTGACGAGAAGAACTTCTTTCCGGCCCCTGATGACTGGGTCATCGTCATCGCCGATATCCGCAGTTCGACACGCGCGGTCGATGAGGGGCGCTACAAGGACGTCAACATGATCGGTGGCGCGGCCATCTGTGCCGTCAGAAATGCCACCGATTCTCGGGACTGGCCATTCGTCTTTGGCGGGGACGGTGCCACGCTACTGCTCGATGCCGCGCACCGTGAGGCCGTGGAGGCGGCGCTGGTTCGCACGCGCTCCCTGGCCAGGGATGACTTCAAGCTGGACCTGCGAATCGCCTTTGTGCCGGTTCGCGATGTGCGTCAGCGCGGTCTGGATGTACTGGTCGCCCGCTACGAAGTCTCGCCCGGGAATTCTCTGGCCCTGTTTGGCGGCGGTGGTGTCGAACTGGCTGATGAACTGATCAAGAACGAGCAGACCGCCGCACATTACGTGGTGCCTGAATACTCGCTACCGGGTCTGCCCGACCTGAGTGGCCTGTCCTGCCGCTGGGAACCTTTGCGGTCGCAAAAGGGTCGTATCGTTTGTCTGCTGGTGAAATCCCAGGCTGCCGACTTCAAGCGCCGACAGGCGATCACATCCACTTTTCTGGACAGCCTCGCCGAGATCATAGGCCCCGAACTGAATCAGGCGAGCCCCGTCAGTTCCCGCTCTCTGCGTTTCAGCTGGCCGCCCAAGGGACTGGCCGCCGAGGCCAGAGCCACGCGTGCAGGCCAGTCCTATGCACGCCGACTCGTTCAGCTCTACATCGAGAGTTTCCTGCAGTGGCTCATGGAACTGTTCGACCGACAGGGCGGGCACTACAATCCGCAACAGTATCGAGAGGAGATCCGTACCAACAGTGACTTCTGCAAATTCGACGATGTGCTGCGCATGGTGCTCGATTGCACGCTGGAACAGGTGGCCGCAATTCGGCAGTTGCTGGAGAGAATGCACGAGGCGGAACAGATCGACTTCGGCATCTTCGAAACCGAGAAGGCGCTGATGACCTGTCTGCTGTTCGACCTGGAATCCAGTCAGCACCTGCACTTCATCGATGGCGACAAGGGTGGGTTCTGGTCAGCCGCAAAGGAATACAAGTTGCAAGCAAGCTCCCACGAACCTCCGGCAGGGCATCCAGCCGGCGAGCCCATCAAGCCATGAAATCCTGTATCAGTTGCCAAGGCGTCCTGCTTGTGAGAAGTGCATCAGTGCATTCGCTCAGCACGCTGCCGGTCGACAGGCCCGAGCGCAGCGGGGGCAGCAGACTTGCCGGATAATTCACTCAGATCTGTTGCCCGCAGCCTGCTCGATTCCTTTCGATCGAAACACGTCTGGTTCTTCAGCGGCAAGGAGTATGCCGCGCTACCCGAATCCCTGCGCACCGCCATCGAGGATCAACAGCACGGCAGTGAAAGGCTGATCAGCTGGATCCAGCTCTCCATACTGCTCGTCTTTGCGGCCCTGTACGCGGCAGCACCCAACACATTACCCATCGATGGCAAATTCGAGCCCGTCCCGTTTTTCCTCAGCGCCTGGTGTCTGTTCGCCTTCCTGCGCCTGTATCTGGCCTACAAGACCCGGCTGAGCTACCCCGTACTGGTCATCTCGGTGCTGGTTGACATGGGGTTGCTGATGGGGCTGATCTGGTCCTTCCATCTGCAGTACATGCAGCCTCCCTCGTTCTATCTGAAGTCGCCGACGCTGCTGTATGTCTTCATCTTCATTGCCTTGCGAGCACTGCGATTCGAACCGGGATTCGTGCTCCTGTCCGGTCTCGTGGCAGTCGGTGGTTGGTCGATACTGGTGGCGCTGGCGGTGATGAGCGACCCGGCACACTCGGTAGTGACGCGTGACTACGTCGTCTATCTGACCTCGAACCGTGTACTCATCGGTGGCGAGCTGGACAAGATCATCTCCATTCTCATGGTGACCGTGATCCTGACGCTGGCTGTCGCCCGCGGCCGGCGACTGTTGATACAGGCCATCGTGGAAGGCCGCACGGCCGAGAACCTGTCGCTCTTCGTGCCGCAAGGTGTGGCAGAGCAGATAACGAAGACCAGCGGCCCACTGATCGATGCTCAGACCGAAACACGCGAAGCCAGCATACTGTTCGTCGATCTGGTGTCATTCACCAGTCTTGCAGAACGCCTGCCACCCGAAACACTGATCGCCACGCTCAACGAATTCTTCAGCCTGATTGCAGAGCCCATCGAACGCAATCACGGGGTGATCAATCAGTTCCAGGGGGATGCCATTCTGGCCAGTTTCAATCTGCCGACCCGCGACCTGAACCATGCCACGAATGCCGTCAAGGCCGCCCTGGAGATACAGGCGCTCTTGCAGAATCACCGCTTCACCGGCGGCATCACATTGTCGATTCGTGCCGGCGTCAATACCGGCACCATTGTCGGCGGATTCATCGGAACAGCCGATCGCCTGAGCTATACCGTTTACGGTGATGATGTGAACATTGCTGCCAGACTGCAGGAACTGGGCAAACAGTACAACGCCGGCAATCTCATTTCTTCAAGAACACGCCAGCTGTGTGACCCGAAGGCATTCAGGTTTTCCCGAAAAGGCAGCGAGATACTCCGAGGCCGCAGCAAGCCGGTCAAGATCTACGAGGCGCGCCTCAGGCATCCGGGAGCGGCTCGGATAGCATAGGGACGCTCAACTGGCGCAACGATACGATGCTTCTGCCAATCAGCTGCAATCAGTCGGGCGTGTCACCCGGAGTCGCCCGAGACGGCCTGCCATCCCCGGGCGAATCCGACGTCGATTGTGTTCTCGCGTCGAGCAGACGACGCCTGGCATCGTCCGGCATGGCGGTACAACGCAGAATGAAGCCGTCTGGTTTCGACGTGGCTCGCAGCACCTTGCCGTAAATTCCAGTG
>CBDUIJ010000150.1:0-12913 GCA_965367215.1 uncultured Granulosicoccus sp.
CGAACATTCTCCCTGTTGACCCGGGCACTGGGCTACGTGCCTGCCAGGCGGCTGAAACTGGGACCGGATGACGAAAATGCCGCCGTCATGATGCAGTGGTACGACTGGAACCTGGCTGGCCGCTGGACAGGTACTGACGGGCTCGATTACCTGAGCACGCTGAGACAACTGGAAGACTTCCAGCGCTTGCCGCTACTGGGCATGGCAGGATCCGGAGACTGGTTCATCGCGCCGGCTTACGCCTGTCGAGAACTGCATGAACAGTTGCCCAGCGAGACGAAAACATGGCTGGAATGTGGTGTGCAACATGGCTATAGTGAAAACTACAGTCATGCAAGGCTTGTCAGTTCGCGCTCATCTGCGCGGGAAATCTGGCCTCGTATTGGCAACTGGCTGACACAGCAGAAAACGATACTCCAGACAAATCCAGATTGACGTATGACTGACTCATTCAACCAGCCGCTGAGCGGCAATACCATGCCTCGCTTTGGTGGCCCGGCAACCATGATGCGCCTGCCGGCAGCCACATCCGCCGCCGGGCTGGATGCCTGTTTTGTCGGCATTCCCATGGACATCGGTACATCCAATCGCCCCGGCACCCGACTCGGACCTCGTCAGATCAGAGATGAGAGCCGCATGATTCGCCCGTTCAACATGGCGACCGGTGCCGCCCCGTTTGAACGCATGCAGGTTGCCGATATCGGTGATGTTCCCATCAATACCTTCGACTTGAAGAAGAGCGTGGACATCATCGACAATCACTATCGGGAAATCCTGTCGCACGGCACCATCCCCCTGACACTGGGCGGTGATCACACACTCACCTGGCCCATTCTGCGTGCCATGAAAGAGCGTCATGGTCCGGTTGCACTGATACATGTCGATGCTCACGCGGACACCAACGATGAAATGTTCGGTGAAACCGTCGCTCACGGCTGCCCCTTCCGACGCGCCTGGGAAGATGGCTGCCTGCTGAACGATCGGGTCTATCAGATAGGACTGCGCACCACCGGTTATTCACCCGATGATTTCAACTGGGGACGCAACAATGGCTGGACCGTGGTTCAGGCGGAACAATGCTGGCACAAATCCCTCGTACCCCTGATGCAGGAAGTCAGGCAGACCATCGGTGATGCACCGGTCTACCTGAGCTTCGATATCGATAGCCTCGATCCCGCCTTCGCCCCCGGCACCGGCACCGTCGAGCCTGGCGGTCTGACCGTCTGGCAGGCCTATGAAATCGTCAGAGGCTGTGCGGGACTGAACCTGATCGGTGCCGATCTGGTTGAAGTCTCACCGCCCTATGATCCCAGCGGCAATACGGCGGTCATTGCCGCAAATCTTCTCTACGAAATGCTGTGCGCACTGCCAGCCTGTCAGTGAATGCCTAGTGGGCCGCACTGGTCTTTTCCTTGCGGCGTTTGGCGCTCTCCAGCAGCTTGAGCCGCCTGCGGTAATTGTCCGCGGTAGGGTGTCCACCGTAGATATGCAGAGCAAAACTGATTTCCTCAAAACCCCGCTTGGTATCAGAACGCTTTTTCGATTGGCCCGCTTCATAATCCTTCAAGTCCCGAACGCTCAACGACACGGATGAGGGCAAACGGATCAACGGCAGATTGGCTGCATGGGTATACAAGGCACTGGCCTTCTCCAGCGGGTCGAACAGCTGCGCTCGAGGATGCGGCCGCACATAATTTCGACGCACCAGCTGATAGGGAATCTCACACGGTTCGGGACCCTCCAGATCCTTTTCGGTCAATTCGACAGGTTTGGGCAGCGTCCTGAAATACTGCAAGGCGATCTCCAGAGCCTGTAGTCGATCCTTGTCCGGTGTGCCGTTATGAATTCTGCGAGTCTCCTCTTCGATGGCGGTTTCGCACAGGGCAATGGCTTCGGCAGGTGTGATCCAGACATCCGCTGGCGTCTGACACTGCCAGGTCAGGTTCAGACGGGAGATATTCTCCGGGATGACATGCAGATGGCGATAGACGTGATTCATGTGCATGCCCGGAAATATGCGTTTGCACGCACGACTCCGGGCTACGGTATCCGGGTAGGCTTTGGCAAGATGCTGCTGCAGTTGATCCTTCAGTGCGTTGAGGGCCGCAACCCGCTCACTCAGATCTTCCGAGACACACAGAACCCCCGGTAGGCGATAGGTTGTCGTACTTTTCTGTCCGGCCGACATCGACAGACGTGTCAATGCGTCGCAAGCCATATCAAGCGCCTGCCCGTCAACCGTATCCGGGCTCCCCCATTTCGTCACCTCGATATGTGTCGGCACGACCCCTTCGGCATCGACGGTCGGTAGCTCGTAAACCACCACGCCTGTGCAATGACGGCGAATCGTGGCGACCAGCGTGTCCAGAGCGTCCGTCAACTCTTCATGCAGTTGCAGAGCCGTGATGCGATTGAGTGATTCCATAGCGTATTTATAGCACTGTCAGCGGCCTGCAGAGTCGACTTTCAGGCCCGCAATAACCGCGTCACGCAGACGGTGTCTCAGCTGCCAGCTACCCGCCGCTGTTCAACAGTGGGTGGCTTGTCTGAACGTAACTACCCGGCTCCCCCCTGCATGATGACCTTCGTCAGGTGAAGGTTCAGCATGTTCTGAATGTCGGAGGTGATCGATAATCAGGCCTTCTATGCAATGGTGGTATATCTTGAGAGATTCCGATTCTTGCGATGGAATATCAACATGACAAAAACGGACGTTCAACAACAACGCCGAGAACCTGCAGTCAGGCAGCAAGAGCCAGAGCCACCCCCGTGGCAAAATACATCGAGAATCCTATCAGGGCGACACCTGAGCCCTTGCGAAGCCATTCCTCTATCCTTTCACTACCGGATGAGCGTAACAGCTGGCAGAGCGCCACCGCGACCAGAGAAAACCAGATTGCACTGACCGCGATATGGATGAAAACCAGAAAGAAGGAAGTCAGTACCAGGTTCTCGGCTCCAACAGTGATCTGAGGAAAGACAGCGTAATAGAACAAGGAGATCTTCGGATTGAGGCAGTTGGTGATGAACCCATCCTTGAAGCCGTTCAACAAGCCTTGTGCCGAACCGCGCTCAGCAGGCCAGACAGAATCCGAATCATTGGCACAAGCACCGGGTGTCATGCCAGCTGTAGCCATTGTCTGACAGGCACGCTGAGGGGTGAATGCCTGGACTCCCAGATAAAGCAGGTAGATTGCACCCACCAGCTGTATGACGTTGAGCAGACCCGGTGACGCTGCCAGCACTGCCGCGACCCCGAATATCGACAAGGCGCCCTGCAACAGGAAAGCTGCAGAAAAACCCGGAATATTGGCCAGAGCCGCAAAGCTCCCTCCGGTACTGGCACTTTTGGCAATCAGTGCAAAGTTCGCCCCTGGAGACACCTCCAGCACCGTCGCAATAAGGACGAAACCCATGATCAGCGGCCAATCCATGATCTACCGCCACACCATCGTCTTGCAAGATTCCATCGCTGATCACTCCGTTTGTTCTGTCAGATGACGAGAAGCGCATTGAAGCGCCTGCATCAGACATAACGAACCGGTATGTAACCTTTGACAGGCAATCAGAAATATTCGTCGTAATGACGAGTGACAGGATCATTCAATCGGGGGTCGACATCAAACCTTGCACCGACATGATACGGCCGGCGAGCCGGTATCAGACAGTGCGGTTTGCCTTCAAGCAAACGGGGCGCACCTGCACTTTCAAGCTCAGGTGCACCCGTTCAAGGCTTGCTCGACGTCACTCAGCCGCCTCAAGGGTGTCGGCAAGCAGCACCGCCGGTGTCAGCTTCTGAATGGCTTCATACTGAGACAGGAAGACCTGTCCGGTGAGTTCATCGAGAAAATGCGATTGCTGCAACCTGTCCATGACCGGCCCCTTGACCTCGGTGAGGTGCATGCAGATATCGATATCCTTGAGCCGATGATTGATCGCTTCCAGCGACTCGAGAGCACTCATGTCGATCTCGTTGACCGCTGAACACATCAATACCAGGTGCCGGGTGCTTTCGCTGGATACGATACGATCATAGATATAGTCTTCCAGATAACGCGCATTGGCAAAGTAGAGACTTTCATCCACCCGGATGGTAACCAGGGACGGATCTGTCAACACCCGATGTCGATTGATATTGCGGAAATGCTGAGTACCCGGAACCAGCCCGACTTCTGCGACGTGAGGACGTGACGTCTTGTAGAGAAACAGAGCGACAGAGGCAATCACACCGGCGCTGACGCCAGCTTCGACACCAATGGCAAGCGTGACAGCCATGGTGATGAGTACCGCTGCGAAATCCGCTCTTGAGTAGGACCAGCTGCGTTTCAGAATACCGAAATCCACCAGGGAAAAGACAGCCACGATGATGGTGGCAGCCAGAGTTGCATTGGGCAGGTAGTGAATCAGTGGTGTCAGCATCAATGCCGCAATCGCCAGCATCACCGCCGTCATGGCACCGGCAGCTGGCGTCTCGGCACCGGCGTCGAAGTTCACGACGGAACGGGAAAACCCACCTGTCACGGGAAAACCGCCGGTGAGCGCGGCACCGACATTGGCGGCACCCAACCCGATCAGCTCCTGATCCGGACGGATGCGTTGACGCCGCTTGGCAGCCAGCGTCTGGGCAACCGAGATGGATTCGACAAAGCCGATGACGGAAATCAGCAGCGCAGGAATCAGCAACTCCTTCAGCAGCTCGGGAGAAAAACTCGGCCAGGTCAGCGGTGGCAGCGATTGTGGGACCACACCGACAACACTGACACCATGAGTATCCAGCCTGAAGACCCAGACCAGCAGCGTTGTTGCAATGACTGCCATGACCGGTCCGGTGCGAGCCAGGGCTTCTGCCAGCTTCGTGGCAAGCCCGAGCCGCAACAACAGCGCCTTGAGACCCTTGCGGCACCAGAAGAGAAACGCTGTGGATGTCACGCCCAATACCAGTGTCAACCAGTTGATGGCTCCCAGCTGACTACCCAGTGAGACCAGCAGATCGAAGAGATTATGCCCGCCAGCTGAAACCCCCATGACATGCTTCAACTGACTGGCTGCAATGATCATGGCCGAGGCGGTGATGAAGCCTGCGATGACAGGATGGGATAGGAAATTGGCCAGAAACCCGAGCCGGAACAGACCCATGGCAATCAGCATCACGCCGGACAGGCCCGCCAGTGTCAGCGCTGCCGTGGCGTAGTCCACCCCGGTATTCTGAACGACCGCCCCAATGGCGGTTGCCGTCATCAGTGAGACAACGGCCACCGGTCCGACAGCCAGCGTTCGACTGGTGCCGAACACCGTATACAGGAGAATCGGCACGATCGAGGCGTACAGACCGGCTTCCGGCGGCAGACCGGCCAGCATGGCATAGGCCAGTGATTGCGGGATCAGCATGATCGTGACAATCACCGCTGCCAGCAAGTCGTTGATCAGTATGCCGCGGTCATATTCCCTGCCCCATTCCAGGCAGGGAAAATAACTTGAAATCGAACCTTTCTTCACTTACCGGAATCCTTCAAAGAGGTGGGTTCAGCCATCCACTCATGGCCGCGCAGCATCGCCTTCCAGTAGATGGGCGGCAGAATTCTTTCCTTGAGCAACCAGGCCAGTCGTGACGGCCTTGTACCATCGACCAGCCATTTGGGAAAGCTGGGCAGCATCGTGCCCCCAAAACCGAATTCGGCGAGTACGATCTTGCCTCGCTCAACCGTCAACGGACAGGATCCATAACCATCGTAAGCCGCCACTGGCGACTTTCCGGCAATATCTGCGATGACATTGGCCGCTACCACCGGGGCCTGCTTGCGTGCCGCTGCTGCGGTCTTGGCATTGGGTGCATTCATGGCATCACCCAGTGACCAGATGTTCTCGTAGGTCTTGTGCCGTAGAGTCGACTGCTCGACATCCACCCAACCGGCGGCATCAGCCAGCGGTGAGGCGCTGATGAATTCAGGGGCACACTGTGGGGGACAGACATGCATCATGTCGAACTCGGTTTCAATGCGCTTCACGGGCTTGTCGCCCTCTTTCACATCAAACCAGGCCTTGCCTGCCTCACCGTCGACCGCCACCAGATTGTGGAAGAAGTTCAGGGACGCGTTGTAGCGCTCGACATATTCCTGCAAGGCTGGCACATAGTCCTTGACACCGAACAACACACCACCGGCATTGTTGAAGGAGATGTCGATATCCTTCAGCACGCCGCTGCGGTACCAGTGATCAGCAGACAGATACATCGCCTTCTGTGGTGCACCCGCACATTTGATGGGCATGGGGGGTTGCGTGAAAACAGCCTTGCCCGACTTCAAACCCTGTACCAGTGACCAGGTGTATGGGGCCAGGTCATAGCGATAGTTGGAGGTGACGCCATTGCGTCCGAGTGTCTCTGTCAGACCTTCGATCCTGTTCCAGTCCAGCTTGATACCCGGGCATACGATCAGCCGCTTGTACTTGATGACTCGACAACCTTCGAGAATGATCGAATCGGTCTGAGGCTCGAATGCGGTTACCGCCGTCTTTAGCCATTGCACACCGGCGGGGATCAGGGAGCCCATGGTCCTGACGGTCTCTTCCGGCTCGAAGATGCCACCACCGACCATTGTCCAGCCTGGCTGGTAGTAATGTATGTCGGCCGGATCAATCAGGGCCACCTGCAGATCCGACTGACGCTTGAGCAGACTGGAAGCCACGGCAATCCCGGCAGCACCTGCGCCGACGATCACGACATCGAAGGAGCCATCAGCCTTGTCGGTCGGTGTGACACCGCCATTGGCCAGCCGCCGTACCACGCCTGACATGTCGTAGCCAGCAGCCCGGGCAGCCGCGAGAATCTCGGGGACCGATTGTGTGCGTGCCTGCCCCAGCGACCACAAGGTGGCCGAGCGTGTGCCGGTTCGGCAGTAGGCCATTGTCGGTTTCGGCAATTCGCGCATCGCCTGTGAAAAACTCTCGACGTTCTCATCGCTGACCTGGCCCGGCACGACCGGCAGGTAACGTATCTCCATACCGAGCTTTTCCGCCTCGGCACGAATTTCATCGAATGTAGGCTGATCGGCAGCTTCTCCATCAGGTCTGTTACAGATGATCGATCTGAACCCGAGTTCGTGCAGGCTGGCAATGTCAGCTACCTGCAACTGCTCGCTCAGAGAGAGCTTGTCGGAAATGGTCTTGACTTCCATGGACGTTTATCCTGGGTGAGTGTCGAAAGTGTCTGGTGAATATCAGAGCTTGTTGAGCGGCACCTTGAGAGTCAGGTTGCCATCGGAATCCTGCGGAACTTCCCCTGCGCGCATGTTCACCTGCAGGGAAGGAATGATGAGCCGAGGCATACCCAGCTGCGCATCGCGCTCTGTTCGGAACTTGACAAAGTCGGCCTTGCTCTTGCCGGCACCAACATGAATATTGTTGGCCTTCTCGGCACCCACGGTGGTCTCCCACTGGATTTCACGGCCATTGGGTGCGTAGTCATGACACATGAACAGGCGCATCTCATCCGGCAAGTCCAACAGCCTCTGTATGGAATCGTAGAGCACGCCGGCATCACCACCGGGAAAATCCGCACGGGCCGAACCACCATCCGGCATGAAGAGCGTGTCACCGACAAAGGCGGCATCACCAATGACGTGAGTCATGCATGCCGGCGTATGACCTGGCGTTGCCATGACAAGGGCGTTCAGACTACCGATATTGTAGGTATCACCGTCTTCGAACAAGGCGTCGAACTGACTGCCGTCACGCTGAAACTCTGTCCCTTCATTGAACACCTTGCCAAAGGTTTCCTGAACCACGACGATATTGGAACCGATTCCGATCTTGCCGCCCAGTTGCTCCTGGATATAAGGCGCAGCCGACAGATGATCTGCGTGCACATGGGTTTCAATCAGCCATTCCAGTTGCAGCTCGTTCTCACGAATGAACGCAATGATCCTGTCAGCGTTTTCATAAGAGAGTCGGCCGGCCGCATAGTCGATATCCATGACGGAGTCCACCACGGCACAACTGCCGGACTCCGGGTCCTTGACGACATAACTGATGGTGTTGGTGGCCTCATCGAAAAAGGCCGTGACAACCGGTTTGACGTTCAGATTGATTGCTTGACGAGTCATGATTTACTCCCCTTGATCTCTTGAATGACATTGTTTGCCTTGAGGCTGCCCGCGCTGCTGCTCATGCCGGACATCACCAGACGAGTCAGTACGATGCCGGCAATCAACGCTGCCGAGAACATCAGTACCTCCGATTGACCGGTGCCGACCACCGGCAATGCGCCGCCGGGACAGAAACCGGCCAGACCCCAGCCGATACCGAAGATGACAGCGCCACTGGCCAGCTGCCTGTCGACACGTGATTTTCCCGGAAGCTGAAACGTGGCTTCCAGTACCGGACGAGCGCGAGTGAATACCCAGCGATAACCGAGAAAGGTGATCAGAACCGCGCCGCCCATCACAAAGGCCAGGCTCGGATCCCAGGCTCCGGCAATATCGAAGAAATTGATGACCTTGGCCGGATTGGCCATGCCGGACAGTGAGATACCCAGACCGAATATCACACCCACAACGTAAGCTGCCAATAGCTTCATGATTCAGACTCCCAGAACGTGACGCGTGACGAAAACCGTTATCACGGTGCTTGTCATGAACAGCGCAACAGCAGCAAACGAGCGAAACGAGCCGCGTGCCAGACCGCAGACACCGTGACCAGAGGTACAACCACTACCCAGGGTGACGCCCACGCCCACCAGCAAGCCGCCGAGCAACAGCATCATGGGTGAGGAAGGCACGCTGATTTCCGGCAATTCACCGGAGAATGCGCGGAACAGCCAGGGTCCGCTGAACATGCCCAGCAGCAAGGCGACACGCCAGGCCCAGTCGCTCATCGTATCCGGCATCAGAGCACCCGACATGATGCCGGTAGCGCCCATGATTCGGCCCAGCAGAAACATCAGAAGAACGGCCGACAGGCCGATCAGAAGCCCCCCCACCAGGGAGGCGAAAGGTGTGAATTCAGTTACCATGTCATTTCACGGTTCCGGTAGATTGCCAAGAGGTTTTCGACAGCTTCCAACTCGCACACGAGACTGGAACGATGAGGAGCATAGCCTCGAATCACCCGGGGGTCGGTGACAATGTCACCGTAAACATCTATTCAGGGTATAGCTTAACGATTGAACAGGCGGTACCGCCCGTGGTTCAACGTTTTGGAAGGTTCTGCGTCGTCGGCACGCTGCCGAAGGAGAGATCATCCATCGGGTGCAAAGGCGCTATCCGATTCAGCAGCTGAGCCCGATTGGAACTGATATCGGCCAGTGTCAGGTCGTCCAGAACCCCCATGAAGGCAGCGGTGGCCTGCTGAACAGCACGAGAGAGCTTGCAGACACCAATCAGCGGACAGGTGTTGGTTTTCGGATCGAAGCACTCCACGACATCGAGACTGACCTCGGTGAGACGAACCACGTCACCCACGACAATGGAGTCTGCTGGCTGTGCCAGACGAAAACCGCCGCCACGACCGCGCTGTGTAATCAGCAGTCCGGCACGGCCAAGCTCATGTACCACCTTGCTCACGTGCGGTTTTGCCAGGCCGTGAATGTTGACGACATCCTCGATCCTGACGAGTGCCGGATGGTAGACGGCGGCCAGCTGCAGCGCACGCAGGGCGTAATTGGTGTAGTTGGTCAGTTTCAAGGAGCGCCTCCAGTCCCTACTTTCAAAATAACATATATATGAAATGAATTATTGATTACGATTCGCAAGAAATACTGCAAGCTTGCGCAGCGGCGCTCTATCAACAGGGCTGCCATCGCCTCGTTGAACTTTCTGGGGCGAACAACTGGTCAAGGCAGATATCGCGTGATACCCTCACGCTCACTTGACGGGGTGCTGAACGACTACAGAGGTAGGCGTTCGGCTGAGATGCTGCAGCTATCTGCGCGATCCCGCTGAACCTGATGCGGATAATGCCGACGAAGGGATTCAAGTCACGGGAATCGCGAGTCATTCCCCTGCATGGGTCCGTTTTTTCCCGGTTGTTATCCCGGAGAAAACATGAAACCTGGCGACACGACAAGCACACACTCTGCGGCATCGAATGCCGTGCCTGCTGCCATGACCATAGCTGGCTCGGACTCGGGCGGTGGTGCCGGCATTCAGGCAGACCTGAAGGCGTTCAGCGCGCTGGGTGTCTATGGCGCCTCGACCATCACGGCATTGACAGCGCAGAACACCTGCGCGGTGAACGCCATCCACGAAGTACCTGCTGATTTCGTCAGGCAGCAACTGGAAACCGTGCTGTCCGATATTCGAATCGACGCCATCAAGATCGGCATGCTGGCCAATGTGGCCATCATCCAGACGATCAGTGAAGTGCTCTCCCGGTATCCCGATATCCCTGTCGTACTGGACCCGGTCATGGTTGCCAAGAGCGGTGATGCCCTGCTGCAGCATGAAGCCATCGACGCCTTGCGCCAGTACCTGTTTCCACTGGCGACCGTGATCACCCCCAATATTCCGGAAGCTGCCCTGCTGCTGAATGACACGGAAGCTGCAGACCTTGCCGGGATGGAAGTTCAGGCGAGAAAACTGACAAGCTTCGGTAGTACTTGCGTGCTGCTCAAGGGCGGTCATCTGCAATCAACCGACAGTACGGACTTGCTGTTGCAGGATGCTGCTCTGCACCGGTTTACCCAGCCTCGCATCCAGACAGGCAACACCCATGGCACCGGCTGCACGCTGTCTTCGGCCATTGCCGCCGAGCTGGCCAAAGGGGCATCGGTGTTCGATGCCGTGCAAACGGCAGAGCGCTACGTACACAGCGCCATCGTCCACGCCGACAGCCTGCGAGTCGGGGCCGGTCATGGACCGGTCCACCACTTTCACGCCCTGTGGCAACAAGCGTGAGCTCAGCCCCCGGCATCAAACTGGACAGGGTCAGTCTGACTCTGGGCAAACACCCGGTATTTCAGGACCTGTCACTGCATCTGCAAGCCGGTCGCTGGCACAGCGTGCTCGGTCGCAGCGGCATCGGCAAATCCAGTCTGCTCAGAATCATTGCCGGTCTGCAGAAACCGGACAAGGGCTCGGTACTCACTGACAAGGGCGAACCGGTCTCCACTCATATTGCCTACATGGCGCAGGACGATGGTCTGCTGCCATGGCTGACGGCACGGCAGAACATACAGCTGGGTCCTAGATTGCGTGGCGAGAACCTGCAAGAGTCGACGGCGCAAGTCAGCGAACTTCTGGAACGCGTCGGCCTGACACCCTGGGCTGATGCCCTGCCAGAGGTTCTCTCCGGCGGTATGCGCCAGCGTGTGGCCCTGGCTCGCACGCTGCTTGAACAACGCGACATTGTACTGATGGACGAACCCTTCAGCCGTCTGGATGCCATCACCCGCGACGAACTACAGACCTTGTCGTTCGAATTGCTGAGTGAGCGCACCGTACTACTGGTTACCCATGACCCACTGGAAGCCCTGCGCCTGTCCCATGTTCTGCACGTACTGGAGCCGGGATCTCCCACCCGCATCCAGTCCATGCCGCTGGCAACGCCTCCACCACGCCCGGTCGATCATGACGAGATCACGGCGCAGCTGCCGTCGGTCTGGCAATTCATGAAGTCCGGTAGCTCCTTACCGGTGGTTGCCTGAATGGCCAGCTCGATACCACAGCGCCGGCCGCGAGTACCCGCCTTTCTCGTCAGCGTCACCCTGTTCCTGCTGGCCTGGCAGCTGCTGGTCACACTCAGTGGCATCCCGCATTTCCTGCTACCGGCGCCCTTTGCGATTCTGACGACACTGGTCAAGCAGATTCAGACCCTCGGTCTGCATACCGCCATCACGGCGTTCGAGATCATTGCAGGCCTGGTCAGTGGCTGTGTGCTTGGCATCATCAGCGCGGTGCTGCTGACCTCGTCCAGACGCCTGTGCCGTTGGCTGCTGCCTCTCATGGTCATCAGCCAGTCTCTACCGGTGTTCGCACTGGCACCACTACTGACCCTGTGGTTCGGCTACGGCATGGGCTCGAAAGTGGTCATGGCCATTCTGATCATCTATTTTCCCGTGGTCGCAGCCACCTTCGATGGCTTGCGCCACACCAGTACCGCCATGCTTGACCTGGCTCGCACCATGAATGCCTCACCCAGGACCATTCTGCTGCAGATTCGACTGCCAGCTGCCCTGCCCTCCATGGCATCAGGCATCCGGGTGGCCACCTCCGTGGCCCCCATTGGCGCTGTCGTGGGCGAATGGGTCGGCTCCAGCCAGGGACTGGGCTATCTCATGCTGCAGGCGAACGGTCGCATGCAGACCGACCTGATGTTCGCAGCCTTGCTGTGCCTTTGCCTGTTGGCCTTCCTGCTCTACACCCTCGTCAACCGTCTGCTGGATCGCTGCCTTTACTGGTTACCCGATTCCAGCAGCACGGCCACCTTCCACACCGACGCACACTGATCCCATGCAACGATTCAAACTTCTGCTTGCCAGCCTGCTGTTCAGCGGCAGTACTCTGGCCGCTGAACCCGTCACCGTTCTGCTTGACTGGTTCATCAACCCTGATCATGCGCAGCTGATCGTGGCCCGCGAAAAAGGCTTCTTCGAAGAAGAAGGTCTGAGCGTCGAACTGATCGAACCTGCCGACCCATCCCTGCCGCCAAAAATGGTTGCCGCGGGCAAGGCGGACGTTGCCATCAGCTACCAGCCACAGCTGCATGTGCAGGTTGCCGAAGGGTTGCCCCTGTCTCGCTTCGGCACGTTGGTATCCACACCCCTGAATTCCCTGGTCGTGCTGGCCGATGGCCCCATCGATTCCCTTGAATCCCTGAAGGGAAAGAAAGTGGGATTCTCGGTTGGTGGCTTCGAGGATGCCCTGCTGAAGGCGATGCTGGAAAGTGTCTCTCTGACCCTGGATGACATCGAACTGGTCAA
>CBDUIJ010000151.1:0-12902 GCA_965367215.1 uncultured Granulosicoccus sp.
AACGCTGTAACGGCTGTAACGGCAGTAACGGCAGTAACGGCAGTAACGGCAGTAACGGCAGTAACGGCAGTAGCGGCAGTAGCGGCAGTGTCAGGCCAAGTCGGGCCTGATCCTGCGAACCGTATTCAGGTGATGGTTTCCTGACGGTCCGCAGGGGAGGGGCTCTTAACGCGTGAAAGTCAGGCTGAAAGTGACGGGAACGGTCGTCGGGATATGCAAAAGGCCAGCGAGCTCGCCGAGTTTTCCGATTCCACCTTGCAGGTCAAAGGATGCGGCATCGACCAGCAAGGGCTCTTCGGTTGTCACCATGACCGTGGTGGCATCACTTGAAACCATGACGGGTGCGGTGTACATCATCTGTTTGCCGTGCATGTCGACATTGAGTTCAAGTTGAATCGTTCGACTACCGGTGGCCAGTGCGGAGTCAGGTATTTGAGCGGTTATCGTGGCATCGGGATAACGATCTGTTTCGAACAGATACTCGCCCATGCGCTCATCACGGATGTCGATACCAGTCTCTATGGCTCCAAGATCTATCGTGATGGACGCCTCGCCATTGTCGTCCACGCTGCCTGCCAATGAACTGAACGTGAATATCTCGGCGACACTCGATGTCCCGTCTGCCAGAACCTTGGTTGAAACGACGTTGACCTTCGAGTTGCTGCTGTCGATATCCAGTGCGAAAGCGCTGGATGCGCCGCTGAGCAATACCAGCGCCAGTGTGGGTGCAAGTGCGGCTGCAAGTGCGGGTGCCGTGATATTCCTGATTTTCATGCGATGTTTCTCCCTGAGCGTGTGGCAACGAACTGACATTGTATCCAGCACAGCCTCAGACAGAAAGAGTTTGAATCAGTTCCTGTATCCTTTCGGGTAGGAAAACCGGAAGCTGAAGGGCTCAGCTTCCGGTTACCGCGGCGATTATTGGCTATTCAGATAGTTCTGAACCGCCGTGGCACGGCTGGAGGCATGAGATTTGAGCTCGCTGATCGCTGCGCTGAAATCACTGCTGTTTTCCAGAAAGGAATAGCCGGGCAATTCTGTCGTTGCGTAAGGAGAAACCAGTGACGAATAGTTGTCGTACTTCGCCTGTATGCTGCTGGTTTCGAACGCGTTGGACATGATGTCAGCCAGGAGAATGTCATACCGAGACTTATAGACATCGTCGGCATATATCTTCGCAATCAAAGGCCACTGTTCGTTGTCCAGGTCCGAGAAATCCAGGGCCAGCGAACCACCTTGCTTGCCTTCCTGCAGGGCTTCGTTGTTATCCCAGGGGATCCAGGTCAACTGGTCTGTCTCCGGGTTGTTGTAGAGATAGTAGTTGTGGATCATGCGGCCATAGGTGTCCCAGTTCTGGATGATGCCGTTGACTGCCAGATACGTCAGGAACCCATCGACGTCGAATACGGCTTCCAGGTTGGTACGCCATGTAGCCGGATCTGTGCTCGCGGTGTCATCGTGCAGAGCGGTGAACAGGGCTTCGATATCCGACCAGTCTTCGTCATCCTCGTTGGTCTTCTTCTCGAAGTCTTCCGGGTTGAACGTGCCTTCCACGAAGTTTGCACTGCCATCTTCAGGCTTGTACAGGTTGCCATCATCACTGGAGAACTGCGTGTCCAGAACGGAGCCATCGACCTCTTCCACCAGGGTGTACAGGCCGAAATATTCCGGGCCATTACCATGATCGACATACAGGGTGTAGAAGGCCGTGTGCGAGACGGGAACTCCGGCAGCTCTGAAGACATCAGTCGCCACTTTCTCGCGTAGCTCGGAGTTGTCGTCGTAGTTGTTCTTGAGGCTGAACTTCTTGAAGCCGTAGAAGCGTTGATTGTCTATCTGCGGATAATCGTCTTCGAATTCGTCGAAGTCCATCTTGAACGACAGTTTCAGGATTCCGGCCTGCCAGCTGGATTGCAGTGAAGAGTTGCCCTTGAAGCGAATGCCGACGCGATACCACTGTTTGTCGTTGTAGAAAACCTCGGCAGGAACGAAGATCGGATCCTCATCGGTCTCTACCAGATTTGTCGTGTCATCGGCCTGGGCAGGAGGGCCGGATTGGCCACCGCCAGGTTGTGCTCCACCGCCGGGTACACCGTCGCCCGGGCCGGCCGAGCTGCCGCCGACTTCACCGTACAACGCGGTCATGTCATCGAGCATGCTCTGCCAGCGCTCTTCGGTCACGACAAAATCCAGACGCTTCACTTGTGTGTCATCGAACACTTCATCGAAGTTCGGATCGACATCCTTGGTATGGGTGTCTTCCGTCCAGTCAGTGGTCTCGAAGTCAGCATCGAGCACGGTATCCGAGCTGTCGTCGGTATCGCCTGATTCGGATGTGACTACATCGCCTGTCGTGGAGTCGCTGTCACTGCAGGCGCCCAGTAGTAACAGGGAACTGAGTAGTGCTGCGTGCAGGAGGGTCTTGCATGAGAGGAGGTCGCGGGGACTTCCAGGCTTGGTTTTCGTCAATTTCATGTCGTCAGGGTTGCGGTACGAGCCACGGTAGGAAAGAGGCTCTGCTTGAAAGGAGTGAATAACAGAAGGAATGAGGCATAAGGTATGCCTGTGCGACCCTTCTTTGCGCCTCGGCAGGCGCGTTGCTCATTCTTTCCTCAATTCCAACCCGAGTACCGGACAGTTTGCTGGGCGGTGTGTGGCCGGCGGATGTCGCGCTATTCCCTGTTCAGGGCCTCAAGCGGGTCCAGGCGTGAGGCAGCTCTTGCTGGCAGATAGCCGAACGTGATGCCGATCATGGTTGCCGACAGAAAAGCTACCGCGATGGCAGTGTTCGAAAACACCAGATTGGCCTTCTCGTTCAGTGATGACACCGCATAACCTGCCGAGAGCGCGAGCAGAACGCCCAGCACGCCGCCGATCAGGCAAACCAGTACGGCTTCGATCAGGAACTGCGCGATGATGTCCGAACGTCTGGCACCGATAGCCATGCGTACACCGATCTCACGGGTGCGCTCGGTGACCGAGACCAGCATGATATTCATCACGCCGATGCCGCCGACCACCAGGGAGATGACCGCAATGGCTGCCACCAGCAACGTCAAGGTCTGTGTGGTCGAGGTGATGGTGGCGCGTATCGTGTCGCTGTTGATGAGGAAGAAATCCTTGCTGCCATGCTGCGCAGTCAGTATCGCCGTGATCTCGTTCTGTGCCTGCGTGGTGTCGTAACCATCGGCGACACGCACCTCGATGCTGTCCAGAAAGCTCTGTCCGGATACCCTGGCCATGGCAGTGGTATAGGGGATCCACACGTTGAGAGACGACGGGCCGAAGGTCGCACCGGAGGAGCTGACCACGCCGATGACACGTACGGGCACCCGTCCCAGCAGCAGTACTTGTCCGATCGGACTACTGCCGTCGGTAAAGAAGGTGTCACGGGTATCTTCATCAATCACGGCAACCTGATCCAGCGCGTCTACATGGCGAGGACCAAAGACCGTACCCACTACGGTGTTGTAGTTATGTACCTGGAAATAATCGCCGCTGACGCCGTTGATCTGGGCGTTGGCCTCCACGTTTCGGTAGATGACCGAAGAGGGGTTTGATACCGCGGGAGACACACTATCGGCGAAATCCTGTTGGGCCAATACCTCGGTGTCAGCCGACACCAGCGTCTCGATACGTTGTGCATCGCGTCGACCGAAACCACTTCCCGGCCGGGCGGTAATCGTGTTGGTGCCCAGGGAGCTGATGTTCTGCAGCACGGTTTCCTGGCTGCCGGTGCCAAGCGCCACGACCAGAACCACCGAGGCAATACCGATGATGATGCCCAGCATGGTCAGCAGGGAACGCACCCGATGGGCCGTCAGCGCCTTGACTGACATGGACAGCGCTTCGCGCACTCGAGCCAGCTGAGAGCCATCACGATCAGCTGTGGGCTCAGGGCCGGCTTGTGGCGTTTGTACTGGTGCTTCTTGCGGCTGAGGGCGCACCGGCGCCTGCTGCTGTACTGTCTCGTTGGTATCCCGGGTGTCCGAGATGATGCGTCCGTCACTGACCTCGATGGTACGGTGCGCATGGCTGGCGACGTTCGGATCATGGGTCACCATGACGATGGTATGACCCTGTCGATTGAGTTCGAGCAGCAGTTCGATCAGCTCGGCGCTACTCTTGCTGTCCAGTGCGCCGGTGGGTTCATCGGCCAGGATCACCTCGCCCCCGTTCATCAGAGCACGCGCCACCGAGACGCGTTGTTGCTGTCCGCCCGAGAGTTCCCCGGGGCGATGGTCGAGGCGGTCAGCCATACCCAGTTGAGCGAGCAGGTCGGCTGCCCGTTTCTGTCGTTCGCCACGATTGACGCCTGAATAGATCGCCGGTATCTCGACATTGCCCAGTGCATCCAGATCGGACAGCAGCTGATAGCGCTGGAATATGAAGCCGAAATGCTCGCGTCGCAATTTCGCCAGCGCCGTTGGATCCAGTTCGCCGGTATTCTGGCCGGCGAAGTGATACTGCCCTGCACTGGGATGATCGAGGCAGCCCAGAATATTCATGAGGGTGGATTTACCGGAGCCCGAGGCGCCGATGATGGCCACCATTTCACCCGGCCAGATGTCGATATCGACGTCTCGCAGCACGGTGATGGTCTCTTCGCCGGCTTGAAAGCTTCGACTCAGCCCGCGCGCATGGATCAGAGGCTCTGACATGTCATAGCCCCATGGGCGGCATGCGCATTCGTTGCTTGTCGGGCTCGGATTGCGTCATGGCGGTACCACCGACAATGACTTCTTCTCCCTCACGGAGTCCCGAGAGGATTGCTGCGATCACATCGTTGTTCAGGCCCACTTCCACGGTTTTTGCAGTGCGCTCGCCGGTTGCAGGATCGTAGACCTGAACCCGATAACTCCCCTGCGGGCCCGGTTGCAATGCTGCTGCCGGCACGCTCAGCACATTCTCTGCGCTGTCGAGGATGATGGAAACCTGAGTGGTCATGCCAATGCGCAGCAGATGATCCGGGTTGTCCACTTCCAGCAAGGCGTTGTAGTAGACAGCTTCGTCGGAGGAGATGGTATCGCTGGTTTCAATCTCGGATGGGGCGGGTTCCACTTCGCGCACTTCAGCGGCAAACTCCCGGTCATGTTCACCGAGAATCGAGAAGGTGACGGACTGCCCCGGGCGCACTTGAACGATGTCCGCTTCGGAAATTTCCGTCTTGACGAGCATGGTATCCAGTTCGGCAATCTTGACGATGGTGGGGGTGCTTTGCGAGGCATTCACGGTCTGACCTTCATCGACCACAATCGCAACCACTGTTCCCGAGATCGGAGCATGGACGCTGGTGCGCTCCAGTGCTATCTGCATGTTCGAGACATTGACTTCGGCGCTGGAGAGTTGCGCTTGCAGAGCCGCCAGATCGGCCTCGTACACTTGCACGTTCAGGCCTGCCGCTTCGACGTTTTCGGTGGATGTGAAGTTGCTGGTCAGCAGCTGCTCTTCACGCTCCAGGTCATGTCTGGATTGAGCCAGGCGTGCTCGCGTTGCGGCAATCTGTGCTTCGATGTTGGCCAGCGCGGCCTTGGCCTGCAGCACCGCGTTCTGTTGATCCTGCGAGTCGATCTGTGCGATCAGATCGCCCTGGGCAACATTCTGCCCCAGCTTCACCGCCAGCGTTTCTATCTGTCCTGACACCCGGGCGCCGACACTGACCAGCTGATTCGCCTCGATGATGCCTGTGGCCAGCACGGTTTCCTGGACCGTATCACGCGAAACCCTGGCAGTTGACGGTGCAGGCACGTCCTGTGAACTCGAATACGACTGCCAGCCCCACACGGCTGCGGCGATCAGTACGACAGGGATCAGGTAGCGAACCAATCGAGGGAGTTGCATCAGTCTGTCTTTCATGTCATTTGCGCGAGGTTTGGAGGCTTGCCGGGCTTGTAATATTCTGAGGCAACTGGTCGACAAGAATCGACACGCGATGATGACGGTCCCTGGCGGGAAGGTTCCTGCCCGTGTTACTGGCCTGAATAATGGGGCCCAGCTGGAGCATGTCTGCCTGAATCACGAGGTGGAATCAGAGGGCAGGCTGTCAGCTGACTGATGATCAGCAGAGTAATGATTGCCTTGCAGCTGCGTTTGATGGCCGATGTGCTCATGACGATCTTCCCGAGAATCTCTGAAGTGGAACCTCATGTATCTTATTGGCTGTGCAGGCACAGAACAGGGGGAGATTGCCATAGTCTCGATTTTTCCTTATTTTCCGTGTAAGGACCTCATGACAATTCTGCGCGTTGTGTGCCGGATGATGTGGATCCGTATTCACAAGATGTGTTCACCCCGGTCATGCACACCGGGGCTGATGGCATTCTCAACTGGCCTTTTGCAGTAATTGCTCCTGAGGTGTTTCAATCTGGCTGCGTTCTCTGCTGGCAGACGCATTCAGATGCCACCAGCTCAGTTCTGAAACACAGGGGGCATCCGGGCTGCTGTGCTGCCCTTCCGGTCCACCCAGCCATCCGTGTGGGAAGCCGGGTGTCTCCAGCCTGAGTAGTCGTGGCTGATTGTCATCGATATAACCCGTCAGAGCCCAGGAGGCGCCGGCGGCGTCACCATCGATTTGCCAGTGACTGTCTTGCGAGTCGAGACCCGCGACCTCTCGCCAGCTCTGTTCCAGATTGTCAGTTGCCTTCTCCGAGACGACCTGATCGCCATCAGAGTGAATGATGAGCAGGTTGGGAGGGGCGGCGCCTGCGAGATTCCTGGTGGTCACGGAGCACAGTCGCTGCAGCGAATGGTAGCGCGGCATGGAAAAGGCCGAGCCTCTTACTGCGGATGGGCTCTCGCCGTAAGCAAGTCCAGCGACGCTGGCGCCACCGGCAAACCGGTCGGGGTGGGCGACGAGACAGTTGACCGCCATGGCTCCGCCAGATGACAAGCCGCAGACATAGAGTCGCGAGGAATCCACGACGTAGTCCTGCTGCACCTTTTCAACCATGCGCCAGATATCTTCCACCTCACCTCGGCCACGTGTTCGGTGCGCCTTGATCCACCAGCCCCAGCACTCGCGTGCCCGATACCCGGAGTAGCTGGTGACATAGGGGTAGAGCACGAGGAACTGTTCCTTGTCTGCCAGCGTATCGAACCCGGCAATTTTCTGAATGTCCTCATTTGTCTGGTGACAACCATGCAGGACGACGAGCAATGCCGTGGGTTTGCGCGGATCGAAGCCTTCCGGCACATACAGTCGGTAGTTTCGCTCGCGTGAATGAGGGTTCAGGCCCGGTGGCAATGTCGAATCCAGACTGACTCCTTGCGGGGATCGTGCGGTGTGTCGGGTGAACAAGTCAGCCAGCTTGCTGGCGGTCGGTGTCGGATTCATGGTGGTACCTCATTGCTGTGATCGACGGGTCTGTGGCCTCTTGCAGATTCGCTTCCATGCGACAAATACTCGATGACAGACTGCAGCCAACCAGGAATGAGCGTAGGTATTCCCCGATGGGAATGCAACTATTGCAGTGCGTTATATATGGTACTTTGTGATGATGAAAGTGTTCGTGATGATGCAAAATATTTATATATATCAGCTGTTTGAGCTTCAATGTGAGCAATTGTTAATAGCGTGCCTCTGAATGTTAACTATGTTGCGTTGCATACAATTTGCACATTTTCGGGGCATATTCGTCCCAGTCAGAGCGTCATGTAACGTCTGCGGCCGTGTTGTTACGGGGTAGAAAACCGTCGGCCTGGCTCTTTCTGAGTACGGGTGATCAATCAGCTCGTCTACTCGGTAGTCAGGTTTGTTGACTGAGGCCCGCGATCGGTATCAGGCCTTGTCCGACACGAACAAGCCTGGTGTGCGATTGACAATCGCTACCAGCGACAACATGACGGGAACCTCTACCAGCACACCAACCACCGTCGCCAGTGCTGCACCGGAATTCAGTCCGAACAGGGAGATGGCCACCGCGACGGCCAGTTCGAAGAAGTTCGAGGTGCCTATCAGGCTCGCAGGTCCGGCGACATTGTGCGGCAGGTGCAGTGCGCGAGCCGCTGTGTAGGTGATGGCAAAGATGCCATAGGCCTGCAAAACCAGAGGAATGGCGATCAGTACGATGGTGACAGGCTGACTGAGAATCTTGTCTGCCTGAAAACCGAACAACAGAACCACTGTGGCCAGAAGGCCGATGACGGACCATGGCTTGAGCCTGGCGACGAAGCTGCCGAGTGCATCCTGGTTGTTGTGGGCTTCCAGTTGTCGTCGCGTCAGCACCCCTGCAATCAACGGCAGCAAGACATACAGGACGACTGACAGCAACAGGGTTTCCCAGGGAACCACGATATCGCTGACACCCAGCAACAGCGCAGCTATCGGTGCAAAGGCGAATACCATGATGATGTCGTTGACAGAGACCTGGACCAGTGTGTAGTTGGGGTCACCCTTGACCAATTGACTCCAGACAAAGACCATGGCGGTACAGGGGGCAACGCCCAATAGAATCATGCCGGCGATGTATTCGTTGGCCGATTCTGCGTCTACCCAGCCTGCAAAGAAGACCTTGAAGAACAACCAGCCAAGCGCTGCCATGGAAAACGGCTTGATAAGCCAGTTCACCACCAGTGTCAACGCCAGCCCCTTGGGCTTCTTGCCGACATCCTTGATGGCCGTGAAATCTATCTGCACCATCATCGGGTAGATCATGACCCAGATGAATACCGCGATAACCAGATTGACATGCGCGTATTCCAGCCCTGCTATCAGCTGAAACACCCCCGGAACCAGCTGACCCAGAATGATTCCTGCGATGATGCACAGGCCCACCCAGACTGAAAGATAGCGTTCGAAAATACCCATTTTTATCTGTTTTTCCTAGATGCTTTTCTGATTGACGCGCGCCGAGAGCTGAGCGTGATTTTCCTTGCGTTCCGAATACCGATCCACCAGATGGTCCTTGATATCTCGTGTCAGCAGTGTGAAACGCACCAGTTCTTCCATGACATCCACCATGCGATCGTAGTAGGCGGATGGCAGCATGCGACCCGCTTCATCGAATTCGTCATAGGCCTTCGCTACCGAAGACTGATTGGGAATGGTGAGCAGACGCATCCAGCGTCCGAGTATGCGAAGCTGATTCACCGTGTTGAAGCTCTGGCTGCCACCACAGACCTGCATGACTGCCAGGGTTTTTCCCTGGGTGGGGCGTACGCCACCAAGCGACAGTGGGATCCAGTCGATCTGATTCTTCATCACTGCAGCCATGGCACCGTGTCGTTCCGGAGAACACCAGACCATGCCTTCACTCCAGCTCACCAGCTCGCGTAGTTCTGCCACTTTCGGATGTGAGGCGTCTACGCTATCGGGAAGCGGTAAGTCACGTGGATCGAATACCCGTGTCTCGGCTCCCAGTCGTTGCAGGACTCGAACGGCTTCTCGAGTCATGAGTTCGGAATAGCTTCTTTCGCGCAACGAGCCGTAGAGCAGCAATAGTCTGGGTGGGTGTGTGCTCTGTCCGCCGGAGAACAAACGTTCGGCATCAATGACACGGAAATGCTCGTCTTCGATCTGGGGGGTATCTGACACCTTGTTCTCCTTGAGGCTCAGCAAGCGCAGGCAATGTCATCAATGACGGGTTGGCAGAGATCAGGGCGGCCGCCGCAGCAATCTTCCATGAGGAAGGCGAGAAATCCGCGCACACCGTCCATATCGGCAAAATAGCGAATGGCGCGGCCTTCGCGTTGCTTGCGAATCAATCCGGCCTGCGACAGGATCGACAGGTTGGTCGACATCGTGTTCTGGCGAACATCCAGGGCTTCCGCCACCTCGCCAGCCAGCATGCCTTCACCGCCGGCCTGTATCAGCAGGCGAAAGACATCCAGGCGTGTTTCCTGGCCCAGCGCAGCCAGTGCTTCGAGTGTGTCTTCTTTATCCATATATCCAGATTACTAGATATATTGAGTAAAAGCAAATTCGAGGCGCAAAACGAAAAAACCCGGAAGTACCCGTTGATCTGAAATCATCGGGCATCCGGGTCAGTTACAGCTGATTTGCATGCTGCTCGCGATATCGCGAGTCAGCAGCACATCCTGAAACTTACTTGAAAGAAGCAGTCATGCTTTCGGAAGCTTCTTTTACCTTGCTGGAAACCTGCTTGGCCAGTTCTGCGTATTCAGCAGCACGAGTGTTCATCAGTTCAACCAGTGCCTTGGCTTCAGCGGCCTGGGCAGTTGCAACTTCAGTCAGGTCTTTGCCAGAGGCTGTCAGGTGAACCTGCTTTGTAGAAGATTCCAGTACGTCACCGGCTACTGCGTAGTTCTTGCGAGCAAGTTGCTCTACTGCATCAGCAGCTACTGTAGCGAAAGCACGCATTGGCTCGAGAGCGCGGGCTTGCATGTCCATCATTTGCTTGAATTGTTCGTTCATGTTGATAGTAGCGTTGTTCATGATTTGATCCCTATTTGGAAGTGTGAAGACTGTTGTCTGTCGCGATGGGAAGGATTATAGGGATGGATGTTTTGCAGTGCAACATGAAAAGTCATGTTTTTTCGAACAAGCTGTATGGTGAAATAAACTCCATATAAATCAGACTGATACGAGCTTCACAAACCATGTGAAAATTTGGAATGTGGCTTCAAGATGGCAATTGACCACAAATATAATGCGCTGCACTAGTTGTCGGGCGACTTTGAAGGCAGCCCTGTCAGGCCGTTTGCAGATTCCCGAGGGTGTTGCCGCCGCAGATGGCGCCGGCGACCCACCAACCTTATGGCTGCACCCGTTGATAACGGATGAAGCTACCCAACTCGAAGTCGATCATGTCCGAATAATGATCTGCGTCGTTCTTGCATTCCTCCACGCGAATCGTGCAATCGCCACGCATGAGGGTGTCGTCAACCAGGGCAAGTGCATCGTATCGGGTACGTAGAGTGCCCAGGTCAAGACCGGAGAGGGCGTCTTCGCCGTAGAGAATGGTTTTCGGGTACTGCGTGGTTTGTACGCGTCGCAGGGTATCGCCGAAGACAGATACGAACTCATCACCCCAGACATAATCGGTAATGCGTTGCATGGCGGCATCGGGTGAGCCTTCGCAATTGGCGTTGAAATGAAACTCTTCCAGCCATTCGCTGCCTTCCATGTTCAGGGTTTCTGTCACCTTGCTGCTGAACCCACCCTCACGCGGTTGGCAGCCGGGGGAATAACTGCCTTCGAGTTCGGCGATGGGTAGCGTGGCGGCTGTGATGGGAGTTTTTGCGATGAACCGTTCAGCGCCTGCCAGGCTGGAGGGGCGATTGCTCTCGGTCGTTGTTTCCTGCTGGGTTCTGAGCAGTCCACCGTCTGTATCCATGCCGATGATGTCGAAACGTTCCTGATCGAGCATGGCCGCGTCTCTCAGGACGGCTGAACTGGAAAGCTGCCGGATGACCAGATCAATCTGAGCGGCTACCACGCCGTCGTCGGCTGCGATATCAGAGCCCAGCTCGTAGTCATACACGCGCAGTGGAAACATCTGTCCTCTGGGCACTCCCTGGCAGTCAGCACCGTCAAACTCGTGAAAATCCCGGATCAGTTGAGTTTCGGTAATCGCCGTGATCTCGCGCATTGAGACATCGTCGCTGGCGAAGTAATCACATTCACCCAGCCAGACGCCTTGAATGCGGCTGGCGAGGCTGTCATCGCCGGTGGTGCCTTCTTCCTGCGTGTCGTCTTCTGCAGGAGGTTCGTCCGAACTGTTGCTGCTACTGCAGGCTGATAATGCAAGAGCGGTAAATAGAGAAAGCAACTGGCAGGATTTCTTCAACATGTAGACATTCCATTTGATGATGATCGGATCACTTCCGAAAATTCACTACCGGGGAATGTTACTCAAGTAAAAATACGCCTTTCAATTACCCATGTGGGTGGTTTGCCATGGATGTGTCGACTCGGTCAATACGGATCGACGAACATGTCTCGAAAATAGAAAACGATGGCGGCGCGTTTCCATTCTCCCGAGTAGGGTTCAACCCGACCGTTCTTGTTGCCGTCGACCCAGAAGTCACCCGCGTCAGCGATTTCCACCAGTCCCACCTGAGTACCGTTGCGCCAGACTTCTCCATTGTCTTCCAGGCTGCCCAGCTGATTGCCACGCAGCCAGACCTCACCATTGGGCTCGATGGAACCGGCATCGTTGCCTCGTACCCAGACCCTGCCGTCGGTCGTGATCGAGCCTATGTCGGTGCTGTCGACCACCACCGTTCCCTTGCTCGAAATCGAACCGATGTAGCCACCCCCGTAATAGAGCTCCTGCTCGATGCCCTGCAGGAATTCAGGTCTTTTCGGGCGTTCTTTCTTCGGCATGGCGGCCAGCCCGATCGCCGTCTGCTCGGCCTCTTCGCGCATACCTTGAAAGCGCGTCGCTGCAGACTCGATGACAGTGGCAGAGTCCTCGAGATTCGCTTCTACAAGATCGGGAAAATACTTGCCGAGCTGCATGATCTGCTGGCTGGCCATGACCCCCGCTGCCAGACGGTTCTGGTTGTTGTCACCATTCTCGCCATAGGCAAAATTGTAGATTCGCATCTCGTCATCGTCGGCGATGGCCAACACCATGTCTGCCAGCATTTCAGCATCACGAATACTGCCCTGACGTGCGTTGATCCGGGCAGCTATTCGTTCGTTGATCTGTCGCTGAAAATCGCCGGTAATCCAGCGTTTGACGCGGTCGGCGTCCTGTGGGTTTACCGTTCCCGAATCGAGCGTTTCAAGATCGGCCTGCAACTGGCTGCCACGCAGCAACTGCAGTGCTTCTGCCCAGGCAGTCAGCTGCTCGGTCGAAGCGTCAGCGGCAAGTGTCGGCAGCGCATCTTTCTGGTAACGAGCCAGTATGTCGTCCCCGTTCGTTGTCTGAACGTCATTGCTCCCGTTGTTCTGCGCCTGGGTATTCTCCTGTGTCTGTGTCTGTGTCTGTGCTTCC
>CBDUIJ010000152.1:0-12865 GCA_965367215.1 uncultured Granulosicoccus sp.
TGACCGGACACTCGAGGAGGCCGCACGCTCGCTCGGTGCCAGCCCGCTGCAAGTGCTTCGCTACGTCACCCTTCCCTATCTGCTGCCGGGTGTGGTTGCAGCGGGTCTGTTTGCCTTCGCCGTATCGTTTGATCAGTTCGTGGTGTCCTACTTTCTGGCGGTGCCCGGTGTCTCGACCTTGCCCGTGGAGATCTACACGGCCATTCGCAAGGGGTTCACCCCCGAAGTCAATGCCATTGCCACGATTGTGATCAGCGTATCCATGGTGCTGCTGCTGGCTGTAGCCCGTTTGTACAAATTCGGAGGAACTCGCTGATGGCAGCCATATCGGTCAATGGCGTCAGCCGGCAGTTCGGATCGTTTCGCGCGCTGGACAATGTCTCCATCGACTTTGCCGACGGCGGCTTCTACGCACTGCTGGGCCCTTCCGGCAGTGGCAAGACAACACTGCTGCGGGTGATCGCCGGGTTCGATTTCCCCGATACCGGCACGATCACCATCGGCGGTGAATCGGTGGAGTCCATCCCCGTTGAAAAACGTGAGGTGGGTTTGATGTTCCAGAATTACGCCTTGTTTCCTCACATGACGGTGTACGACAACATCGCTTTTGCTCTGACCGTGAGACACACCGCCCGAGCCGAGATTCGCAGCCGTGTACACGAGGTGCTCGAGCTGGTGCGTCTGCAAGGGCTGGAGTCGCGCAAGCCTGCCGAACTGTCCGGCGGTCAGAAGCAGCGCGTGGCACTGGCTCGCGCGATTGTCTTTCGCCCGCGTGTCTTGCTGCTCGATGAACCCTTGAGTGCGCTGGATAAATCTCTCAGGCTGGAAATGCAGGTAGAGCTGAAACGCATCCAGCGCGAGGTGGGTATTACCACCTTGCTGGTCACACACGACCAGGAGGAAGCGCTGACACTGAGTGATCGCGTCGGCATTCTCAATCACGGGGTTCTGGTGCAGCAAGGTGCTCCGCTGGATATCTATGAACATCCGGCGACGCCCTTTGCGGCAACCTTTCTCGGTGATGCCAACCTCTTGTCTGCGCAAACCGGTAGCTTTCTCCCCGGTGCCGGAGGTTGCAGTGTCCGGCTGCAAAGCGGCAATACCATTCAGTGCGACAACCCTGACGTGCTCGACAGCCGGGACATCGTATGCGCCGTGCGCCCCGAGAAAATGCATTTGCTACGTTCTGATGAGACGCCCGAACCAGGCATGAACACATTGCCGGCAACGGTTATCCGACATGTCTTTGCTGGCAGCAGCCTCAGCTATGAGCTGGCGTGGCATGACACGACCCTTCGGGTATTTGCTCAGAACAACGGCACGCCATTGTTTGCAGAAGGCAGTCCGGTGACCATTGTCTGGCACCCTTCTCATACCATCGTGATGAATGCCTGACACGGTTGGGCAGACTCAATCACCACAGAGCTGTATATCGAACATGATCTCACCACTTTACGCCCCCTTGAGCACACGTAGCCTGATGGTCTGTATCGATATGCAGCGCCTGTTCCTGGAGCCGGGAGAATGGTTTGCAGAGCCGGGGCTGACCATCATGCCTCAGTGCGAACGCCTCGCTCAGGCAGGTGCCGAGCGTTGCCTGTTCACGCGCTTCATCACCGCCCGTAATGCTGCTGATGCACAGGGTACCTGGCAGCGATATTACCGACACTGGGCATCGGTGACACGTGACAATCTGGGTGATGCGGCACTGGCGGTTCATCCCACGCTGCAGCCCTTTGCCGGGGCCAAGCAATGCTTCGACAAGCTGACTCACGATGCATTCGACAGCGTCTCATTCGCCAGTCATATTCGTGCGACCGAACCAGACGCTCTGGTACTGTTCGGTATCGAGACGGATGTCTGCGTGCTGGCCACGGCCCTGTCTGCGGTTGATCTGGGTTATCGCGTCATTGTGGTCACCGACGCCTGCGCCAGTTCTGCCCCGGAGTCGCATGACGCCTGTCTGGCGCATATCTACCCACGCTTCGATCAGCAGATCGAACTGCTTGATACGGACACACTGCTGAATGCCTGGGGCGCAGTATGACGCCGACTGAACAATGCTGGGGCACCTGGACGGCTGACAGACCCATCGAACTGTCGCACCTGCCTACCGGGTTTACCCTGACTCCAGTGCTCTATTCGGCGCGTGCCAACAGTGCCAGCGCCATACCACCCGGAGAGCTCGTTCGCTTCGGGAAACGCGGTATCAGCAACGCTCGGATCTGCTTTGACACCCGCCATGAAGAGACCGAGCTTCACTGGCAATATGATCTGGCAGACCCGGCAACCATGGATATCCACTGGCGCTGTGATGCACACGGTGAATGGGGGCTGCGCTATTGGGTCAACCTGTGCTTCAGCGCGCCGCCGGGGATCGGTTTCCGGTTTGATCGTGAGAGCGGGGTTCTGACCAGCGACAACGAGTCCGGCCCGCAATTGTCGGTCAGCACGGCAAAGCTGCCCTTGATGGCAACCTTTCATGACGACTTACCGGCACTTCTCGATGAATACGCCGACAAGGGCTACTTCTACCTTGGCTCCCGCGGAACGTCCGGGGCCTGTGCTGTATTGCGTTTCAATCTGGAAGAGGCGCCATCGATGTCCTGCCGCGTGACGCTGGGCATGGCAGAATCGACCAGCAGTGGATCCAGGCTGCCGAATGACAAGTCGTTCGTGCCGAACACCGGCGCAGTGGTGGCACTAACCGAAGGCGCTGAGCCGTTGGAAAACAGGCAGGTTTCACTGGGCGCCATGACAGCGGCACCCAATGAATCCGATGTACCTGCGGAACACGAAGACTCCGAGGCTCAAGGCGCGCTTGAAGCGATTCACGACGTCCTTGCCTGGAATCACGTCTATGACCCCATCAATGCTCGCAGCTACACGGTATTGACACGTTTCTGGAACCGGCAGAAGTTCGGCGGGTTTGGTATCTGGATGAATGATGTCATGTATCACGCCCTGTTATGGAGTCGCTACGATACCGAGAAGGCCCGACGCAATATCGAAGCGGTATTCGCCTGGCAAACGGATGAAGGCAACTTCCCCTGTCTGATCACCGGCAACGATGCCTGGCTGGATCGCTCGCAGCCCCCTATCGTCAGCTACGTCATCTGGTGTTGCCATCGCAACTCTCAGGACAAGAAACTGCTGCAATGGGCCTTTCCGAAGCTTCTGGCCAACTACGACTGGTGGTGGCGTCGGCGCAGCTTGCACGACACCGGACTGGTGGCATACGGTACCAGTCTGGATGTCGGTGACGGCTTGTACAAGGGTACCAAGCTTGCCGCAAAGGATGAATCATCCATGGACAACATGGCGGTGCATGACCCGGCAGAATTTGATGCCAGCACCGGCCTCATTCAGGCCGCCGATGTAGGCCTGAATTCCCTGCTGGCACTGGATGGCGAAATCCTTGCACAGATGGCCACGCTGCTGAAGCTGGATGAAGCAGCAGCACGCCTTGAACAGCAAAGCGAAGCTCATAAACAACGCATTGCCGACTGGCTGTGGGATGACACGCGTGGCGTCTTTGCCAACAGAATGATGGATGGCCGCTTCGTGCAGCCGCTAGCGCCGACCTCATTCTTTCCAATGGCCGCAGGGATTGCCACGGAGGCTCAAGTGGATAGCCTTATCGAGGATTACCTGATACCGGAAGAGAAATTCGGTGGGCAGTTCATGCTGCCATCGGCCACGCGCGATGATCCCGCATATCAGGACAATGTCTATTGGCGAGGCCGAATCTGGGCTCCCCTGAATTACTGGGTCTATGAAGGGCTACGCCGCTATGGACGTGCTAGCGAGGCCAGCACACTGGCCAGCAAGAGCCTGAATCTGTTCAATCAGGGATGGCAGCAACGAATGTGTGGAGAGAACTACCACGCGGAAACCGGTGCCATTGCAGACCAGTCCGATACGGATACCTTCTATACCTGGGGTGCCATGCTGCCAGCACTGCGGGTCAAGGAGGTCTTCGATGACACGCCCTGGCGAGGAATCAGCCTGTCACCATTCAAGGTTGACGGTGAGTTCGGACCGATTACAACTGCCTGGGGTGTGCTGAGCATTCTCAACGAAGGGTCACATTGGACCATCAGAGTCAACGATGCTGAGCTGATGTCGGGCACGGTAAGCGGCAGCTTGAGTCAGGCGTAGCTGAGTGAATCGTCTTTTCAGGCCGAGCTTGGCGCATCAAACATCAATGAGACACTCAGGTTTGCCGGCCGCACCCTGACCGCAGCAACACTGGATGAGGCTGACTTGAATATCAGTGCGGACACCGTCACCTTGCCCGCCGGGCATGGCGGTGGGAAGCTCAAGCTGAGTTTTGCCAGCACGCGATAATGACTACCCACGTTCGGCGGTATCAAGAAGCAGATGCCGAGACGCTTGCTCGGCTCTACTTCGATTCGGTTCGTCATGGAACTGGCCGCTTCTACTCGGCCGAACAGCGGGAAGCCTGGGCGCGGGACGTGCCCGACACTCAGCGCTGGGCTGCCCGGCTGCGCAGCATCAAGACACTCGTTGCTGAGAAATCCGGTGATATTGCGGGGTTCATGACGCTGGACAACACTGGCTACATCGATCTGGCATTTGTCCGGCCGGATTATATCGGTCAGGGTGTCGGGACCACCTTGTATGAATATCTTCTCGAAGAAGCCCGTCTGCAGGGAGTCTCCCTGCTGCATACCCAGGCCAGTGAGATGGCCAGGCCATTCTTCGAAAAACTCGGTTGGAAGCTGGTCAAGTCTCAAAGTATCACGCGAGAAGGTGTGATCCTGACCAATCATCTGATGGAAGCGAGCTTGCGCTGATCAGTCAACGCAAGGTGGTTTCAACGGTGTGCAGGTTGGTCTCGTCGTGGACTGACGAGGCACATGCTCAGTTGGAGCATTCATGCTTTTGAAATACGGCCCCGCAAGCGATTGACAAACGTGGCTGACAGGACAAACGCCCTCCTGCCAGGCAGGAGGGCTCACACTTGAGGGTGTGGTTTAAACGATAGTTGCCTGAGTCGCTGCTCGAAGCTCTTCTTCAGTCACGCCGTCGGCACACTCGACGATGCGCAGACCGCCCTCGACAACATCGAGAACACCCAGGTTGGTGATGATTCGGTCAACCACGCCCTGACCTGTCAGGGGCAGCGTGCATTCCTTCAAAAGCTTGCTGTCGCCATGCTTGCTGGTGTGATCCATGACAACGACAACGCGGCCAACACCTGCGACCAGATCCATGGCGCCGCCCATGCCTTTGACCAGCTTGCCTGGAATCATCCAGTTGGCAAGGTCGCCGTTTTCAGCCACTTCCATCGCGCCCAGAATCGCCATGGCGATCTTGCCGCCGCGGATCATGCCAAAGCTCTGTGAGCTATCGAAATAAGCGGTTTGGGGCAGCTCGGTAATCGTTTGCTTGCCTGCGTTGATCAGATCGGCATCGATTTCATCTTCGGTCGGGAATGGTCCCATTCCGAGCATGCCGTTTTCCGATTGCAGCGTGACTTCCACACCTTCGGGGATGTAGTTCGACACCAGTGTCGGGATGCCTATCCCGAGGTTCACGTACCAGCCGTTTTGCAGTTCCTGTGCGGCACGCGCGGCCATCTGATTGCGGTCCCAAGCCATTATGCAGTCCTCACTGTACGTTGTTCGATCCGTTTTTCGTGCTCACCCTGGACAATCCGGTGCACATAGATGCCCGGCAAATGAATACAGTCGGGATCAAGTGAGCCTGTTGGCACAATCTCTTCGACCTCAACCACACAGATCTTGCCGCACATGGCCGCAGGCGGATTGAAGTTTCGTGCGGTCTTGCGGAAAACGAGGTTCCCGGTTTCATCCGCCTTCCATGCCTTGACGATGGACAGATCGGCGAAGATGCCCTCTTCCAGGATGTAAGTCTCCCCGTTGAAATCCTTGTGCTCCTTTCCCTCGGCGATAACGGTGCCGACACCGGTCTTCGTATAGAAGCCGGGGATACCACAACCAGCCGATCGCATGCGCTCCGCCAGAGTGCCCTGCGGGTTGAACTCCAGTTCCAGTTCACCTGACAGGTATTGGCGCATGAATTCAGCGTTCTCGCCCACGTAGGAGGAGATCATCTTCTTTACCTGCCGGGTTTGCAGCAGGATGCCGATACCAAAGTCATCCACGCCTGCGTTGTTGGAAGCGAAGGTCAGATCCTTGGTGCCTGCATCCCTTATGGCGCTGAGAAGAAGCTCTGGAATTCCACACAGGCCGAAACCTCCGGCGGCAATGAGCATGCCATCCTGTAAAACTCCGTCAAGCGCCTCTGCGGCACTGCCATACACTTTATTCATGCTGCGACCTTTTCCGATTCAAGGGTGTCTGGTACCTCGTGCCAGGTGGCATCGGGGTATTCGTTCTCATCAAAACAATCACTGTTCGTCCTGTCTGACCAGTGCGGTGTGCCAGAGCTCAAGCTTGTCGTTGCCGATTCGGGTATTGATTCTCCGTACCCGCCACCGCCCGGCTATCGCTCTGCAGACGGCCTGGTCATACAAGAGTCATTTTGAATGGCACCAGATTCGGTTGCACTTGCAAGGCGCTGGTGTCAATCGCTTGATGCAATATCGTCACATAATAACTGAAGAATTCACAATCTGCAGGTCAGAATGACCCTTCTGGGGCGTACCGGGTGAGCAGCACGAATGCAGGCTATCCGGCGTTTGTGCAACCGTTATTGACAGAGAATCGGCACGCTGTCACCCATTGCAAGGGACAGACGGCCCGACTTTCCCTCGATTATGCTTGAACTCACCACGTAACGATCAATGGAAGGTTGGCCATGCGCCCTGCTGGACGTCGTGACACCGAGTCACTTTACTTCACCTATCCGTACTTCGATGCGCCTGACCCGGCAGCCAGGACTGTGCAGCACAACAGTGCGCCGGTGGCCATTGTGGGTGCGGGGCCAGTCGGCATGACCGCCGCTCTGGCGCTGGCCAGAGAAGGTGTACGGTCGGTTGTGTTCGACAACAAGTCCAGCTTCAACGACGGGAGCCGTGCCATCTGTGTTGCCCGGCCCAGCTACTACATCCTGGAACAGTTGGGTGCTGTTGCACCTTTTCTGGACAAGGCGCTGCCGTGGACGACCGGCCGCACGTTCTACCGCGGCCAGAAGATTCTCGAGTTTCAGATGCCTGACGGCCCGGATGAGAAATTCCGTCCCATGTACAACATCCAGCAGCAGTATATCGAGCAGTTTCTGTGGCAAGCCGTGGATGCCAGTGATCTGATCGACATTCGCTGGCAAAGCGAGGTGACGAATCTGCAGGACATCGCCGATGGTGCGCGTCTCACTGTACGCGACCCGTCCGGTGACTATGGTTTCGAGGCAAACTGGGTGCTTGCCTGTGATGGTGCACGCAGCCCGATCCGTACCCTGCGCGGCAAACGCCTGAAGGGCGAGAATTTCGAGGGTCGCTACGTGATCGCCGATGTTCAGATGAAGCATGACTACCCGACGATCCGGCGCGCCCTGTTCGACCCGGCATGCCGCCCGGGAGGCACGGTTCTGATCCACAAGGAACCTGATGACATCTGGCGGATCGATTATCAGCTGAACGATGGTGAAAGCGCTGAAGAGGCGCTGCGTGAGGAGACGGTACGGCACAGTGTCGCCGCTGTGCTGAAGGAGATCGATTACGACGGACCCTGGGAGCTGGAATGGTGGAGTGTGTACTCAGCAAATACGCTGGCACTCGATGACTATCGAGATGGCTGCGTCTTCCATGTCGGCGATAGCGCGCATATCGTGCCGATATTCGGTGTGCGGGGCCTGAATAACGGGCTTGCCGATGCTGCCAACATCGGCTGGAAGCTGGGGTGGGTGCTGAACGGTCTGGCTGGAGAGGCCTTGCTTGACAGCTACACGCCAGAGCGTCGCGGCGCCACGCTGGACGTGTTCGCAAACGCCACCAAGAGCGCACGATTCATGACGCCTCACACGCATGGCTGGAAACTGTTGCGCGATGCGGCCTTGTCACTGGCACTGACCCACCCGTTTGCCGGAGAACTTGCCAACCCCAGGCAGATGACGGCCTTCACCTATCGCGAAAGCCCTGCCGTGCTCCCGGATGATCCAGCCTTTGTTGGCGGGCCAGGCGTGGGTGCCATGATGATCGATGCAAGGCTGGATGGCGGCTTTCTCTCCGATAGGCTCGGCCCGGGGTTTACGGTACTGTGTTTTGATGCTGACCTGGCAAAGCAGATCGAAGCCGCCTGTGAGTCTGATGAGAAGTTGCGTGTGGTGTTATTGCCCCCGTCTTCGGAAGTTGCTTCCAGATTGGCAGCATCCGCAGATACCGCCTACCTGCTTCGCCCGGACATGCACATTGCCGGACGCTGGTGCAATGTAACGGCCATGGATATCATCAAGGGATTCCGTTCTGTTACCTTTCGAGAAGGAGCCACGTCATGAATCATCCTGACCTTGAAAGAATCTACGCATCGCTGGCGCTCAAGATTGATGAGCTGGGTGAGTCCAGCAGTGAAATCTTCCTTGCCAAGCTCGTGCTGCTCCTGGCACACAAGAACGGAAATGCCGACGAGGTACAGAAATGTATCGAGGAGGCAGCGGTATCGTTGATGGATCCCGCTCTGGATTGACACGAGCTGAAACAGCGCCATTGACGCGCTATCCGTGTAGCCGCGAAAGCCTTGTTCAGGATGACACAGGGTGTCATCCTGAGGCATGACAATCGACAAGAGCAACGACGAGTTTGACGAAACAGAGGCGCTGCTGGCGGTGTCTTCCTGCCTGCAAGTCATTGGCAGCCCGCAGTTCAACAAGACCTACATCGACCTTGCAAACCGCTTGTTGGCAGCCGATCAGTGCATGATCTTTTCCTACGGCTCCGAGGCACCGCGCTGCTTTCTTTCCTACAACAACCGTCCCAAGGGAGAGGCGCGTGCTCTGGCTGCCAGATACGTTGATTGCGGGTACGCAGATGACCCCATTCGGCTGCGCATGCAGAGGATGGACGGAGCTGATGGCATCGAAATAGTCCCTCTGGATGAGCTGAGAGGCGAGATGAGTATCGACTATTGGCAGGCCTATTTCGACTCACCTGAGTTGGTAGACAAGGTCGCGATACTGGCCAATCGAGGTGAGCTTCAGCTATGCCTTAACTTCTATCGATATGCAGAGAGTGGTCCGTACAGCTCCTCTTTCATGCAAAACGCCGATACTCTCTTCCGTATTGCCGCACAGCTGGCTCTGCAGCACTACCAGTGCGCTGCTGGGCACTGGCTTGAAGACCCCTTGCAAACCCTCTCCGAGCGCGAACAGCTCGTTTGTCGGTGGATACTGAAAGGCCTGACCACTGACGCCATTGCCTATGAGATGGGTATCAGCCCCAATACCGTTGCAACGTTTCGGAAACGGGCCTACGAAAAGTTGTCAATCAATTCGAAGACTGCGCTCTTTACTCTTTGTCGATGGTAATCAACCTTTCTCATCTCTGTTGTGCAGGAGCAGACGTGCGGAGCAGCCGCTGATGCCCGCAAGGCAAATGATCCGATCATGTCTTCGCCGCGCTTTGCCTGGCATCCTCTTGCTGATGTCGACCCTGTGGGTATCTACCCATGCACAGGCTGTCATCAATATTCGCTATTACGACACCGATCGTGATGGGCTGATCAGCCCGGCTGAATACCGTGAGTACCTGATTCGACAACTGCGAATACCGATAAGTACGCTGGATCGTGATGATGATGGAGAAACCTCTGCCGAAGAAATCGATGCGCTGTCGAAACTCCTGCAGAGCAGTAATGAACGGGTGGCAGACTTCGAGATCTATGCTCCGGATGGCATGGAGCTACACGTCTTTGCGGAACAGGAAGGACTGCTGGAGACCACGCTGGAGCCACCCGCGAACTGGCTGGAACGTCAAGGCATTCTCGTGCGTGGCAATCTGGAATCCCTGAGCCTGTTTGCCGATGCCAAACCACTGAACGCTGCCAGCTCGGCCACCCTGTCCTATTCCCGGAATTACAACAACCACCAGTCATGGTCAACCATCAAGGGGGCGCTCATGCGCCCTGTCCGATTTGAAACCGAACCCAATCTGATCTTTCTGCCCAGTCTTTCGCTCAATCGCACGCATTACAACGAGCCAACCGCCAAAGGCACCGACACACTTATATTTCGAGCAGCCGTTGATCGCCTGTACCCCTTGCACAGCATCGACTCGATGCAAAGTCTCAACTTTCGTGTCAACCCGGCCTACATCACTGATACCAAGTTCGACACCGCGATCGTGTCTGCCGAGTTTCAACTGCAACCTTCGGCGACTCGCCTGGGCATCGGCAAGACCATTCCGGTCAGCGTGTTTCAGTTTCAATGGCTACCCAATATCTGTTCGGAGTACGGGCGTGTCTTGCCTCAGGAAAGCGCGAATGAAGAAAAGTCGATTTTCTTTCGCATCGGTCCGCGTGTCGAACTCGAATTCTGGCTGCGCGAATTTCAACAGCTACGCGCCACGATGTCCGCCCAACACCTGCTTAGCCTGAGACCGGAATCGCGCAGTCGCAAGAGTGTCGAGGTATCCCTGGCGCTGGCGCTGGACAGCACAGGACATCTGGCTCTTCAACTGAAATACGTCAACGGTGACAGTTCCGCCAAGCTGGAGGACGAGCATTTCTGGACTCTGGGGCTCGGCATCAAGTATTGACAGATGTCAGCTGACGTACCATCTGCACGAAAAGCTTCGGTTTACTGCTTGTCTCCTGTCAAACTGCATTGCTCATCTTGCGAATACTATTGATGGTATTGAGTAGAAAGCCTGCACTTCTACTGCCCAGTGCCCGCAAGCCACGATCAAACACGGGCAAGGACAGCAGGTAGATCAGAAGTCCTGTACCGAGCACGGCTATTACCATGGCAACGCCTGAGCCGTAATCGTCGAAGGTTCCGCTCAACCATGGAGTGACGGCCAGCACGAAAAAGCCGTGCAGCAGGTAGATCGCCAGACTTCGTTTGCCGGCATTGACAAACACCGTTCGCAATCTGGCTGCAATGGCAATCGCGGTCCAGGTCATGATGAACGCGATTGACAGGAGTAGCGCTCTCATCAGGACGCCGTGTACGACTGACACTTCCAGCACAGCAAATCCGTTGCTACCGTACAACCAGCCAGGACCGATCTGAAAATGCCACAGGCCAGCTGCCATTACCAGACTTGTCAGAGTCAGCACCAGCGTCGGTCCATCGCGAGTGGCTGCCGCCCGTTCAAATGCAGCTTGTCCGAGAACGTATCCGGCCATGAACCACGGTAGAAAGTACAAAGCACGATCCAGTGCCGGTACATATTCGACAGCGGGTACTGCCCCGCTTCCCAAACCCACCAACACGCTGAACAACAAAGCCCGTCGCGGCGAGTACTGGGCCGCGACCAGTGCCAGCAGCCACCACACCATGCCGAGCAGAAACCACAATACCCAGAAAGGATCAGCCCATTCGAATTGCTTGTGAGACTCGGTCAAGGGTAGATAGATTGAATAGAGGCACTGGAAGATGAACAGCAGACTCAGTAACAGCGCAATCCTGTACTTCACATTGTCCGGCTTGCTGGTCAGGCCGGCCAGAAAGATGAAGGCTGGCATATGGAAGGCATAGATGGTTGTCAACACGTAACGGATCAGGCCTTCGTCCCAGTAGTTTGTCGCCTCCAGCCAGTGACCGAGGACTACCAGCGCTATCAACAAGCCCTTGGCGCTATCAAGCTGATCATTACGTGTATTCATCTATCGGTTCCTGTCGCTGCCTTGACACCGGTGACCTGCCGCGTGGATAGAGCAGGATTCGCGGGAGCTGTCGCATCTGTGGTTGGCGAAGGACTGCAAGCTAGCAGTTGGACATTCGATCTTCAGAGTTTTTGAAAAAAGGGAATGCCAGACGTCACGTCTCGTCGATATAGTGGCCGGAATGTCACGAAATTTCGGGGCCATGATTGCAAAGAGGAAATCGGGGGGCGGAAGTTTTTCAATGAACCGCCAGGCGCTGTCGGTATCGATAGCATGGCTCTGCGTCGTGTCTGAACCGACATCAAGGGACAGATGCAACAGCACCGAAATTCAAAAAATCATGAAGGAGTATTGACTATGAAACGTTTGATTACATCCAGTTTGATTGCCATGTTCGTCAGCACCGGAGCGCTGGCACAGCAAGCCACCGAAGAGGTCGGAAAAACAGTCGATGGCGTGGCGCAGAGTGCCGAAGCGGCGACCGACGATGCGGTGAACAAGGTGGAGGCTGCGTCTGACGATCTGGCAAAAGATGCCCAGGCCATGGATAGCGAACTGGCTTCCGATCGACAGATGTTGCGTAGTCCGTCCAACATAACGCGCGATGGCTACATGCCAGTCGATCCTGTTGAACTGACAGCGGAAAACCTGACCGGCGCACGTGTGTATGGAGTCGATGACGAGGACATCGGTGAAATTGGCGAACTGTTGCTCAGCGCCGAAGGCGGCGCCATCGATCAGGTCGTGGTTGATGTCGGTGGTTTCCTTGGTCTGGGTGAGCATGAAGTGGCTGTCACCATGGAGGAGTTGCACATCATGCGTTCCGATGACGGCTCTGACGTTCGCGTCTACATGGACGCCACTCAGGAAGAACTCGAAGCTCAACCTGAGTACGAGGGCTGATACAGGAATGAGTCTGTAGAACATCGGCAGTCTACTGTGGCGAACCCTGCTTTTCGAGGTTGAGTCTGTAACAGGTCGGTGTTGACTGATACCGATTTGTCGGCTGCAGAATCAGGCGTCCACGTTGTTGCGTGGACGCTTTTTTACAGCGTCCTCCACTCTGCAGCTTGCCGGTTCCCTTTTCTGGCGCA
>CBDUIJ010000153.1:0-12850 GCA_965367215.1 uncultured Granulosicoccus sp.
CGATGTGCGATGTGCGATGTGCGATGTGCGATGTGCGATGTGCGATGTGCGATGTTCATTTCAACTTGCTCCCTGCCTGACCACCTCTGCGCTCTGCAATCGACAAGGTGAATACTGTCCGACTCACACTGAATCCAGAGTGCCGGTCCGACGAATCTGAACGACTTCAGCCAGTATCGACAAGGCTATTTCCAGCGGGGTTACGGCACCGATATCCAACCCTGCCGGTGCCTTGATGCGTTGCAGAGCCGTGTCATCCAGCCCTTCTGTCAGCAGTTTGTCGCGAAGGAAGGCCATCTTGCGGCGACTGCCTACAAAGCCGATATGCCGGAACTGCCAGCCAACAGCCGCTCGCAAGGCATCCACATCACCACTACCCTGCGTGGCAATCACGACATAGCGATGGGCATGGTCAGGCTTCACATCGCTGTAATCGTCATAGACCGTCTTGATGGACGAGTCCGACTGTGCCTCGAAGGAATCACGCATCACCGAGACGGAAAAACCGAAGCCAGCGGCCAGCTGTACGATCATCGAGGCAACCGGGCTGCCACCGAGCACCAGCAGTTCCGGATTCGCCAGTACGGGCTCGATGAAGATATCCATGGTGCCCTTGCTGGGGCACATGTTACTGGCCATCACTCGGCCGTCGTACTCATCCCCAGAAGCCAGACCCTGTTCGGCAAGCAGTTCTTTCGGTTGCAGAGACACCAGGCGCGGCTGGCCATCAGCGATCGCCTTGCGGGCAGCCTTGATGACCGCATGTCGGGCACATCCCCCACCGATCCACCCTTCCAGAACCTGGCCATCTGCATCAATGACGGCCTTGGCACCGGGTTTTGCTGCCGTGACCGACACGGTACGTATGACCGTGGCAACCGCGAAGCTTTCACCTCCGTCCTTGAGTCGAGCAAGCAGTTCTGCCATATCGCTGATGGGGGTCATGTTTCTACCTCGCTAAAGATCGTGCAGATGAGGTTCAAGTGCTGACAGGCTGTCCAGCGTATTGGCCGCGGCGAACAGGTCCAGAAACGGCAATGCCGCCGCCATGCCTGCAGCCACCGGTGCATAGTCCTTCCAGCCTTTCAAGGGGTTCAGCCAGATGACTCGGCAACCGCGACGCTTGAGTCTGGCCAGGGCACTGACCATCTGTTCGGGAGGATCCGTGTCGTAACCATCGGAGAAGATGATCACGACGGAACGTCCTGTCACACACTGCGCGGCATACTGTCGATTGAACTGCTGCAGGTTCGCAGCGATACGCGTGCCACCGCCAAAGCCCTGCGCCATCAGTGACAGGCGGTTCACTGCGCGCAGCGTATCGTTGTCGCGCATGACATCACTGACCCGAACCAGCGATGTGTGAAACAGATAGGCGTCCGTACTCCGGTCATGACTCACCAGCCCTTTCAGAAAGGCCAGAAAGACTCTGGAATACACCAGCATGGAGCCCGAGACATCCAGCAAGGCCACGATATTCACCGGGCGGTCAGGCCGCCTTGTTCGGAACAGCTTCACAGGCTCGCCTCCGGTACTCAGGCTGGCCCGCAAGACCTTTCTCAGATCAAGCCTGCTGCCGCGGTTGGCACGACGACGCCGGCGAGAGTGTCGATCCTTCATGGCCGAGGCCAGTTGTATGGCGATGCGTTCGGCCTTCTCGACGGACTCCGGCGTCATCAGTTCACGCAAATCGAGTTTTTCGATATTGCGACTCCCTGAGGCTATCAACTTGCCCTCACCTGACTGCGCCGCATCACCACCTTCGCCCTCATCGACGTCGTCGACCTGAGCCGACTTGCCTGAGCTCGGCGGCTCACGATCACTGTGCGCCTGCGCCTGCCGATTGTTTCGGGAGAGCTGCCGTGAATGAGCAGAATGCAAGCCCGGTTTTTCACGCCCACCGTTCAACCAGTAGGCCTCGAACAGGTCATCGAACTGATCATACTGATCGGCTGTTCTGGCGCACACCGCCTTGCAGGCCAGCCGGACCTCATCATCACTGCAGGCGTCGATACACGTCAGTGCATGCAGCACGCGCGATGTGTCACTGACTCCCACCGGCAAGCCATTGTCCCGAAGGTGGGCCATGAAGCCCGTCATGCGTTCACCGACGCCACTGGAGCGTGCGACGAATCGAGTGACCTTCACGATGCTGATCCGAGCATGTTCATGCCAGGTTGCCGCTCAAACGCTGTGCAACCTCGGTAGGCACAGCCGCCTTGTCAGCCTGCGTCTTCAGCAGGCAGACCAGAGTCGCCTGCAAGACCTGCGGATCGGCGGCAAGATCTACCACCCCCAGTCCCAGCAGGGCTGCCGCCCAATCCAGCGTCTCTGCAATACCGGGATTCTTCTCCAGCTCTTCACGCCGCAAAGCCTGTACGAATCCGACGACCTGCGTGGCCAGGCGCTGCTCGATAGTCGGCAGGCGACGCTGCAGAATGGCCATCTCGGTGTGAATGTCCGGGTAATCCACAAAACTGTAGAGACAACGACGACGCAAGGCATCCGACAGATCCCGTGAGCCATTGGACGTCAGGATCACCATGGGGCGACTCAACGCCTGCACGGTACCCATCTCGGGAATGGAGATCTGGAAGTCGGACAACAGCTCCAGCAGATACGCCTCGAACTCCTCGTCGGCACGATCCACTTCATCAATCAGTAGTACCGGAGGCTCGGCCTGGGAGATGGCCTCCAGCAAAGGGCGGCGCAACAGGTATTTCTCTGAGAAAAGATGATCTTCCAGCTCATCGACCGACAAGGAACTGTCCTGATGGGCCCGCACACTGAGCAGCTGTCTCTGGTAGTTCCACTCATAGATTGCACTGCTGGCATCCAGCCCTTCGTAGCATTGCAGACGAATCAGCTGACACTGCTTGAGCTGCGCCAGCATCTTGGCAACTTCCGTCTTGCCGACCCCTGCCGCGCCTTCCAGCAACAGGGGTCGGCCCAACTCGATGGACAGATGCAGTGCCATGGACAGTTCGTCCGAGGCGACATAGTTCTGATCCAGCAATTGCTGTTGCAGCGTCTGCCAGTTCATGTCAGCACTGTCCGTATCGAGTCATGATCCGCCGCCTCGCTCAGTCGTGCAGACCGAGCTTGTTGGCGGTCTGCCAGATTCGCCAGTGATCATGCGGCATGTGCGTATGCGTCAGACCGAAGGGCCGGAACGCATCATTGATGGCATTGGAGAAACACGGCACTCCGCCCACATTCGGACTCTCGCCCACCCCCTTGGCACCGATGGGATGATGCGGACTGGGAGTCTCGGTGTAATCGGTGGTGTAGTTGGGCGTCTCCCAGGCGGTGGGGATGAAGAAATCCATCAGGGTGCCAGTCTTGACGTTACCCAATTCGTCATAGGCTATTTCCTGTCCAAGGGAAATGGCCAGGGCCTCGGTCAGCCCTCCATGTACCTGGCCTTCTATGATCATCGGGTTGATGCGGGTACCGCAATCATCCAGTGCGTAGAACTGACGAATGGATGTTGTCCCGGTGTCGACGTCGATATCCATGACACAGATATAGGCACCGAAGGGATAGGTCATGTTCGGTGGATCGTAGTAGCTGACCGCCTCCAGCCCCGGCTCGACGCCTGGAATGGCCTGATTATAGGAAGCATAGGCGATCTCCTGCATCGTCTTGAAGCGCTCGGGCGCCCCCTTCACGACAAAGCGATCAACTTCCCACTCGACATCGTTGTCATGCACCTCCAGCAGGTAGGCCGCAATCATCTGCGCCTTGGCGCGTATCTTCCTGCCGGCCATGGCCGTGGCAGCACCGGCAACCGGCGTGGATCGGGAACCATAGGTACCCAGACCATAGGGTGCAGTATCGGTGTCGCCTTCCTCGATCGTGATGTCATCGGCAGGAATACCGATTTCACTGGCCAGGATCTGCGCAAAGGTTGTCGCATGTCCCTGCCCTTGCGAGATCGTACCCAGCCGCGCAATGGCCGACCCTGTCGGGTGAATGCGAATCTCACAACTGTCGAACATGCCCATCCCCAGGATGTCGCAGTTCTTTACAGGCCCGGCCCCGACGATCTCGGTGAAGTGGCACAGACCGATCCCCATGAGCTGTCGTGTTTCACCCGCCTTGAATGCCTTGACCTTTTCAGCCTGCTCGGCGCGCAGCTCGGTGTACTTCACCGCTTCCAGCGCCTTGTTCCAGGCCGTGTGGTAATCACCGGAATCGTATTCCCAGCCCAGCGCGGAGTGATACGGAAACTGGTCCTTGCGGATGAAGTTCTTCAGACGAAGTTCGGCTGCGTCCATGTTCAGCTTGATGGCCAGAATCTCGATCATGCGCTCGATGAAGTAGGCGGCTTCGGTCACCCGAAACGAACATCGGTAGGCCACGCCTCCCGGCGCCTTGTTGGTGTAGATACCGTCCACGGCCAGATAGGCCGTACCGATGTCGTAGGAGCCGGTGCAGATGTTCATGAAGCCAGCCGGAAACTTGGTCGGGTCGGCACAGGCATCGAAGGCCCCGTGATCGGCTGTCGTGTGACACCACAGGCCCAGTATCTTGCCGTCCTCGGTTGCCGCAATCTTGCCCTGCATCCAGTAATCTCGAGCGAAGGCCGTGGACATCAGATTCTCCATGCGGTCCTCCACCCACTTGACCGGCAGGCCCGTGACAATGGATGCCACGATGGAACACACATAGCCCGGATAGACACCGACCTTGTTGCCAAAGCCACCACCGATATCCGGCGAGACAACGCGAATGTTGTGCTCGGCAATGCCCGACAGCAGCGAGGCCACGGTACGCACCACATGGGGCGCCTGAAAGGTGCCATACAGCGTGAGCTTGCCGTTCACCTTGTCCATCGACGCAACGCTGCCACAGGTCTCCAGTGGACAGGGATGGGTGCGGTGGTAGTAGACCATCTCCTCGGCGACCACCGGCGCACTGTCGAGAATGGACTCGGTGGCCTCCTTCTCCCCTACCTCCCAGGTAAAGATGTGGTTCGGGTGGCGGCGCGGGCCATGAGCCCCTTCAGTCGCATCGGCAATGTCCTCGCGCAAAACCGGCGCACCCGGCAGCTCCGCCTTGAACGGGTCTACCAGAACCGGCAGCTCTTCATATTCGACCTGCACCAGATCAATGGCATCGGCGGCGATGTAACGACTCTCGGCGACTACAAAGGCCACTTCCTGCCCCTGAAACAGCACCTTGCCATCGGCCAGCACCATCTGCTTGTCGCCGGCCAAGGTCGGCATCCAGTGCAGATTCAGCGGTTCCAGGTCCTTGGCGGTGAGTACCGCAACCACCCCGGGCAAGGCCAGTGCCGCCGAGGTATCGATGGATTTCACATAGGCATGAGCATGCTGGGAGCGCACGAAGTCTCCGTACAGCATGCCAGGCAGCTTGATGTCATCGACATAGTTGCCCTTGCCCTGCGTGAAGCGCGCATCCTCCACACGCTTGCGTGACGTTCCCAGGCCCTTCAGTGCAGCCTGGCGTTCTTTCATTGTGGGTGCCGAGGCGCTCATGCTGCAGTCTCCCGAGTCGCTTCCTTGTCAGCCGTGCTATTGATCTCGCTGGCTGCTGCCAGTACGGCCTTGACGATGTTCTGATAGCCCGTGCATCGGCACAGATTGCCGGCAATGCCAAAGCGCACATCCTCTTCGGTGGGATTGGGGTTCTCCTGCAGCAGCCGGTGCGCCCGGGTGATCATGCCCGGTGTACAGAATCCACATTGCAATCCGTGGTGCTCCTTGAACTGCTCCTGCAGCACATGCAGCTTGTCGGGATCCCCCAGACCTTCAATCGTGGTGATGTCACTGCCCTGTGCCTGAACGGCAAACAAGGTGCAGGCCTTCACCGAGCGGCCGTCGATATCGACCGTACAGGCGCCACAGTGTGATGTTTCACAGCCAATATGTGGCCCGGTGATGTCCAGACGATCGCGCAGCACATGTATCAGCAGTTCACGCGGCTCGATCGTGGTTTCAACGGATTTGCCGTTGACAGTCAAAGTGATGGTGGTGGTCGTCATTGTCAGCTCCGGTGATAGGCTCAGGTACGAGACCAGGCAGTCTTGATGGCGCGCCGTGTTATTTGCGCTGCAGCATGTTTCTTGAATTCCACGGGGCCACGGTTGTCATCAACAGGCTCGATGGATGCAATGCAAGAAGCCACGGCCGCTTCTATCGAACTGTCGGTAACGCCCTGGCCCTGCAGCAATTGCGATGCGTCTTCACAGTAGATCGGGGTATCGGCCAGATTGGTCATGGCAATGGATGCGAATGTGCAGGAGCTGCCGTCGTCAGCCTTGCGCAACAACACCGCCGCAGCCGCAGTGGCGTAATCGCCGATCTTGCGCTTCTGTTTTTCGTAGGCATAACCACCGGAACTCACCGGAAAACGGATCGATGTCAGGATTTCCATGTCGTCTCTGGCCGTGAAGTAGGCCGCTTCATAGAATTCCCGGGCGGGTACTTCGCGCTCTCCATCAGCCCCCAGCAGGGTAAAGGTGGCATCCAGACACTGCATGAGACCGGGCATGTCGTTACCCGGATCGCCATTGGCAACATTCCCGCCGATGGTGCCCTGATAACGAATCTGCGGGTCGCCGATCTGTAACGATGTTTCCCTAATGATGGGCACCCGCTGCGCCAGCTCGGCGTGATTGATCAGCTCATGCTGCGTGGTCATGGCTCCGACGTGAACCATTTCCGACTCGATACGTATGAACTTCAGATCGTTGATGAGTCGCAGGTCGATCAAGTGCTCCGGCATGGCCAGTCGCAACTTCATCATGGGTATGAGACTGTGCCCGCCGGCGAGGACGCGAGCGTCGTCGCCCAGCTCGTTCAACAGCGCCAGCGCTGCCTGCACGGTATCCGGTTGGTGATATTCGAACGTACCTGGAATCATCAGTTGCGCCTCTGCAAGGGTGGCCGGGAGTCTTGATTTCTCCCAACCGTAGCCAGACAGTGCGACGACGTCTTCCGTTACGACACGAACAGCGGTGCGTTTGTCACGAATGGCGACATGACTGCACGAATGACGAAAGTCGTGAGTTGCAGTTCACGCGGCGCCGAAGCGTGTTTCCTTCGGAAGTCGTCAGGAATGAATCCGGGAGTCAGCGGATTCGGGAGTTCACTACAGCCCCAGAAGCTGCTGCAGATTGGCGACGCGGGCGCGGCTGACCGGTACACTGCTCAACTGCGGATAGCCGCCGAAACGGCACAGACCTGCATCACGGTTCTTCTCGAAGACATCCACTTTCTGCAGATTGACGAGATAACTGCGGTGTGAACGAAAGAACGATTCACGGGTCAGGCGCTTCTCGGCTTCCGCGATGGACCAGGGGCAGAATCGTACCCCTTCCTGCGTATACAGATGGGTGTAGCGGCCATCGGCACGAATGGCTGCCACCTCCGAACCGAGGACGAACTCGATGTGCTTGTTCCGCTCGAACGGGATGCGTACATGGCCATCCGCCTCGATACTGTCTAGCTGATCAACCTCGCCACCAGCTGCTTCGTTTAGCGAATCAGCCTCGGTTTGAAGTGTCTCGACATCTGTTGATGTTGCACTGCATTCAACATCTGCCGCTGGTGCGGCTGATTGTTCATCTGCAACACGGCTGCGTTGTTGCAGTTCATCAGAGCTCGACCCGATGACCTCGGAATTGCCCTGAACCTCAAGCCCGGTTCGCGTCTGCGGTTCACTCACTGGAATCCCGGGAGCTGTTGCAACAAGGGGTTTGGTAGCACTTGCGTCAACCGACGGCTCGGTCAGAAAGGTGGCCGCTGCCAACAGGAACGTGCCGCAGATCACGAACGCGGTGACCGTGACCACGATTGCCAATGAATCAGGATCGAGAACCACGCTCGCGGGCACATAGGACAGGTCCAGAGTGAAGCTGGTCCCGGCCATGGCCGTGAAGTGCACAAACACCACCGAGAAGCCAAACCACAGACCACCCAGAACGATGCTCTTGTTCGTGCGGGTACCGTAGGACACACGAATGGCCATGACGCCCATGACGGCCGCAACCAGTGCGGCCGCAATGACAGACCAGCCACTGAACGAGGGAATGACCCCTCGCATGCCCAGCATGCCGATGAAGTGCATGGCCACGATGCCCGCACCCAGAAGTAGACCCGCGCCCGTCAGCACCTTCGGCGTTCGCTGTGCAAAATGCAGGATCAGCAAGGCGAGACCAACGACAAGCACCGCGACCAGTGCCGAACCTAGCGTCTGCAACAAGTCATAATGAACGGGCACATCAAAACGATGCGCAAGCATGGCCACAAAATGCATTGACCAGATGCCCCCACCCAGCACGAAGGCAGACATGACGATCAATGCCTTGCGTTGTGGCACCGGCAAACTGCCAATCCTGTTGGTCAGCGCAAGCCCGGTAAAAGCCGCCACCAGTGACACCACAATGGACACCAGTATGATGGTTGAATCATGCGAATAGGTGATCAACCGCAATGACTCCCCACGTCCCAAGCCGCCCTCTATCGTATGAATGTGTTGACCGAAAACATGACAGCCGCCGCTGGGGCGTGATACCAGTTCAGTGCACTAAAATATCACAGTACGATGTGTGAGGCCAAACCTGACGAGGCTTGTCGGTCAAGAGCCCTGGCGAGATACCAGGGCCTTTCAAACCGGGGGTACTACCACTTGCCGTTGGTATTGGCCCAGTCACTCTCTGCAGGAATGGTCTGGATGACATCCCAATGCTCGATGACCTTGCCATCTGCCACTCGGAAAAGATCGTAATAGGCGTCAGCCAGACCCGTATCCGCATCAGGAAAACCTTCGGACATCATCAGTGCAAAGTCACCCTGTGCATGGATGAATTCAACCGAAGAATAGAAGGGTGTTCCTTCTGGCAGTGTGCTGATGATACCCACGATACCAGCGCTATCGGCACCTGCGCCAACGCTGTGCTGAACGTAATTGTCCAGATCGAAGTAATCACCGAAGCTGCTCCACTGGCCCTGCAGGAAGAGGTCTTCGGACATGGCGCTGACAACGGCTCTTGTCGCTTCAGTTGTTTCCATATCGTCTCCGATGGCTGTCAGTGTGCCATCGGTCTGAGTCGTGCCGTCATTATCTTCCTGTACCGCGTCAAGGTTGTCCCAGTGCTCGACAATCAGTCCATCCTCGAAGCGGAATACATCAAATGCAACCTGCGGTGTACCACCATTCCAGGTACCACCGTAGATGGCGTGCGTGAATACGACATCATCGTCTTCGAAGGAACGGATAATCTCCACGGTTGTGCCATCAAGCGCACCGGCGTCCAAGGCTTCGATGACAGCCTCACGGCCATCGGGAAAAGACAGATTATGTTGAGTATAAGCATCAGCACTGACGTACTCTGCAAACACAGCACTGTCACCCGAGGCAAAACTACCGAGTACAGCGACAGCCTTTTCAGTATTGCTCGGTAGATCTTCATTCATGTCGTCGTCATCGGAGCTGCTGCAGCCCATCAACGACAGCGCGGCCACAGAGGCAAATAGAACGGGGTATAACGGTTTCAAGATGTTTTTCTCTTTATTTTTGTAAGTGGAAATACTGCGAGTCCTTCAACGCGGCATCAATTGTCGAGGTTCAGGCCTGAATAGGCCACCCCCGACAACATCGCCATGTCTCTATGCCAAGTGGCCAGATCTTCCTTGTTGAACTTGTTCAATGCATCATGTCCGCAAGCTCTGGCCATCACCTGCATCAGTTCAGTGGACGCCTCGAAGAAGTTCTTCAACTGCACCGATGATTTTTCGATGTTCAGCCGCTGACGTAAATCGGCCTTCTGGGTGGCGATGCCGGCGGGGCAGTTATTGGTATTGCACATTCTCGCCGCGACACAGCCGATGGATTGCATGGCACTGTTGGACAATGCAACTCCGTCTGCACCCAGTGCCATGGCCTTCACGAAGTCGATCGGCACCCGCAGGCCGCCAGTGATGATCAGCGTGACTCGTCCACTGGCGCCCTGCTTGTCCAGATAGCGGCGAGCACGCGCCAGGGCCGGTATTGTAGGCACACTGATGTGATCCCTGAATATTTCGGGAGCAGCACCTGTACCACCTCCACGACCATCCAGAATGATGTAATCCGCACTGGCATCGAGCGCAAACTGGATATCCTTCTCGATATGGTTGGCACTCAGTTTGAAGCCGATGGGTATACCCCCGGTTATCTCCCTGACCCGGTCGGCAAAGCGGCGAAAGTCATCCACCGTACGCAGGTCCTTGAAGGTTGGCGGTGACACGGCTGCCTGGCCCTCTGGAATACCGCGAACCTGAGAAATCTTGCCGACGTTCTTGGCACCCGGCAAATGACCGCCGGTGCCGGTCTTGGCACCCTGCCCGCCCTTGAAATGAAAGCTCTGTACGCGCGTCAAGGCCTCTTCCGTGTAGCCGAACATGGCACTGGCCAGCTCGTAGAAATAGCGAGTGTTGGCCGCCTGCTCCTCTGGCAACATGCCTCCTTCACCGGAACAGATGCCCGTGCCCGCCATCTCCGCCCCTCTGGCCAGCGAGATCTTGGCCTCTTCGGACAGGGCGCCAAAACTCATATCAGACACGAACAACGGTATTTTCAGTGTCAACGGCTTCGCTGCATTCGGTCCGATGGTCAGTTCGGTGGCCACGGCGGCATCATCCATCAATGGTTTCGTTGCCATCTGAGCCACCATCAACTGCAGATCGTCCCAGTGTGGCAACTGATTGCGAGGAACGCCCATGGAGGTCATCGGGCCATGATGCCCAACCTTCGACAGACCCTCGCGCGCCAACTGATGGATATAGGCCACGGTTGGCTCTTCCGGCGTGGGGCTGGCAACGGGTGCCTCACCCTCTTTCGTGCTGGCTCCCGGACCTTCCGTGCCGACTTGCTCTGCGGTAAAACGCTTGTGCGTGCCATCGCAGTAAGGCAGATTGTTGCTGTGCTTGCATTGGCAAAGGTAGGCTTCGCCGTTGTTTTCGGCCGTGAATGCCTTGGGCTTCATACCCGTTCCGGCATGAGACCCATCGCAGAAGGGTTGATTACCTGATTTACCGCAGGCACAGAAATAATATTCCTTGCCTTTCTCCAGAGAAACAGACGCCGGTTTATTGTCAGCAATAATGGGGTTCATGACTTTCCTCAAGGGTTATCAATCCGGTGGGCTGAACTCCAACATACTCCAAGTCCCTGGATGTCTCATCCAGGAGCAGTACGCGCTGGCAACTTCGTCTGAACCCTTCAGTGACTGCTGACAATAGACGATCGCCCTGCGCGTGATTAGCCGGCAATGATGGCAATCAGTTTTCGATGAATTGGTAAGGTGGCCGAGAGTGCTTCGCTATTGGGGAATCATGCGGATCGCCATGCAGCGGTCTCGGAGGTATAATGCATGAATGTCGCAACGCCAGTGTTTGGGGGCTACACATTGCGAAGGCAGAACACGCAATGGAAGACGACTTGATGGCGGGTGTTCGACGTGCAAGCAAACAACTGTCAGCCAGATCGATAGCAGCGAGCACAGGCTACAAACCACAACTCATGTGTAAGGGAGATATAGATGTCCGACATCAAGAATATTCTGTGTTACGGCGATTCATTGACCTGGGGTTGGGTTCCGGTGCTGGAAGGCGCGCCGACCTATCGATATGATCGGAACACTCGCTGGTCCGGTGTGATGGCCAATACTCTGGGCGAAAATTATCACGTCATCGAAGAGGGTCTTAGCGGACGCACCACCAGTGTTGATGACCCGGGTGATCCGCGCTTGAATGGTTCGGCCTATCTGCCGACAGCGCTGGCCAGTCACCTGCCACTCGATCTTGTGGTGGTCATGCTGGGAACCAACGACACCAAGTCCTTCTTCCGAAGAACGCCCCATGAGATTGCCAACGGCATGGCCAAGCTGACAGGGCAGATATTGACCAGCGCCTATGGCGTCGGCACACCCTACCCCGCTCCCAGGGTCTTGATCGTCGCTCCCCCACCGCTGGGTGACCTGCCTCATCCATGGTTCCAGGACATGTTCGAAGGCGGCCATGAAAAAACGGTCGAGCTGGCGAGACAATACGAAGCTCTGGCAGATTTCATGAACGTCGACTACCTGAATGCAGGCGATTTCATTTCAACTGATGGCTGCGATGGTATTCACTTCGACGAAGAGAACAACAAGGTGCTGGGCAAGGCGATAGCAGCGAAAGTGAGTGATATTCTGGGCGATGCCTGATTGAGAAGGTGGCCATGCATATCCCGCACTGGCCGAGGTGATGCCGTTGGCCTGTTCAACGGCCCGTATCAGGCACCTTGATCTAGACTTCGCGGTAGTAGCTTAAAAGCGCCGGGGGGAAATGGGGTGCTTACCTTGTCCAGAAGGTCAGGTGATGCAGACTCCCACCACGCAGCCTTTTCGACCAATGTCGCCTTGTTTTCCCAGAATGCCTTCACAAGCTTGTAGGCCATGGCATCACTGACTTCCTTGTTGGCATAGGCCAACATCAGCGGGGACGCTATCATAAACGCTTCATCCTGACCTGCAAAGGCGGCCGCTGATATGTCGATCGGAGTGCCGTTGATCTGTCTGCTATTCACACCGCCCGCAACGGCGAACATCATCAGCTGGGCGTAGCCCCCAGCTGGTCATTGGACGAGCAGCCTGCGGACAGCAAGAGTACTCTCGTTAATGCAAGTACCGACCTAAGAATGACAGACTGTTTTTCCGTGCGATCACGGTAGTTCTCCATTGCCTGGCGCACCAGCTCGAGGATACAGGTCATGCCTTCGTGTCTTTCCAAGCGGCCTTACGACCCATTACACCGGCGTGAAAGCTCTCGCAACCGGGAGCGAGCGGGTTCCATGACAC
>CBDUIJ010000154.1:0-12804 GCA_965367215.1 uncultured Granulosicoccus sp.
GAACCACTGGCAATGACGGTTCGCTGATACACCTGCAGACAGCCGGTACCGATCAAACCGGTGCCCAGCGTCATGATCAGTGGATGAACGCGGAAAATACCCACACCAATGCCGTTGACAATGCCCATGACGACAGGGGCTACCAGCGCCACGGCAATGGCTCCGTGCGGCCCCAGCACCGCGACCTGAGTCGCCGCCACGAAGGCGCTGACCGTGGCGGCAACACCCACCGACAGGTCGATGCCCCCCGTGAGCATCGTCAGTGTCTGACAGGCCGCCAGCATGGCCAGAGGCACCGCAAACTTGATGGTATTGCTGATCCAGCGCTCGTTGACGATACCCGGTCGCATGATTTCCAGCGCCCCGATGAGTAGCGCCAGCAGAATGAGCAGAGGCAGCAGCGGGTTATCGCTCAAGAATCGCTTGAGACGCGTGCCCAGAGGCACTGTAACGGGGTTCCCGGTACTCATCGGCCACGACTCCGATAGGCAATCAGACCGCCGGCCATGACCACGATGACCATGATGCCGCCCTCGACAATGGTCGAGACGTTCGGATCGACCGACAGGAAGGTCAGATCGGTCCTGACCAGACGCAGGATGAAGACGGCAATGATCGGCCCCAGCAGCCCGCCCCGTCCACCACCGAGTACCACACCACCCAGGACCACGGCCGCCACACTGGCCAGCAGATACGGCCCCGGTATCGGCGCCCCGATCCCCGTACTCATGGTCAGCGCCAGCCCACCAAAGGCTGCCAGCAGGCCGGCCAGCGCATAGGCCATGATCCGCGTGCCATTCACGTTGACACCGGAACGATAGGCTGCCTGCTCGCTGGAACCGATGGCAAACAGAGACAGCCCCGCACGTGAACGTCTGAGCGGCAGCCAGACCACGCACAGACAGACCGTCAGCACGATCAGGGATTTGGGCAGCCACTGGGTAATGCTCTCGGGAATACCGGGAATGGCTACCGAGCCGACAATCAGGCCGCGCAGCCACTCTGCCGACCCGCCACCGGGCGAATTGAGGATCAGCAGGGCCACGCCCTCCCAGACAAACAGCATGGCCAGTGTCACGACGATATCCGGTACACGAGTGACCACGATCAGCAGACCATTGATGGCGCCCATCGTGGCCCCCACCAGCAATACGAACGGCACGACCCAGACAGCCTGCAACTCACTGGCGCCATCCATCAGAGTCGCCGCCGTGACGCTGGTGACGGCCATCATGGAGGCGATGGACAGATCTATGCCGCCGGCAATCACCACCACCACCTGCGCGGCGGTGGCAAAAGCAAACGGCAGGACAGCGCGTGTCAGTGAATCCAGCCCGGAGGCCCCATAGTCGGGCTGGATGACACGCGTGAATACCAGCAAGGACAACAGGACAAGGAACAGACCCAGGGTCCAGTAGTGCTTCTTCACGAAACTCAGCACAGCGTCATCATCCTGCAGCCTGTTGACGGGTCAGGCCATAGGCGGCCCGCATGAGTGTGGCTTCATCGGCGCTTTCCACCGGCATGGCGTCCACCACCTTGCCACTGAAGATGACGATGACCCGGTCACACATCTGCTGCACTTCCGCCAGCTCCGAGGTGTAGACCAGTACCGATGAGCCCTGCTCTGCCAGTTCGCGCAGCAGGGCATAGATTTCACGCTTGGTGCGAATGTCGATGCCACGGGTCGGATCAAAACACAGCAGCGTCTTCACCCCCATGGCAATCCATCGCGCAATGGTGACCTTCTGCTGATTGCCGCCCGAGAGTCGCCCCACCTCACCCTGGGCACGCGTATCGATCTGCAGCCTGGCAATGGCCGCATCAACCGTCGCCTTTTCCTGTTGCATGGCGATACGCCCCCACCGGGAGGGCCTGGCATAGAACGGCATGGCGATGTTCTCGCGCACAGAGCGCTGCATCAACAGGGCATCGCTTCGATCGCCCGGTACATACACATGCCCGGCGGCAATCGCTTCAGCCGGATGCGAGAAATGCTGCTCGACCCCGTTGATGGTGAAGGAACCGCTATCCGGTTTCTGCAAGCCTGCCAACACGTCGAACAGTTCTTCCTGACCCTGACCTTCCAGGGCAACAACCCCGACCACCTCACCATGATGCAGATCGAAGGAGACATCTTCCAGCTTGCTGCCAGCGCCCAGGCTGATCACATCCAGTACCGGCTTTGACACGTGCTTTTCGATATGTCGACGCCCGGTCACAACAGAGGCCTTGATGGATTCTCCCAGCATCAGATCGACGATATGTTCTTCCACACCCGGCTCGATGGCCACATCTCCAACAGTCACGCCATCTCGCAAGACAGTTGCCCGGTCGCAGACAGCGGCAATCTCAGGGAAACGGTGCGAGATATAGATGACGGAGCGATCCAGTTCTTTCTGGCCTGCAACCACCTCCAGCACCTTGTCTACAAGGTCAGTCGGCAAGGCGGCCGTCATTTCATCCAGCAGCAACACCTGCGGTTCGCTGGCCAGCGCCCGCGCCAGATCGAGGATGCGTTGTACCGCCAGGGGCAGTTGCGAGGCAGTACGGCCCATATCCAGGGATCTGATGCCCAGCGCATTGACCCAGTGCCGGAATGATTCTACAGGGGTGGCCCCCAGTCGCAGATTGTCGTGAATGTCCAGATCCGGAATCAGTGAGGGTTCCTGATAAACCGGCACCAGGCCCAGGCGGCGCGCAGCTGCCGGCGAGCGGATACGCTGAGGCTCGCCGTTGATCAGGATGGTGCCTGCCGTTGGCGAGATTGCACCCGTGAGAATCTTCACCAGTGTCGACTTGCCAGCGCCATTGGCCCCCATCAGAGCGATCACCTGGCCTCGCTGCAACCGCAGCGAGGCATCCTGCAAGGCCACCACAGCGCCATAGTGCCTGGAAACTCCGGCGGCCTCGAGTACAACGCTTGCGCTCATGACAGTTGTTGCTGCCTACTCACCCGGTCCCTTGCAGGCGATGATCTGCTCGCGGCTGTAGTGCGTCCAGTCCGTGATGGAGATGGACACCGGCCATTCAGGGTCCAGAGACGAATCGGAGGCAGCCATCAGTTTGGCACGGCCTTCGTCGGTAGCGTTCTCCCACAGATCAGGATCGACCAGTACCGTACGTTCAGCCGGTTTCTCGCCATCGAGTATCTGGATGGCAAGCGCAACTCCGGCACCACCGATGGAACCCGGGTTGGTGACCGCGGCACCGGTCAACCCTTCAACCGTCGTCAACTGCCCGACAAAACCTGCATTGTCTGCACCGACGATGGGCACCAGCGGGGCTTCGGATTCCACAAAGGCATCCACGATCACATTATCGATACCAGAGGTCCAGACACCATCGAACGGAATGCCGGTGGCCAAATAATCCAGAATCTGCTGCTTGCCCTGATCCTGCTGCCATCCCGTGAAGACTTCGTGGGCAATACTGACATCCGGGAACTCGGCCATGGCGCGCTTGAAGCCCTTGTCCCGATCATCATCGGCCGATGCACCGGCAGCGCCACGCATGTAGACCACCGAGCCCTTGCCACCAATCTGTTCGAACAGCCATCTGGCACCCAGGTAGGCATACTGCTCCTGATTGTTGGACAGGATATAAGCAGAGTCTTCATTGACACCCTGGTCAACGGCAACCACGACAATACCCTTGTCAGTCGCGGCCTTGACAGCTGACTTGATGCCATCGGGGTTGGATGGGTTGACCACGATGGCATCGACACCGGCCTGAATGAGGTTGTTGATGTCTTCGTTCTGACCGGCCGCATCCGTGTTGCGATGCGCAATGTTGAGCGACTTGACCTTGCCGGAGGCGAGTGCCTCGGCCTTCATGGCGCAGACCATTTCCTCGCGCCAGCCATTGCCCTGCACGGTGTTGGAAATGCCGATGACGTAGTCGGAGGCCATGACCTGGCCCTGCACGCCCATGAGCATGCTGCCAAGCAGCGCGCTGTATAGAACTGTCTTGTGGAATGTCATTGTGCTTCTCTCCAGTGGTTGTGCTGCTTTGCTGCAGCTTTCTTGGAACTGATTCACTTCACATAGGGCCGAAGAACGTCGCGCGCCAACAGAAAACCTCGCTTGACCAGTTCGTCCGTGTCTTCAAAATCCCGGTCTTCGTGCTCGATGATGACCGGCCCGTCATAGCCTGCGCGATAGAGGCTGGCGAAATAGCCACTCCAGTCTACATCGCCCAGTCCCGGCAAACGGGGAACTTGCCAACCCATGCCCGCAGACAGGATGCCGCGCTCATACAGGCCGTCCTGATCGATCATCAGATCCTTTGCGTGCACATGCAGGAAATGAGCACCGAACTCACGGACGAAGCGTGCCGGGTCGATCATCTGATACACCAGGTGACTGGGGTCGTAGTTCATGCCGACATCATCGCCCCAGGCTTCCAGGATACGGCGCCAGATGTAGGGCGAATAGGCGATGTTATGCCCGCCCGGCCACTCATCCTGACTGAAGATCATCGGGCAGTTCTCGAAGGCGATCTTCACGCCATGGTCTCTGGCGAAGGCGATCGTTTCGGGCCAGATCTGCAATGCCCGCTCCCAGTTCGCATCGACACTCAGCGACGCATCACCGCCACAGAAGGTATTGACCACCGGCAACTGCATCTGACTGGCCGCCACGATCAGCTTCTTCAGATGAGCCATGACCTCGTCGCGATGATCGCTCTGCGGGTGCAAGGGGTTCGGGTAATAACCCAGCGCCGAGATCGAAAGTCCCTTCGCCTGCAGTTCCGCCTTCGTCTCCTGCAGCTGACTGGCGCTGGAGCCTGCGACATCGATATGCGAGGTTCCGGCGTATCGTCGCGACGGGCCCGTGCTCTGCGGCCAGCAGGCAATTTCCAATGATTCAAAACCCGCCGAGGCGGCCCAGTCTGCCACCTCCATCAACGGTGTATCGGGAAACGGGGCTGTCAGGATTCCGAGTTGCATGATTCCTCCGGGTCAGGGCTTGACGGTTACCCAGCGCCCCTCTCGAGCACTGGTCAGTACGGCATCACAGACACGCATCTCGTAGTGCCCATCGGCAAAGCTGGCATAACCGGCATTGTCGGGGCGGTGGCCGCATTCAACGGCGGCGTAGATTTCACGAAACAGCGCAAAGAAGGTATCGGCAAAGCCTTCCACGTGCCCGCCTGGCAGACTGGCGGCAGCGGCACCGCGGGCGTTCATCAAGGAAGCATCACGCTCCAGAATCTGATTGGGCTGATCACGATGCCCCAGCCATAATCGCTCAGGCTGTTCCGAACTCCAGCTGGCCGCCGCACTGGCACCATCGATTTCCCATTGCAGGGAATTCTTGCGCCCCGCACTCACCTGACTGATGGTCACAGAGCCGCGCGCACCGTTCTCATAGCGCAGCAACAGCAAGGCCGAATCGTCGGTATGCACCGGTGTCGCTATTGTTTTACCTGCCTGTTTGCCGGAGAACGTTTCGACCGGACCGTCAGGTCGGTGCCTCACCTTGACGAAGGTGGACAGCTCGGCAAACACCTCGGTGACCTTCAGGCCCGATATATAGCTTGTCAGATCGATCCAGTGCGTACCGATATCCCCGACAGCACGCAGTGGGCCACCCTTGTCCGCTTCCAGCCGCCAGTTCCAGTCCGTATCGCGCAGCAACCAGTCCTGCAGGTAATGCCCACTGATCAATCGCACATCCCCCAGCATGCCTTCAGCCACCATCTGCCTGGCGTGCTGATTCAGCGGATAGAAGCGCACATTGTAGTTCACGGCAGCAATCAGCTTGCTCTGCTCAGCCAGAGCGGTGAGCTGCGCCGATTCATCCGAGGTCATGGTCAGCGGCTTTTCACACACCACATGCCGACCGGCCGCCAGTATCTGTCTGACCTGCTCGAAATGATACTGATTGGGCGATGTCACATGAACAACGCTGACGGACGGGTCTGCCAGCAACTCATCAAGGCTGGCATAGGCCTTGTCAACTCCAAGGGCATCAGCGGCTTCTCGCCCTCTTGCAGGGCTGGAACCCAGCAGGCCGACCAACGGCACGCCCAGACGTCGCAAGGCCTGTGCGTGAACCGTACCGATAAATCCCGTGCCAATGACCGCAGCACCCAAATCCATCTTCTTCACCCCTCCTGTAGAGTGATCAGAGTTTTTCACGCCAATGGGGGATATGCAAGTAAAGCGGTATCGGGATGCTGATTTCGTGAGCCCGGTTCGTCCCTGAGGAGGCGGAACGCGGGGGTGCTGCGATTACACCTGAAAGCGAATAACGACTGCCCGCAGATCGTTTGCCAACTCTGACAGTGCCAGCGTCGCCGCCTGCGCCTCTCGGGTTGATCGGTCCGTTTCGCGTGATGCCTCCGCCACTTCCGCTATCGACATGGCGATTTCCGAGCTGCCTGTCGAGACATCCTGTACGGTCCTTGCAATTTCATGGACCGTGGTCGACTGTTGTTCGATTGCGCTGGCAATACTGGTCTGGATACCGTTTATCTCGGTAATGATCTTGCCGATGTTGTTGATGGCTTCGGTGGCATTGATACTGTCATCCTGAATGGAGCCGATCTTGTCCTGGATTTCAACGGTTGCCCTGGCCGTCTCCTTGGCCAGCTCCTTGACCTCATTGGCAACGACAGCAAAGCCTCGGCCCGCATCACCGGCGCGGGCCGCTTCTATGGTGGCATTGAGTGCGAGCAGATTGGTCTGCTCTGCGATGGAGTTGATGACCTTGATGACGTTGCCGATGGCATTGCTGGAGTCACTCAACTGTCGAACCGTCAGATCCGTGTTCTGCGCCAGTGTCACCGCTTCAGCCGCAACAGAGGTTGCCGTGGACGTGCTATGCGATATCTCCTTGATCGACGCACTCATTTCCTGTATCGAGGCTGCCACCGAATCGATCGCCTGGCTGATGTGCTCTGTTCCGGTCGACGCGATGCTCACCCGTTCTGATGTCTCCGATGCAGTGACATTCAAGGCCTGATTGCTGTTGGCCAACTGATCGGATTTCTCGGCCAGCGCATCAGCACCACGACGGACATGGGATATGCTGCCGCGCAGTTCCTGCAGGAAACCGTTCAAGCCGTTGCCGATTCGACCTATCGCATCGTTGCCCTGGCTGGCACTGGCGCCCGTCAGATCACCTTCGACGGCGGCGTCAACCACCAGCAGCAACTCATCCACCTGCTGTTGCAGTCGCAAGGCATTCTCACGCTCCTTGTCGTGCAGCGCATCCGTTTCCCGGTCGCGTATCTCGGCTTGCTCTGCCAGCGTATCCAGCAGTAGATTCAAGGAGCCCAGCATCGAGGCATAGTCACCTGAAAAGGAATTCACATTACCTCGCTGATCCAGCTTGCCCGTCTGCGCCGCACTGATCAGCTCGTTGATTTCCGTATGGAAGCGCTGCAGCGTTTCAGCGACAGCGACCAGCTCGCGACCCAGCTCATCGTGCGCCGAACGTGGTTTCAGGCTCAGCGATGTCTGGCCTCGTCCCAGTTGCACTGCCGCATTGGCAGAATCCTTCAGGTACTCCACCATCTGCCGGAAGGTATCTGCCAGCACCCCTGTTTCATCATTGGCATGGTGTGTCAGAGTGGTGGTATCCGTGTAACCCACGGCTATCTGCTTGGCCGTCTCGGCCATTGATCGTATCGGCTGGCTGATACGGCGAGCTACCAGATTGACCAGAATCACACCCACGGCACACAGCAACAAGCCGATCAGCACACTGTCCCACCGAGCCTTGTTGATCAGCGTGGTGAACGCACTCTGGTCAATACTGATTTCCAGTACACCGATAACCACATCGGAAAAATCGAGAATCGGAGCGGCGAGCACCGCCTTTGACACCTCGTCCAGCTCCACTTCGGAGAACAGCTTGTCTCCGGTCGCCAGTTCACTGAACTGCGCATCACGGGTCAGTGCAGATTCACCCCGCGTCGAGGCGAAAACCTCATAGTGATCCCCCTTGAGTCGATACATGCCGATATCGGCACCAAAACTGGCCTTGAATCGGTCAAACAGATGCTGATCGAGAGACAGGCCGAATTCCACCGAACCGACATGCTCATTGTCGTGAAATACGGGTACCACGGCGCGCAGTCCGATTCCCGCTACACCTTCTTCAAGACCCACCACCGCTTGTTCGCGGGTATTGGCGTCGACCACGGTTTGCCGGAACCCGGAAAGATCGTCGCCAAACTTCTCGGGTTTGTGTACGCGGAACATCGATAGCGCTGGCGGTTGGTGAAACTGGAACTGGCGAATGCCGAACTCCTTGCGCAAGCGCAAATAGGCCTGCCCGAACAAGGCTTGCAAGGCATCACGATCGGCACTGGCAGCGGCGGCCTGCACCGGTGGCAGCAAGGCGACGGTTTCCGCCAGCGTCTTGGCTCGGTAGAGTTCCGCCTCGAGCATGTTCTCGAAGCTTTCATGCAGGCTTGTCAGAGACGAATGGCTGGCCTGCTCGGCGAGCGCACCCATTCTGGACACGGTGCTGATCGATAGTATGCCGACAACGACAGCGAGCGTCAGACCAAACGAAACAGACAGCTTGAGAGCAATTGAACTGGACAGTACACGGAACATATTCCCAAACGCATCTATTCGACTCGTCTGTTATCGGCCTGCCCCCCGATACCTGCATGACTACACGGTTACGTTGCCGGTTTCGGCTCGCTGGCCTCCTGCGCCGCCGCACCAATGGCCGATTTGTCAGCATCCGACAAATGAGCCTCTGACTGACCTCCGCCATCCAGCTTGACACGTACCTCCTTGCGAGCAAACTGGATACCGTGCTTGTCGAATTCCTGCTGCACCCGCTGGAATATCTCCTTGCGAATCTGGAACTGCTTTCCGGGTTTGACCATGAACTTGCCCCGTATCACGATGCCGATATCATCCACCTGAATGACACCCTGTGATTTGAAGGGCTGAATGAAGTCACCGGCGAATTCAGGTATTTCCAGCAACTCCGTACCAATGGTCTTGAATATCTTCTTGACCTTGATCAGATCCGTTTCGAACGGCACCGTGAAGGTCAGCTTCATGATGCTCCAGTCACGCGAATAGTTCGTGATCTTGGGAATCTCGCCATAGGGAATGGTATGCACGGGACCCCGGTGGTGACGCAGTTGCATCGCACGCAAAGAGATCTTTTCCACCGTGCCCATGGTGCCTTCCACGTTCACATATTCGCCGGCACGAAAGGCATCATCAATCAGGAAGAACAGGCCGGACACGATATCCGTTACCAGTTTCTGTGCACCGAAGCCGATAGCCAGACCGACGATACCGGCACCGGCCAGCAGAGGTGTGATATCGATCCCCAGGTTTCCAAGGCCGATCAGAACGGTCATGACCACGATGCAGGTTTGCACGAACCAGGTAATCAGTGGCAATACCGTGGACAGCCTGGAGCCGCCAACGCCACCTTCATCACCACCCGGAAGACCTGAATCACCACCCGCACCCGATGCCGTCTTCTCCGCTGCCAGCTTTCTGTTCAACCACAAGGTAGCCACCTCCCACAGCAGGTAGCCGACGGCGATGACAGCAATGAACTCCAGCATGCGTTGAGTTGTCGAGTTACCGATGCTGCTGGCATCGAAATTGGAAAAATCCACATTCCAGATCCACACAAGCCACGCGATGACGAACAACATGACCAACAAGCGGCCGATACGAATGTAACTGCGTTTGGTCGAATGATAGGCTTGCTGAGCCAGGGCGCCATCACCCACAATGGCGGGCGTCAGATGTTCCACCAGCCCCCGTATTACAGTATCCAGAACGGGCGCCAGCAGCAGAATGAACATGGTGGAGTACTGGACACCTTTGGCGACCAGATGCAGTTTGTCCTGCGCCACCAGAACTTCCACCAGGGTCCAACTACTGACAATCACCAGCATGGCGTAATACGGATACCACCGGGCCACTCGCCTCTCCATGGAGGTCGCATCATCCTTCTTGCCATTGATGATATCGATCAGGGTGAACCGCGAACGCCAGGCAATGAAGGCAAAGTACAGATGAATGAGCAGGTTGAACCAGAAGCCGATTCGGTTTCCGACCTGCTCGACTCCCGGTATGGTTCTCAGGTCCGTGATCGACAGGGTGAAACCGATCAGCAGGGCCACCAGTACCAGATGTTTGTGCAGGAACTGCGCAGACGCATCGGTGGTGTGAATCAGTCGCAGATCAGAACGCCTGGGGGCCAGTGCAAATGTCAGCACGACAGAGAACAGTCTGGGGATCAGCACCAGATTCCACAGAGCATGATGCACAACGAAATGCACCTTTGGATCGATCAACAACTGCCTCAATACAATCTGAGTCACGATGATGAAGGCCAGCAATCCTGACAGGTCCAGAATGAACCGAAGGCTCAACAGTTGCAGAACCTGCTTCAATGTGAGATCGGTCGCCGAAGGCACATTGACCATCGAACGCCACTTGCGTGTCAGCAACCTGACCAGGTACTCGACAACCAGGCCCGCAATGATCGCAGAAAGAAAGATGCCCAACAAATTGACAACGCCGCCAGGGCCAAGACGATCAATGAACAGTCTGAAAATCTCGATCTGATTGGAGATCATGGTTGGAAATGCACTGACAGCGGCCTGGATCGAAATCGGGATATTGGTGGTAATGAGCGTGAACAGGCTGATCTTGTCGGTAGCGCTCTCCTCACTGAGCTGCCTGGCGGCAACCGCATCCAGTTGCTGCAACAGCAGGTCTCTCACTTCACTGTCAGACAATCGGGAGACCAGCGCCCTGACAGCCTCGGGGTTATCCATGAGAGGCAGTTCGGTTGTCGTCTGCTCATCGGAGCCTGATGACAGCAAGAGTTGCTGGGCATGCAAGGTAGTGCTTGCGCCGAGCAGCACTATAATGCCGAACACTGCAAACGTGTACCGCAGAAACTTCATCGCTTGATCTGTCAACACACTTTCCCGCTCATGATTCAAAAGGCCTGTCCGCTTGATGATGCCTGCCGCGGGAATGATGTGCAATTGATGCCGGCCGTAACGGTGTGCATCCGAGTAGGTAGTTTCCACAGTGTGACAACGGATATCGCGAGTTTCGTCCTTGAGCAAATTGATGGACCATTCATATCCAGACTGTCGTTTCGTGTCGAACCTGTGCCGGATGAATTCTCGTGACCCCCAGACAACTCACTATCGTTCTGCTTTGCCTCGCTCTTCCCATCTCTGTCGCCAATGCCGAGACCCTGGAAGAGGCCTGGAGCGTGGCACTCTCCTCTGACAAGAGCCTGCAATCCGTCAGATCCCGTACGCTGGCAGCGCAGGCTACCGTGTCTGCCGCCAAGGCCCGTCGCCTGCCCAGCATTGAGGTGGATGCAGCCTTCACACAACTGGACGATACCCCCGGGCTGGATCTGAGCGCACTCGGCCTCACCCTGCCCGACGCTGTAGACCATGACAACTTCCTGGCCGCCAGCGCACAGCTCAATCTGCCCCTGTATACCGGCGGACAGATCAGCAAGGGCATCGATGCTGCCAGCGCCGCCCTGGAAGCCAACAGAGATCAGGAAACTGCAGCCGTGCAGAACCTGAAACTGGCCGTGGCAAACAACTTCGTACTGGTACTGCGCGCCTCGCACGCCGTCAATGTGGCAAACGCCAACGTCGAGTCGCTGCAAGGACATGCCAAGGATGTCCAGAATCTCTTCAACAAGGGTCTTGTTCCACAGAACGACTTGCTTGCCGTTCAAGTCTCCCTGGCCAATGCGCAGCAACAGGCCCTGCAGACCAGCAATGGCCTGGATATCGCCAAGGCTGCCTACAACCGGCAGCTGGGCCGCGCTCTGGATGCCGAAGTGGTCCTCGACGAAGTCATGCCACCGGTAGATCCTCTGGCACGTGTTGATGATCTGGACCAGTTGACCGCCACAGCGCTGGACACTCGCAGCGAATTGTCAGCCCTGATCAACCAGTCGTCCGCCCTGAGCTATCAGGGTCAGGCAGAACGGGCAAGCATGCGACCCATGGTCGGTCTGAACGCCACCTATCGCTACCTGGAGAACGATGCACTCGATGACGAGAACCTGGCGTCGGTAGCACTGGGTGTGTCCTGGGCGCTCTACGATGGTGGCCTGGCCACTCATCGGGCCACCGCGCTCGAGCAACAGGCACAAGCGGCACGTGAGCTCAATGAAGATCTGGACTCCGGCATTCGCTTGCAGGTACGCAGCGCCTGGCTGTCAATCAATGAAGCTCAGCGCCGCATGGTCGTGGCGGAAAAGGCGGTCACACAGGCCGAGCAGAACCTGAAAGTAGCCAGAGATCGCTACCAGAACGGCATCGGCACCAATACCGAAGTGCTAGATGCAGAAGCGCTGCGCTCAGTCAGCCACCTCAACAACAACGATGCCCGCTATGACGCGGCACTGGCTCGACTCAATCTGGCGCGATCACTGGGCGTTCTCTAGGGACGAACTCCAATCCCCGTCCCCTGCCTACACATCTGGAAATCATCATGAAAAAACTCATTCCCCTGTTTGCCCTGATCGCCATAGCCATCGGCTCCTGGTGGGCTTACACCCAATACGTCAAGGTGGAAGCCTTGCCCGCCGGCCTCGTACAGGCCAACGGCCGAATCGAAGGCGATATGGTCTCGGTCTCCAGCAAATACCCCGGACGAATTGCCCGCATCACTGTCGAGGAAGGTGACGCCGTCACTGCCGGTGAAGTGCTGGTCGAACTCGAAGCGCGCGAGATCGAAGCCAAGGTACGCCAGGCAGAACAGGCGGCAGAAGCTGTCCGCCACGAAGTGGAAGCCGTCAGCAGTCAGTG
>CBDUIJ010000155.1:0-12796 GCA_965367215.1 uncultured Granulosicoccus sp.
GGACTGGCGTGAATACCCAGCTTGTGTTCGAGTGACACCGGTCTGACATCATTGAGTGCGCCCGGGCTGCCGTCATCGCCGGGCATGTACTTGGGCACGATGAACAGCGAGATACCGCGAGTGCCTTCGGGCGCATCGGGTAGACGAGCCAGCACGAGGTGCACGATATTCTCCGCAATATCATGATCCCCCCAGGTAATGAAGATCTTCTGGCCGCTGACGAGGGAGTGATCGCCTTCGGGGATGGCTCGGCTACGCACCGCTGACAGGTCCGAACCGGCCTGTGGCTCGGTCAGGTTCATGGTGCCAGTCCACTCCCCGGAGACCATCTTTGCCAGATAGGTTTGCCGGATGGCCTCCGAGCCATGAGCCTCGACGGCCTCGATGGCCCCCTGGGTCAGCATCGGACACAAGGCAAAGGCCATATTGGCCGATTGCCACATTTCCTGCACCGCCGTGCCGACCAGAGCCGGCAGACCCTGTCCGTCGTGCTCGGGAGAAAAGGCGATGCCGTTCCAGCCACCATCGACAAACTGGCGGTAGGCATCGGCAAAGCCTGTCACCGCCTTGACCTCACCGTCCACGATGCGGGCACCTTCCAGATCCCCCGTCTTGTTCAAGGGTGCCAGTACCTCGCCGGCCAGGCGCGCGGCTTCTTCCAGCACGGCATCGACCAGATCGAGGCTGGCATCCTCGTACTGAGGCAAGGCATTGATCTGACCGAGGCCGGCCAGCTCTTCGATCACGAACCGCATATCGCGGGTGGGGGCGCTGTAGGTAGTCACGGATCTGTTCTCCCGAAAATTCGGATGTTTACAAGGAAGGTTGGGCGCGTCTGACAGACTCGCTCATGATTGTTTGAGAGCTTCGGAAAGCTGCGGCAGTACCTCGAACAGGTCACCGACAATGCCGTAATCAGCCACCTGGAAAATCGGCGCTTCTTCGTCCTTGTTGATGGCCACGATGATCTTCGAGTCCTTCATGCCGGCCATATGCTGGATGGCACCGGAAATGCCGACAGCAACATACAACTCTGGCGCCACCACCTTGCCGGTCTGGCCCACCTGATAGTCGTTGGGAACGAACCCGGCATCCACGGCCGCACGGGAAGCACCCACCGCGGCACCGAGCTGATCGGCCAGCTCTTCGAGCAGACCGAAATTCTCCCCACTGCCCATACCACGGCCACCGGATATGACAACCTTTGCGGCCGTCAACTCGGGGCGTTCGGACACGGTCAGTGTCTCTTCGATGAACTGCGTCAGTCCCGCCTCGGCAGTTGCCTCCACGGCTTGCACCGTGGCGGCGTTATCACCGACGACGGCGGCGTCAAATGCCGTGGCGCGCACCGTGATGACCTTCACCGGGTCTGCAGACTGGTAGCTTGCCATGACGTTGCCGGCATACACTGGTCGCACAAAGGTATCTGCCGACTCGATGGCCGTGATCTCGGATATCTGTGCCACGTCCAGCAAGGCGGCGACTCTGGGCATCAGATCCTTGCCAGTGGTACCGGCCGCTGCCAACACATGGGTGTACTCGCCGGCGACCCGGGCAATCAACGGTGCGACCTCCTCTGCCAGTTGCCGGGAGTAGTGCGGCGCATCGGCAAGCAGTACCGTGGTGATGCCCTCGATACGGGCAGCCTCTTCGGCAACAGCGGCGCAGTTTTCGCCGACGACCAGTAAATGCAACTCCGTACCCAGCTGTGCAGCTGCTGTGACGGTATTGAGTGTGGCCGGTTTCAGTGCACCGTTGCCGTGATCGGCAATGATAAGAATGCTCATGTCAGATTACCTTTGCTTCGTTTCTGAGTTTTGCCACCAGCTCGGCAGCATCTGCAACCTTGATACCTGCCTGGCGTCGTGGCGGTTCCGTGGCCCGCAGCAGAGTCAGGCGGGGGCTGACATCCACATTCAGTTCTTCCGGAGAAAGACGCTCAAGCGGTTTCTTCTTGGCCTTCATGATGTTGGGCAATTTGACATAGCGTGGCTCGTTGAGCCGCAGGTCGGTTGTCACCACGGCCGGCAGTTTCAGGCGTACGCTCTGCACACCACCATCTATCTCTCTTGAAACCCGCAAACCGTCTTCGTCGACCTGCAGATCACAGGCAAAACTCGCCTGACCACAGCCCAGCAGGGCTGCCAGCATCTGGCCCGTCTGATTGCAGTCGTCATCAATGGCCTGCTTGCCAAGCAGCACCAGATCGGCCTGCTCGCGTTCAGCGATGGACTTTGCCAGCTTGGCAACTGCCAGAGGCTGCAGTTCGACGTCAGTCTCTACCAGCAAGGCTCTGTCAGCCCCCATGGCCAATGCCGAACGCAGAGTGTCCTGGCACTGTGCAACCCCCATCGATACCGCCACGACTTCACTGGCCTGTCCGGCCTCTTTCAGACGAACCGCCGCTTCCACGGCAATCTCGTCGAAGGGATTCATGGACATCTTGACGGAGGCAATGTCGACTCCGCTGTTATCGGCCTTGGGCCGAACCTTGATGTTGTAATCAACAACACGTTTGACACAGACAATGATCTTCATGCGACTTCTTCCTCTGCAACTACCGCAGTTGTATTGATTTGTTCTCTGGATTCAACGAGAAGCATGCCCTCGCCGTCCGCGACCAGCCGCTCACCGACCATGCAGCGAGTTTCAAGCTTGACGCGACGTTTCTCTCGATTGACATCGATGACGGTTGCCAACACTCGAACCGTTTCCCCGATGCGTACCGGCGAACGAAACTTCAGTGTCTGTCCCATGTAGATGGCACCGGGACCGGGCAAGCGGGTGCCCACCACGCAAGAGATCAGTCCGGCCAGAAACATGCCGTGTACGACTCGTCCCGCGAAGCGTGTGCCCTGCGCATACTCTTCATCGACGTGGATCGGATTGTCATCTCCGGAGATGCCGGCAAAGAGAACGACATCGGCCTCCGTGATGGTCTTGCCGTAGGTGGCCGACATGCCCTCCTCCAGGTCCTCGATACAATAGCCGCGCGGTGTGTGGTTCATGACAGTAATCTCGTTGTTTGAAATACAGCTCGTGTCCTGACGAGCTGACACCTTGAAATCTTGTGGCGTGGAATGCCGGCGGCGCTACACGGGCGCCGCCGACTCTGGCTCAGCTGGCCTCTTCGGCAACTACCGTTTCTTCCTCGCTGCTGCGACCCATGACACGGGGACGCTCCACCAGCAGATACAGCACCACACCGACCACGATGGCGTAGACCGTCGACTTGGGGTCAGGCATTGCAAGAGTGACAGCAACGATGCCGGCCACACCACGCTGGGTTGAATTCTTGAGCTGTTCCATTCCCACCATGATGCAGATGTAGGCTGTCAGTACCAGGGTCAGAGACAGGGCGATGGCCAGTACCGGTTTGAACAGCGTGACCAGCGGCAGGATGAACAGCGCCGCAAAACCGGCGATCCAGAAGGTACCGCCACCGCTGTAGATGGAATCCATTGCCTGGCGCCCTTTACTGTAGCGTTCGGACACCGTGGCGTGCGCGGCAGTCCAGAGCGGACCGGCCAGTCCTGGCCATGGCGCCAGAAAGGCATGCAGCAGGTTGCGGATAGCGGTCACCAGATGGACGCGACTGATATCGTCGTTGATGTCTTCATCCTGGCGCAGATGATCGACACGATCCGACAGTGTGAAACCCACCACGATGTCACCAAAGGCAATGACATAGGCGATGATGGCGGTAGGAATGGCCAGCAGGAACATCTCCCAACCCGGAAACCCCACGGCGAAGATCAGGTACTGAGACATCAGTTCGAAGTCCGGTCGGGTGATACCCCACTCGATGGCCGGTACGGGATACTCACCGACAACCCAGCCAATGACCATGGCCACGACCATGGCAGGCACCATACCGAAGTTGGCAATTCGCTTGGCGATGGGGTGACGGTTCATGATCTCCTTGAATGACAGGGAGAACAGCAGATAGATGGACAGAAAGGAGCCGATGATCAGGGAAATCGGTGTGCCTTCGACACGGCCGCCAACCTTCAACTCACCCATCAGGGCGGCGATACCCGCACCGATGATGATGCCCGCCTTCAGTGAGTTGGGAATGATGGTAACCAGACGATTGCCGAGTCCGGTGATACCCAGAATCAGAAAGATCAGGAAGACTTCCAGCTGCAGGGCAAACATGGCCTTGATGGCATCCGGCCCAGGCTCGAAGCCGCCCAGATACAGCAACACAACCGGGATTGCCGGTGTGATCCAGCCGGGTACCAGGGGAACGCCCAGCAAGGCTGGCAGCATGTAGCCGAGACCGGCGATGAAGGTGAAGGCCAGCGCCGCCTCGTACGGCATGCCAAGGTAGGTCTCGAGCAAGGGGATCATGGCCATGCTCACCACGAACATGAACAGCCCCTGAATCATCTCCGCCGTCTCCCAGCGGTAATGGACAAATGGCAGGCGGACATGGAAAGGGCCTATCGGCCAATGCGGCTGCTCTTCGCCGTGGGCGCGCTTGTAGATCTGCATGGTGAATATCTCGTCAAAGTGGATGGTGCAGGAAAGGGGGTGGAACTGCGGCCGGGACCGTGCCGGCCGCAAAGCACTGCTCTAGAGTGTCTTGGTCTGCTCGCGCAGCACATACTTCTGGATCTTGCCGGTAGAGGTCTTCGGCAGCGGACCGAAAACGACCGTGCGAGGCGCCTTGAAGCGGGCCATCTGACTACGGCAGAATTCGATGATCTCTGCCTCTTCGACCTTCGCTCCGGACTTCAGCTCGACGAAGGCACAAGGTGTCTCTCCCCATTTGTCGTCGTCTCTGGCCACAACGGCCGCCTCCATCACTTGTGGATGTCGATAGAGCACATCTTCAATCTCGATCGATGAGATGTTCTCGCCACCGGAAATGATGATGTCCTTGGAGCGGTCCTTGATCTCGATGTAGCCGTCCTCGTGCCAGACCGCAAGGTCGCCACTGTGGAACCAGCCGCCGGCGAAGGCCTCCTCCGTGGCCCGGCCATTCTTCAGATAGCCCTTCATGACGTTGTTACCGCGCATGAAGACCTCACCGATGGTCTTGCCGTTGCGTGGTACCGGCTCGAGAGTCTCCGGATCGGCAACCATCAGGCTTTCCAGCATCGGCGTCTTGACACCCTGACGCGCCTTCAGTGCAGCACGCTCGTCAGATGACAGCGAGTTCCATTTGTCGTGCCAGGCACTGACCACACAGGGACCGTAGGTTTCAGTCAGGCCATACACCTGAGTCACTTCAACCCCCATGCTCTCCATACCGGCGATGACCGTGGCCGGTGGCGCGGCGCCTGCCGTCATGACCTTGATGGGGTGATCGATGGCGCTGCGCATCTCGGCATCGGCATTGTTCAGCATGTTCAGAACAATCGGCGCACCGCAGAAGTGGCTGACCTTCTCGCGACCGATGAGTTCGAAGATCGGTTCCGGGCGAACATGACGCAGCGAGACACTGACGCCAGCCACGGCTGCCAGAGTCCATGGAAAACACCAGCCGTTGCAGTGAAACATGGGCAATGTCCACAGATAGACCGGATGCTGTCCCATACCCCAGGAGAGCACATTACTGACGGCATTGAGGTAGGCACCTCGATGGTGATAGACCACACCCTTGGGATTTCCAGTGGTGCCAGAGGTGTAGTTCAGGCTGATGGCTTCCCATTCATCGGCCGGTGGCTGCCACTGGAATTCCGGATCCCCTTCTGCCAGCAGATCCTCGTAGGTCTTGCTGCCGACCAGCTCACCACCGATGAAATCCGGATCGTCGACATCGATGACCAGCGGTGGTCTGGCCACCAGATGCAGCGCCTTCTTGATCGTATCCGAGAATTCCCTGTCGGTGATCAGCACAGTGGCTTCGCCATGATCCAGTGTGAAGGCGATCAGCTCGGCATCCAGGCGTACATTGAGTGTGTTCAACACAGCACCCGCCATGGGCACACCGAAATGACACTCGAACATTTCACTACAGTTGGGCAGCATGACCGCGACGGTGTCGCCGCGCTTGACCCCGGCCTGTGTCAGTGCGGACGCCAGTCGGCGGCTACGCTCGTAGCTCTCTTTCCAGGTGCGGCGTACCTCACCCTGGACGGTGGCAATACGATCGGGATAGACCGCTGCAGTACGCTCGATGAAACTCAGTGGCGTCAGAGCCACATGGTTCGCCGAATTGCTCTCCAGCCCGGACTCGAAAGCATTGATATGGTTGATGGCAGAGTTGCTCATCGCCTGTGTTCCTCCCAGAAAAGACACCTTGAGTGCAGACGACGCGTCTCTGTCGAGGGGCCGTCAACACCGCTTCAAGGCAATCGCCTGGTGTTTCCACGAGGTCTGTCTGCCTTGTACGGTGGGAGAATACGCAGACATGATTTCACAATTTTTTGCGAAATGTATCGAATTGCAACACGCCCTGTAACAATCTCGAAAACAGGGCGGACTACCCGTTCTCAGTGCGTCACGGGCTCCAGCCAGTCGACCTCGGCCGCAAACAGATAGCCGGCCCCGTAGACGGTCTTGATGATCTGCGGGTCTTTCGGGTCTGCCTCTATCTTGCGACGGATACGCGAGATACGAATATCGATGCTGCGATCCAGAGACTGACAATCGACTGAATCGCCGTCGAGCAGCTGGTCGCGCGACAGTATGCGTTTGGGCGAGCGCAGGAAACAACTCAGCAACAAGGCCTCGGACGCACTGAGCATTTCCACCGTATCGTCAGGGCGGCGTAGCGCCAGGGAGTTGCCATCGAACACGCGGCCGGCAAAGCAGGCGAGCTTGTTGCCCAGATCCTGCTGAGCGGTGGTGAGCTGATCGATACGCCGCAGCAGACTGCGCACCCGGGCCACCAGTTCGCGCGGCTCGAACGGCTTGACGATATAGTCGTCGGCACCCACTTCCAGGGCCAGCACGCGATCGGAAAGCTCAGCACGACCGGTAATGACGATCACACCGGTGTCGGCATGGCCGGCGAGATCCTTGACCAGTTCCATGCCATCCATATCGGGCAGCATCAGATCGACGATACAGATGCGGGGACGCTGGCGCTTGATCGCCGCGCAGGCCTCCTTGCCGAAGCGAAAACCCTGACAGCCGATATCGTATTGCTCGAATGTACGGCAGATCAGGTCGAGCAGGTCGCCCTCGTCTTCCACCACGTAAACCTGTGTATCAACGGTTGATGACATTGTCCTCCCCCTTCATGTGGCAACATTATTATGCGCAAGCGCGATTGCCGCCTGCAACTCCTCCTTGTCGAATGGCTTGCGCAGCACACCGAGTCGACGCTCGTTTCTGGCTGCTACTGTCTGCTCGTCGATGAACCCTGTCATCAACACCACCCGTACATCCTGCCTGGCCGTCAGTAACTGATCAGCCAGGGCAAAACCATCCAGCGCCCCCGGGGTCATCACATCGACCAACAGGAGAAACAACTCTTCGGTACCGAGTGCCAGTGGTGCGGCTTCCTCGGCACTGGCACATTCGATGACCACGAAACCCAGCTCGGCCAGCTGCCGGCGCAATATCGCGCGCAGCTCCGCCTCATCTTCCACCAGCAGGGCCAGCTTGCCGCTCCACTCTCCTGCCTCCACAGTACCTGATCGTAGCGGCATGACATCAACTTGTTGGTCGATCGAGGCCACCGGCAGCAACAGAGTCACTGTCGCGCCCTCACCGGGCACGCTGTGAATTTCCACCCCACCGCCTGACTGCCGGACAAAACCGTAGACCATGCTCAGGCCCAGACCGGAACCACCCCTGCCGCGCCTGGTGGTAAAGAAGGGTTCGAAAGCTCGGGTCTGCGCCTCGCTGGCAAAGCCGGGGCCATTGTCCGATACCGACACTGCTACATACTCACCGGTGGCCAGTGAATCCTCCTCCGGCGTACTGTCGATATGCCGCCACGAAAGGCTCACCGCGATGCTGCCCCCGTCCGGCATGGCGTCTCGCGCATTGAGCACCAGATTGATCAGCGCGTTCTCCAGCTGCCCCGGGTCTGCATAGGCCAGATGCGAGCCTTCTTCCATCTGTACGCTCATCTGGATATTGCCGGCCAGAGAACCACTGAGCAGGGTGATTGTTTCTTCCAGCAGCTCCCCGACGTCGATCGCGCTGGGTGCCAATGGCTGACTGCGGGCGAAGGCCAACAAACGACCGGTGATATCGGCACCGCGTCGACTCGCGCGAATGGCAGGATCAAGACACTCGACCAGCCCGTCTACCTCGGGAAAGCGTTCACGCGCGCTGGAGAGATTGCCGATGATGATGGACAGCAGATTGTTGAAGTCATGCGCCAGACCACCGGCAAGCTGCGCCACCGCCCCCATCCGCTGCATATCCAGCAAGCGTCGCTCGGTTTCCTTCTCTTCCGTGATGTCCTGCGTCAGCACCAGCACACCCGGCGCCGCACCGGACTCTTCACGCTCCGGCATCAGGGTAGTTCTGAGCAGCCGTTTGTCGCCATCTGCCGATACCCGTTGTTGGGTGAAATTCTGCACCTTGCCGGCATGCACCTGAATCAGGTGCTCCATCAGTTCGCTGTCGTCGGTCCAATCGAGCAGGCTCGGCAGGCTGCAACCGATCAACGCCTGCTTGTCGGACTGCAGCAAGGCCGCAAAACTGCGGTTGGCAAAGCCGATACGGTTCGACTCGTCGAGTAGCGCCACACTGGTGGGTATGGCGTCGAGTATGACCCGTTGACGATACTCGGCCTGTGCCAGATCGGTCTGCGCCTGCTCCAGCCAGTTGACGGTGTCCTGCAATTCAGAGGTTCGCTCGCGCACACTGGCGTCGAGGTTGTCGATATTGTCCTGCAAGCGCACGACCATACTGTCCAGAGCCGATGACAACACACCGATTTCATCCTCACGGCGAATGCCACTGCGAGCAGACAGATCCCCCCCCTGCACGCGTCTGGCCATGCTCGCCAGTTGTTTCACCGGACCGCTGATACGCCGCACGAACAGATAACTCAGCGCAATCGACAGCAGCAGGAATGTCACCGAAATGGTCAGAATGCGATTACCCAGAACATTGGAGCTCTCACGCAGCTCGTCCACATAGACCGATGAGGCGATGAACCAGTCGAATCCCTTGAAATGGCGGACCCAGGAGATCTTCTCGTAGATGTAGTTGCCCGGGTCTTCGGGGCGATCCCACAGATAGAAACGCCCGCGTTCGGTGTCTGCCACCTTCGCCAGCTCACTGCCGATGGGGCGGCGACTGACAGGGTCGACCAACTCACCGAAATAGGTTCTTTCGATATTCGGGTTGGGGTGAATGACCATCCGGTAGCTGGAGTCGAAGATATAGAGATAGCCGGTCTTGCCGATGGTGATCTCTCGCAGGGCCTGACGAAGCTCCGCTACCGCCACCGCCTCGCGACGGCGTACATCCGCTTCGACATCATCCAGATAGACACCGGTGCCCAGCACGAAGCCCCATTCGGGAAAGTCCCGGAAATAGGACATCTTCGGTGTGGGTTCATCGTCGTACAGGCGACGCCAGCTGTATCGAAAGTAGCCTTCACCATCACGCCTTGCAATGCTGACCATGCCCGGGATGACCGGCTGGCCATTGTCATCCAGCTGACTGGCAATGTTCTCACCCTGAAACTCGGGATCCGGGTGGGAGACGATCGTGGCGTCGTAATCGGCAACCCAGAAATAATCGTTGTTGCCGTAGCGAAACTCACGCAGGGAGTCATAGAGCAATTGTCTTCCCTGCTCCGGCTCGACCAGACCTTGCCTGATTTTCCGCTGCATGGCGTCAATATGACTGGATGCCAGGTCGACCATGCTCTTGAGCTGCTTGCGGTGCGCATCCAGCGCCAGCTCGCGATGGCTTTCCAGATCAAGGTGAATGCGTCTGGCAAGTTCGTAGACGGTATCCAGTACCGCGCGTCCGGCACGCTCCTCCAGCTCGAAGGCCGTGTCCTTGATAAGCGGCACGGAAAAACTGTAGATGGCCAGGGTCAATGCCGCAATGACCGATGCGGTACTGATGAACAGTTTGCTGCTCAGGCGCGAGCGCATCATGAAAGAGGAACAGGCTGATTCATGGTCTTTGCCCCATGTCGCCGATGGCAATATCGGCATGGCGCGCGATACCCGCCTTGCTCTCCGGTCTGACAAGCTCCATGGATGTCCGGCTACTGCTCCCTTGATCAGAATCGTGGGCCTGGTGGCTGCGACAGAATTCCCTGTCAGACAGACTGCAATCCAGACTCCGTTACATTCAGAATACTCCTGAACTCAATCAATAATCCAGTGATTCGGATGCCGAACGGAACTGACTTCATGCACGTTGCGAAAATCAGTGATCACGCACCATCGAGACGCGGCGTTTTGCGCCGACCCAGGACACCCGAGCAAGCTTTTCCGTCTGTACGAATGCGTACTCACAGGACTCTCGCAATTTCTCCAGTGTCTCGGGGGAATCAATTTCAAAACCCTGAAACATGAAACTGGTGTCAGTCCAGGGACGATCCAGCTCATTGACGTACATGCCGATTTCCAGCTGCGAGCGGTGCACCCAGCGAGATTCCTTGACGATACGAGTGAAAACCCGATTGGTCGATGTGGCGGCGGAACTCTGATTCGAATTTCTCATGCTCTACTCCCGTGCCGGGCTACTGCCCGATCTCTTGGTGGGGATACCGTTGTCGAACCGGTGTGGCAGTGAAGATAATCTGCCGACAGGCTCGGCGCCACTGTCTTGACAAGAGTTCGTGTGGCGTTTCACGCTTCCATCGCCACAGTTCGATGCACTGTGATGCAGGCATCAAACACAGCAGTTGACCGCCATTTCGTTGACTCTCCAAGCTACCCGATCAGCCACTGCTCGAGGCTCGCGTAACCTTCAACAGCCAGTCTTCCGTCGTTGGAAGGTTAGCTGACAGAATCCCGTCGAAGGGTAATGAACAGTCGGCACAAATTGCAATTTAATGCACTTTTTGACGGTGCCATGCGGGTTCCAGAAAGTTGTCCACAGCTTGTTAACCGCTTTGTCCCCAATATTCAGCGTGAAACCACAAGATGTAGTGGCGTGAAACCTGTATGACCCTAGATATAGTGGTTTTGAGCGTTGACCGAGCCGCTTGGCGGCGATACACTGCGCGGCCCCAGCACTGATGTGTCCTGCGAGTCTCTGCAGTCATGTTGACACCGGGCATTACAAGCACTACATGTTGCGTACGGAAGCGCATCAACACACTATATATTGTGTGTCACAAGGAATCCGAGTGCCTACAGTTTATATTGCCAGAATCCCGGATGAACACGGAGCTGGCATCGATCAAGGAGATTCCGAACGCCCATGAGCACAGTTGACGTCCTGGCAATGAAAGACACCCCTGCAAAGCCGGCCCTGGCTCGTTTGCCGCTGCAGGAAACCTCCGTGGATATCTGGGACAAGAAGTACCGTCTCAAGACGAAGGAAGGCCAGAATGTCGATGAAACCGTCATTGATACCTTCAAGCGCGTCGCACGGGCACTGGCCGATGTGGAAACGTCCGAAGCCGACCGCAAGCACTGGTACAGCGAATACCTGTGGGCACTGGAGCAGGGAGCCATTCCCGCCGGTCGCATCACATCCAATGCCGGCGCTCTGGCTCACAAGCCAGCCACCTCCACCATCAACTGCACGGTCAGCGGCACCATCGTCGACTCCATGGATGACATCCTCGGCAAGGTCCACGAGGCAGGCCTGACCCTCAAGGCCGGTTGTGGCATCGGCTACGACTTCTCGACACTGCGTCCTCGCGGTGCCTATGTTTCCGGTGCGGGTGCCTACACCTCCGGACCTCTGTCCTTCATGGATATCTTCGACAAGATGTGCTTCACCGTGTCTTCGGCCGGTGGCCGCCGTGGCGCACAGATGGGTACCTTCGACGTGCGCCATCCCGACGTGCTGGAATTCATCAAGGCCAAGCGCGAAGATGCCCGTCTGCGTCAGTTCAACCTCTCGCTGCTGATCACCGAAGATTTCATTCAGGCCGTCAAGGCCGACGAACAGTGGCAGCTGGCCTTCCCCATTCGCCAGAAGGAACTGGACGATGGCGAGATCCAGCTCGACGACCCCGATCAGGTTGTCTGGTGCGACTGGCCTTCTCACGTCAATGTCGTGGCCAACGATGAAGGTCTGGTAGCCTGCCGCATCTACAAGAAGATGCCGGCCCGCCGCCTGTGGGATCTCATCATGGCATCCACCTACGATTTCGCCGAGCCCGGTTTCATCCTGATCGACAAGGTCAACGAGATGAACAACAACTGGTTTGAAGAATCCATTCGTGCCACCAACCCTTGTGGCGAGCAGCCTCTGCCGCCTTACGGTGCCTGCCTGCTCGGCTCCATCAACCTGACTCGCTTCGTGCTGGATCCGTTCACCGACAAGGCCCGCTTCGACTGGGAGCGTTTCAACCGCACCGTGCAGATCTTCACTCGCATGCTCGACAACGTGGTCGAGATCAACGGTCTGCCACTGGAACAGCAACGCCGCGAGATCCAGCGCAAGCGTCGCCATGGCATGGGTTATCTGGGACTGGGTTCCAGCATGACGCTGATGGGCATGAAGTACGGCAGCCCGGAATCACTGGAATTCACTGACAAGGTGACGAAGGAACTGGCTGTCACCGGCTGGCGTACCGCGCTGGAACTGTCGAAGGAAAAAGGTCCAGCCCCCATCATGGATGAGCTGTTCACCGTCACCGGCGAGATGCTGCGCAAGCGTCCGGAAATGAAGGATGACGGCTACTCCGTCGGCGATCAGCTGCCCGGCCGCATTCTGCATGCCCGCTACAGCC
>CBDUIJ010000156.1:0-12724 GCA_965367215.1 uncultured Granulosicoccus sp.
TGAAGGCGATGCTGGAAAGTGTCTCTCTGACCCTGGATGACATCGAACTGGTCAACGTCAATTTTTCCCTCTCACCGGCATTGATCACCGGGCAGGTGGACGCCGTCATCGGTGCCTATCGAAACTTCGAGCTGAACCAGCTGGATATCGAAGGTCACCCGGGACGTGCCTTCTACCCCGAAGAACACGGCGTTCCAGCCTTCGATGAACTGATTCTGATTGCCAACAACGATTCCCTGGACAGCCCCTGGATGCTGCCGTTCCTGCGCGCCATCGAACGCTCGACCATCTTCATCATCAATCACCCGGACGAGGCCTGGGAGGTATTTCGCGATTCCAATCCGGACATTCTCGACAATGAACTGAACCGCCGTGCCTGGCGCGACACGCTAACCCGCTTTGCACTGCGCCCGGCCGCACTTGATCGTCAGCGCTACGAGAATTTTGCCGCTTTCATGCAGTCGCAGGGTCTGATCGACACCGTGCCTGAGCTGGACAGCTACACCTTTGCAGCCGGACGATGACCACTCGGACTCTGACACAGCAGCTGATTGCTCACAGCGAGCCACACTGGCAGAACTACATCCAGCACGACTTCGTTCGCCAGCTGGCCGCCGGCACTCTGCCGGCTGAATGCTTCGAGCACTACCTGAAACAGGACTATCTGTTTCTCATCCAGTTCGCCAGGGCTTTCGGCCTGGCGGCCTACAAGAGCCGCACGCTGGACGAACTCAGACAGGCCCAGAGCTCCCTGCATGGCATCATCGATATCGAACTGGACTTGCATATCGGCTACTGCCAGCAGTTCGGCATCTCGAAGCAGGCGCTGGAAGAGACAGTCGAATCCACGCCCAATATGGCCTATACACGCTACGTGCTGGAGCGTGGCATGGCCGGTGACCTGCTGGACCTGAACGTGGCCCTGGCACCGTGCATCCTCGGCTACGCCGAGGTGGCCAAGTGGCTGCAAAGACAACCGTTTCTGGTCAGGCAGGGCAATCCCTATGCGGACTGGGTCGACATGTACAGCAGTGTGGAATACCAGCAGGTGGCCGACACCCACCGGATGGCTTGCGATGCGGTGAGCATGGAACAACTGGGGGAAGCACGGGTGCAGGAACTGAGCCGTACCTTCGATGCGGCGACACGTCTCGAGATCGACTTCTGGCAGATGGGTCTGGATTGCCGCTGATGAACACGGATATCGAGATCATCGGCGCTGGTGTCGCCGGCCTGTGCGCAGCGCAGGCCTTCATCGAACGCGGTTGCCGTGTACACCTGATTTCCGCCAGCCACGGTATCGATGACAGTTGCTGCTCCTGGTGGGCAGGTGGCATGCTGGCACCGTGGTGTGAGAGTGAAAGCGCCGAACCGCTGATATTCCGGCTCGGCCTGGAGAGCCTGTCGTACTGGCAGAAACACAGCCAGTCCATTCAACAGGCAGGATCGCTGGTCGTTGCCCTGCGCCGGGACCGCGCCGACTTCGATCAGTTTGCACGCCGCACGGACAGTTTTGCACGTCTGGATCGTGCGCAGATGGAAGCCATGGAACCGGATATCGGCAATCGTTTCGACATGGGCTTGCACTATGCCGAAGAGGCGCATCTGGACCCCAGAAAGACACTCCTCGGATTATTGGAATCACTCCGGCAGAACGAGTTGTTCTCGATCGAATTCGATCGTCAGCTGAGCGAGACAGAACTGGCGTCCGCCCCTCGCACGGGTTGGCGAATCGATTGTCGAGGCCTGGCGGCGCGTGACAGCCTCCGTGACCTGCGCGGCGTCAAGGGTGAAATGCTGATTCTCGAAAGCCGGGAGATTTCCCTGCAACGACCCGTGCGCATGCTGCATCCTCGGCACCCGATCTACATCGTACCGCGAGAGAATCATCGCTTCATGGTCGGCGCCACGATGATCGAAAGTGATGATCGCAGTCTGGCCAGCGCGCGCTCGGTCATGGAGCTGCTCTCCAGCGCCTATGGCCTGCACACCGGTTTCGCTGAAGCGGCTGTCATCGAGATCGGCACCGATGTTCGCCCGGCTTTTACCGACAATCTTCCCCGCCTACGACGACGCGGCAGAACGGTTTATATCAATGGTCTGTACCGGCATGGTTTTCTGTGCGCCCCTGCCATGGCGCAGCGGGCAGCATCTCTGGTACTGGACGGCAGGATTGACGAGGAAGTGGTAGATGAAAATACGGATTAACGGTGAAACCCGGCAGGTGGAATGCAACACGCTGCACGAGTTGCTGGAACACCTGGGGCACGGCCCTTCCACGGTTGCCACCGCGGTCAATCAGGAGTTCGTGCCGATCAGCGAGCGCGAACAATACAGACTGTCAGCCGATGACTCGGTGGACATCATTGCACCCATGTCCGGAGGCTGAACTCATGTCGCTATCATTCTACGATGTCGAGCTGGACTCACGTCTTCTTCTGGGGACATCCTTGTATCCTTCCCCACAGATCATGCTCGATGCCATCGCCGCGTCCGGCAGCGACATCGTCACCGTATCGCTGCGTCGCGAGTCCAGCACCGAGAAATCAGGGCAGGCATTCTGGTCTCTCATCAAATCAGCCAACGTTCGAGTGCTTCCCAATACGGCAGGTTGCCGTGGCGTCAAGGAGGCGGTCAATACCGCCCATATGGCACGCGAACTCTTCGGCACCCCCTGGATCAAACTGGAAGTCATCGGTGAAGACGACACCCTGCAACCCGACGTGTTCGGGCTTGTGGAAGCGGCACGTATTCTCTCTGATGATGGCTTTCACGTGTTTCCCTACACCACCGATGACCTGGTGGTAGCCGACCGGCTACTTAACGCGGGCTGTCGCGTGCTCATGCCCTGGGGAGCCCCGATCGGCAGTGGACGCGGCCTGAACAATCCCTATGCATTGAGTTCGATGCGAGCGCATTTCCCCGATGTCCCGCTGGTGGTGGATGCCGGTATCGGCCTGCCTTCACACGCCGCCGCGGCCATGGAGCTCGGCTACGATGCCGTACTGCTCAACACGGCGGTTGCACGAGCCGGCGACCCGGTTGCCATGGCTCGTGCCTTTGCGCTTGCGGTGGAGTCCGGACGTACGGCCTGGCAGGCTGACCCCATGATGCCACGTGATATGGCAGCCCCTTCCACTCCCGTTCTGGGTACCCCTTTTCGAGACTTGTAATCATGCTGGACCGCTTCTATCTGATCGTTGGGGATACCCGACAACTTGGCGAATTTCTCGATGCCGGCGTGCGCTGTGTGCAGCTGCGCATGAAGGACACCAGCGAAAGTGAATGCCGCCGGCAGATACGTGAAGCTCGGGAACTGTGCGAACAAGCCGGCGCGACCCTGATTCTCAACGACTACTGGCGACTGGCGCTGGATGAAGGATGTCACGCCATACACCTGGGTCAGGAAGATCTGCAGGACGCGGAAATGGGCACCCTGCGTAGCGCCGGCATGAAGATCGGTATCAGCACCCATGACCGAGCCGAGCTGGCCATCGCACAATCACACGAACCGGACTACATTGCGCTGGGTCCGATCTACGCCACCCTGTTGAAGAAGATGCCGTGGCGACCACAAGGCCTCGACAAACTGCAACGCTGGAAGGATTCCATCGGCGATACACCCCTGGTCGCCATTGGCGGCTTTACCCCCGAGCGAGCTGCGGGTGCCTTTGAACATGGGGCAGACTCGGTATGCGTTGTCACCGATATCGCGCAACACGCTGACCCGGTCGCCCGGGTGCGCCAGTGGCTGGAAGTGACTCGCGCCACACAGTAGGGTTGACATTATTTCGCAGATGTATCAATCTTCTCCGCGCATGAATACCCTGTACACCACAAGCACTGTCTCAAAACCGGGCGCTCTCAAACCGGCAGTGAAAACTGCGCGCGCCTAGATCCCGGTAAGGAAGTTCTGACAGTAAAACTCCGGCGGCCCTGGCGGCTTCCGGAGTTTTTTGGTTTTCGGGGTCCGTTCAAGTCCGCCTTCAACACGAGAAATCATCATGTTCGAAGGTTCGTATGTCGCATTGATCACCCCAATGACCCTGGATGGGGAGCTGGATATTCCCGCACTTCGCCATCTGGTCAACTGGCACATCGAGCAAGGAAGTGACGGCCTGGTACCGGCAGGCACGACCGGAGAATCCCCTGTTCTCTCGGCAGAAGAGCACCGCGAGATCATCCGGGTTGTTGTCGAAGAAGCTAGCGGGAGAGTGCCGGTCATTGCCGGTTGCGGCTCCAACAATACCCGGGAGGCGCTGGAATTTCATGACTATGCCCACCAGCACGGTGCCGATGGCGCACTGCATGTCACCGGCTATTACAATCGTCCCAGTCAGCAGGGCATCTACCAGCACTTCGAAACGCTGAGCCTGAGCAATGATCTGCCGATCATTGTCTACAACATCCCGCCTCGCACCACCGTCGATATCAGCGCCGAGACCATGGCACGACTGGCCGCATTACCAACGGTGGTTGGCGTCAAGGATGCCACCAGGGATCTGGCCCGACCGGGTATGGAGCAGATGAAAATCGACGGGCCTTTCAGCTACTTCTCAGGCGAGGACGCGACCGCTGTCGCCTACAACGCAGCCGGAGGTAACGGCTGCATTTCGGTGACGGCCAATGTGGCGCCCGCACTGTGCGCGAGCCTGCAAAAAGCCTGCAAGGACAACGATTATCGAAAAGCCATGAATATTCAACGGCAGCTCATGCCTCTGCATGATGCACTGTTCAATGAACCCAGCCCGGCAGGAATCAAGTACGCCTGCGCCAGTCGCGGTCTGTGTACCGAGACTTTGCGCCTGCCACTGATCGGCCTTGCAGACGACAGCCGCGCACTGATCGATGCCGCCTTGCAGACACTGGAGTAAGATCACCAGGTACAGACCTGTACGAATTTACCACCCGGGGCGACAGGTGCCGCCTTGCGCATTATCTGCCCCTGCCCCTGGCGGCAGGGGTTTGTTACACATCCTGATAACAGAGGAACCCTGATCCATGCATTCCGTTTTTCTTGCAGCCCTGGCTGCCACCATTGCCGCCCAACTGGCTCCGGGTCCGAATTTTCTGGCGGTAACGGGCGTGGCTCTGAGTCAGAGCCGAAAGGCTGCGCTGTGTGTTGCAGCCGGCATCGCCTCGGGTGTTCTGCTGTGGGTCAGCTCATTTGCACTGGGTATTTCAGCACTTTTTCAGGCTTATCCGGTCGCGGGGATCGTGTTGCAGTTTGTCGGCGGGTTCTATTTTCTGTTTGTCGCCTTCAAGGCATTTCGTTCTTCTCGACAGAAATCCGCCAGCCAGGCTGCCCAGCCAACGACGCATCTGACGCTGGCCGCTGCCTGGCGCCGCGGCTTTCTGGTGGTATTGACCAATCCCAAGGCAGCTCTGATGTGGGCCGCCGTCACCGCCTTTCTGTCCGGATCCGGCCTGCCTCCGGAGGGTGTTCTGGCGTTTGCCCCCGTTGGTGCAAGCTCGGCGTTTCTGATCTACGGCAGCTATGGCGTACTGTTTTCCACGCCACTTGCCATCCGTGGATACAACCGGGTAGCCGGTCAGATCGAGTTGCTGTTCGGCGGCTTGTTCGGACTCCTGGGGGTCAAGTTTCTTACTGACGGTATTCGCCAGTTGCGGCAGATCTGAAATCGAAAAAAACGCTGCAAATTCCTGCGCTGCAAAATAACTTTGCTGCTGCCTGTTCTCAACAGTCTGTACGATTTTGCCATTACATATACTCGTTAAATAATGTCTCATGGTCGGCCCGATGGGATTCTCTTCCCTGATATTCGACTTACCTGCACGGAAATCTCATGACAGAAAACAGGCAGACGCATTTACGTGGAATGACCTGGAATCATGCGCGCGGCATCGAGCCATTGCTGGCCGCATCAACGCACTATGAGCAGCAAAACCCCGGGATCAGGATCACCTGGGACACTCGGCCTCTACAGGACTTTGAAAGCCAGCCACTGCGCGAACTGGGCAGCAGTCACGACCTGATCATCATCGACCACCCTCACCTGGGAGAGGCGGTTCGTGAGAATCTTTTGCTGGATCTGGCCGCTTGCGGGCGCAGCAAGGAACTGCAGACACTGCAACTGCAGAGCGCTGGCCCTTCGCACGGTTCCTATGGAATGCATGGCGGACAATGGGCCCTGGCCATGGATGCCGCCACCCCGGTTGCCAGCTATCGACCCGACCAGCTGGAGACCATTCCTGCCACCTGGGCTGACGTCATTACACTGGCCAGAAGCGGCAAGGTCATCATGCCACTCAGGCCTCCACACGGGCTCATGGCCCTGTTGTGGCTGGCTTGCAATCGTGGCGTGAAAGTCGCCACAAGCCCGGAGCAGCTCATGGCCGATGAGGATATTGCTCAGGCCCTGGAACAACTCTCCGAATTGACCAGCCTGCTGCGCACGAGCTGCTTCGACATGGATCCCATTGACGTCTATGAGATCCTCAGCACGCAGGACGAGGGACCCAGCTATTGCCCGCATGCCTACGGATACATCAACTACACGCAAACCGGTTTTCGGGCCTACCCGCTCGTGTTCACTGACGTGGCAGATGCCGCCGGTGGTGGTGTCAGCGGTACGGTGCTCGGCGGCAGCGGCATTGCGGTTTCAGCCCTGTCCGCGCATTCGGAAACAGCCGTCGATTTCGCGTTTCACGTGGCCGGTACCGAGTGCCAGACCAGCGAGTGGATTCGTCAGGGCGGCCAACCGGGCAATGCACTGGCCTGGAGCGATCCGGAATGCAACCGCTTGTGCAACAACTTCATGAGCAACACGCGTGCAACACTGGACGCCGCCTGGGTCAGACCGCGATATTCCGGCTATACCGCCTTTCAGAATCTGGCCAGTCATACCATTTCCGACTTTCTGCAAGGCAGACTCAGCCTTCCGCACTGCATTCAGGCTTTGCAAAAGCTCTATCGCGAAAGCCACAACCAGTGATTGACAGCCATGCTCGAACCTCGGGCATGGCACTCGTCAAACGGCTCGAACACTCACGACACATCCTCGCAAGTCCATGGCCTGTCCTCAGGCCGAATGGCGATGAATGAAAGTGGCGAGCACACTTTGACTGTTGTCGCCCTTGGCTGATGCAGGGGCGGCAATCATTTCGATGGCACGACAAGCGACCTCATGCTCGGACAGGGAAATCGTCGAGACCCCTCCGGCTATCCACTGATAGAACGCCGGATCCCCATAGCCGACAAATGCCAGCTGCTCTGGCAAGGCGATGTTGCGTTCCAGACAGGCATTCAGCGCACCGCTGGATATCTCGAAACCACCGCAGACCAGTGCATCTGGACGCTTGTCCATATCGAGTATGGCCAGTGCGTACTCGTGCCCCACACTCTGCCCGGGCGGCCCGGTGAAAACCAGGCTGTCGTCGATCTCCAGATCATTCTCGGCAAGTCCCTGAGTGAATGCGCGCAGTCGCAGTCGCCCCGATGACAAGGTCTCGCCGCCACCGATATAGGCGATACGTTTGCGCCCGGTATTCTTCAGGTGCGCCACTGCCTGTCTGATGGCCAGATCGTCACTGATCATCAGCTCCCCCATGCTGACTTCATCATCGACGGTTCGAATCAGATTGATCAGATCGGGGCCGTTCACCGGACAGGATGCCTGACCCTGACTTCGTGGGGCCGGCACTCGCAAGACAACTCTTGCCTGCAAGGCTTGCAAACGCGTCAGACAGTGAATTTCCTGTTCGATGTCATCGCCGGTCAGATGAATGACCAGATCGAACCCGGCCTCGGCGCACAGGATACTCAGAGAGTTGGCAAAGCGCGCATAGAAGTCGTTGACGATATTCGGCAACAGCAGACCGACAATGGCTGTCGGATCGCCGCGCATGGCGCTGGCCGCCGAACTTCTCACATAGCCCACCTGCTCGGCGTAATCGCAGATCTTCTGTCTCGTAGCAGCGTTGACATGCTCGCTACCGGACAATGCCCTGGAGACTGTCATGTGCGAGATCCCGAGATCTCTTGCGATAGACTTGATCGTAACCCGCAAGGTCTGTTCCTGAATCAGCAATTATCAACTGCCATTCTTTCATGAATCGTATTGACAACTGAAGTTATTTCACTCAACATGTTCACGTGAACATCAACCACACAAGGAGTCACGGGTAATGCCGGAATTCGAACGACGCTGCCGGTCCCTGTTGAGCTCGCTCGGCCTGTGCCAGCCCGGCGATGTGCACACCATCCGTCGACTGAGCGGCGGCGTGGCCTCCGACATCGCTGCGGTGTCCTTCGCCGACCAGACTGTCTGTGTCAAGTTTGCGCTCGAAAAACTGAAGGTGCAGGAAGACTGGTTCGCACCGGAACACCGTGGCAAGGCGGAATTTGCCTGGTTGCAGGCAGCAGGCAGAGTTGTCGCCGATGCGGTGCCGACGTTGCATGGCTGGAGCGATGCCGAGAATGGCTTTGCCATGGAGTTTCTTGACAGTCCCGATATTCATCTGTGGAAGACGGAACTTCTGAACGGACGCAAGGATAGCGGAGAGGCTGCCGCCGTCGCCGACACCCTGGGGCGTATCCACGCAGCCTCGACGGCTACAGACTTCGACCGATCAGCCTTTGACAACAGCGCGGACTTCGAATCTCTTCGACTGGAGCCCTACCTGCGCTTCACCGCCCGGCACCACACGGATATTGCAGCAAGGCTGAACACACAGGCTGACCAGCTTGCCGCATCCCGGCAGGTATTGATACACGGCGACATCAGTCCGAAAAACATCCTGTTGCGCAACGCCCGACCGGTGATACTCGATGCCGAATGCGCCACCATGGGAGATCCGTCCTTCGATGTTGCCTTCGCACTCAATCACCTGATACTCAAGTCCTTCCATTTGCCACAGTCTCGATCGAATCTGCAGCAGGCGATACTGCAATTCTGGCAACACTACGCCGCCCACGTCTGCTGGGAGGATGCGCGCCAGCTCGAATCACGTACCAGCAGACTGCTGCCCGCATTGATGCTGGCACGCATCGATGGCAAGTCTCCGGTTGAATACCTGAGTACCGATACGCGAAACTGCGTGCGAGAGTGCGCCCTGGCATTGATCAGACACCCACAAGATACTCTGGCCCAGTTGCTGGAATCCGACCCGATGAAAACCACATCATGAGTGATACTACCCTGTCCACCCTCACGGCCAGACGCGTCTGGGACAGTCGAGGCAACCCGACCGTCGAGGTCGAGGCTACATTGGCGGATGGCTCGCGTGGCCGTGCCATTGCCCCTGCCGGCGCCTCTCGAGGCACACGTGAAGCCATCGACCTGCGAGATGGCGGCTCACGGCTTGGCGGCATGGATGTGCAGAAGGCCGTCGGCAACGTCAATCGCCTCATTGCGCAGGAACTCATCGGTCTGGATGCCAGCCAACAGGCGGACATCGACAGCAGGCTCATCGCGCTGGATGCAACCCCTTACAAGTCCTCTCTGGGAGGAAATGCCATGGTCGCCACCTCCATGGCCATGCTGCATGCCACAGCGGCATCGCTGGACAAGCCACTGTGGCGTCATATCGCCGACCTCAGCGGACAGACACCGACTCTGCCCCTGCCCGAAATACAGATCTTCGGTGGCGGTGCGCACGCAGGACGCCGTGTGGATGTTCAGGATTTCATGGTCATGGTGCCCGGTGCATCCTCGTTCGATGAAGTACTGGAAGTTACCTCTGAAATCTACCGGGCAGCGGGTGCCCGGATGAAGAAGAAGAGCGGTAACGTTGGTGTCGCTGATGAAGGCGGCTGGTGGCCGGTGTTCGACAGTAATGAAGAAGCCCTGGAAACCCTGGTTCGTGCCATCGAGGATACGGGCGAGAAACCCGGTGAGCGCGTGGTCATATCACTCGATATCGCAGCCTCCGAATTCGGCAGCAAGGGACGCTATCGTCTGGCACTGGAAGATCGCGAACTCGACCGGGACGAGATGATCAGCTTGCTGGGTCGCTGGATCGACGACTACCCGATTGCCTCGATCGAAGACCCACTGGCAGAAGATGATCCGGAAGGCGTCATCGCCTTTACCCGCGAATATGGCAACCGTGTCCAGATCATCGGTGATGACTACCTGGTGACCAATGCCGATCTGGTTCATCAGGCGGCTGACCAGGGTGCCTGCAACGCGGTTCTGATCAAGGTCAATCAGTCAGGCACCATCAGTGAATCCCTGGCCTGCCTGGCAGCTGCCCGAGAGCATGGATACCGCGGCATTGTCTCCGCCCGTTCAGGAGAAACGGAAGACGTGACGATCTGCCACCTGGCCGTCGGCCTCGATGCCGGACAGCTCAAGGTCGGTTCCATCACCCGTTCCGAACGCATGGCCAAGTGGAATGAATGCCTGCGTATCAATGATCAACTGGGCGGTGATGCCTACGTCGGCGGCAAGCCTCTGCAGAACACCTGGTGGGCTCAACAACAAAAGGAAAACACGCAATGAATACCTACGATTACACCGATCGAGTCGCGGTCGTTACCGGTGGTTGCAACGGCATCGGCGCCGCGGTTACCCAACGGCTTGTCCAGTCCGGCGCAAGAGTGGCTGTGTGGGATATGGATATCACGACGGTCGAACCCGCTATCAGCCAACTGCCGGAGAGCAGCGTCAAGCTGGTGCAGGTCGATGTCAGCAATCTGGAAGAGGTCGAAGCAGCACGTTTGCTGACCGAACAGAGCTTTGCCGGTGTGGACATCCTGATCAACAGCGCCGGCATCGCGGGCCCGACCAGCACACTGGCTGAATATGACGCGCAGATGTGGCGCAAGGTGCAATCGGTCAACCTGGACGGCACCTTCCATACCTGCAAGGCAATGACCCCGGGGATGATGGAAAGAGGCTATGGCCGGATTGTCAATGTCGCCTCCATTGCCGGCAAGGAAGGCAATCCCAATGCTTCCGCCTATTCTGCATCGAAAGCTGCCGTCATTGCACTGACAAAATCACTGGGCAAGGAGTTGGCTTCCCAGGATATCTCGGTGAATTGCATTACCCCGGCGACGGCTCGTACACGCATCCTGGATCAGGTCAGTCAGGAATTCATTGACTACATGCTGTCCAAGATACCGCGCGGCCGTTTCGTGACAGTCGAGGAAATCAGCAGCATGGTCCTGTGGATGGCATCGGCAGAGAACTCGTTCACCACGGGCTCCGTCTTCGATTTATCCGGCGGTAGAGCGACCTACTGACATTGACCGGTATCACCGCCTCAGGCAGCCGTCTTGTCGCGGCAGCCTGCGCCGAATACCCATCCAGACGGCGACTCGTGCAACAATCAGCCCCTGACGATTGACGGAGTAAGGGTGTTGATACACCGGTTTTTCTTCCGGCAGGTGGATGCTGCATCGCTTGCCGTGTTTCGCATGATGTTTGGCGCCCTGCTGCTGTTCGAGGCCGTCAACTACGGTGCCTTTCTGTGCCTGGACTGCCTGTACCGGGATACGGAGCTGTTGTTCAAATACCCCTGGTTCGAATGGGTCAGTGTGCCTCCCGATCCGTGGTTGCGACTCAGCTACGCACTGCTTGGCGTGGCCGCTGTCGGTGTCATGACCGGAACGTTCTACCGCGCCTCCATCATCATCTGCACCCTGCTGTTCAGCTGGCATTTTCTGTTCGACCAGGCGCTGTACCTGAATCACTTCTACATGGTGATTCTGTTCTGCATCATCCTGTGCTTTGCGCCGGCCAACCGCCTGTGGTCGGTCGATGCCTGGCGCAAGCCGGCACTACGCTCCGAAACCATCCCCAACTGGAGCCGTTTCTGGCTCGGTGCCCAGCTGGAAATCATCCTGCTCTACGCCGGCATCGTCAAGATCAACCACGATTGGCTGAATCTCGAACCCATGCGTCTGTGGATGACAAAGCGCAGTCAGGATGAGGCCGCCTTTTTCCAGTTTCTCACGCAGGACTGGGGCATTGCGGCAGCCAGTTACGGAGCCATCATCCTGCACCTGGTCGGCGCACCGCTGCTGCTGTGGCGACGCACCCGACTGGCGGTCTTCTGCCTCTATGCCTTCTTTCACCTGACCAATGCCATGGTGTTCGACATCGGCATCTTTCCGTTCATGACGCTGGCCGCCACCTTGCTGTTGTTTGATCCGGACTGGCCACGGCAGCTCATTCGCTGGTGGCTGTCGCGACAGGAGGCCGGCACGCGGCTGCGCTGGCATGCTCTGGCGACACCGGCGGCAAGCGCTCCTCAGGCCCACACCGCTGCCAGTGGTCGAATCCTGTCATACGTCATCGTTGCCGGGATCAGTCTCTGGCTGGTGATGCAGACCATCGTGCCGCTTCGCCATCTTGCCGCGCCTGGCAATGTTGCCTGGAACGAGGATGGCCATCAGTTCAGCTGGCGCATGAAGCTGCGTTCCAAACAGGGTAGCGTGCGTTTCATTGTCGTCACCGACGATGGCAAGCGCACCATCGTCAAACCGTCTGATCATCTCAATCCGCGCCAGGTTCGCACCATGGCCTGCATTCCGGATCTGATCTGGCAGTTTGCACAGTTCCTCGATACCCGTTATCGAGAAACCGCAGGACAGGATGTCAAGGTGTATGCGCAAGCGAGCTGCTCGCTGAACGCTCGGCCGCCGGCACACCTTGTCAACAATCGCATTGATCTCTCGGCCATCCCCAGAGACGAACCCGTCAGTCACTGGGTCCTGCCGCTGACGACGCCACTGAGGCAATCCTGGTTCTGA
>CBDUIJ010000157.1:0-12607 GCA_965367215.1 uncultured Granulosicoccus sp.
ATCCAACCAGCGACGTTATCCAGGAAATAGCGATCGTGGGTGATGGCTACCACGGTGCCGTTGAAGTCATGCAGAAAGTGCTCAAGCCAAGCGACCGAATCCGCATCCAGATGGTTGGTAGGTTCGTCCAGCAACAACATGTCCGGCCCGGAGAGCAGCAGGCGGCACAGGGCAACACGGCGCTTTTCACCACCGGACAGGTGGGCAACGTTCTCGTCCCAGGGTGGCAGACGCAAGGCATCGGCTGCAATGTCCATCTGGTGCTGCAGGTTATGCGCATCGGAGGCTTCGATGATGGCTTCCAGACGGCCCTGTTCGGCGGCCAGTGCGTCAAAATCGGCATCCGGCTCGGCATAGGCAGCGTAGACCTCATCCAGGCGGGTCTGAGCTGCCTTGACTTCATCCACGGCCTCTTCGACCACTTCGCGAACCGTCTTGGCCGGATCCAGCTGCGGCTCCTGCGGCAGGTAACCGACATTGATGCCCGGCATGGGCCGTGCTTCACCTTCAATCTCTTCGTCAAGACCGGCCATGATCTTCAGCAGGGTCGACTTGCCCGCGCCATTGAGGCCCAGCACGCCAATCTTGGCGCCGGGGAAGAACGACAGAGAGATGTCCTTGAGAATCTGACGCTTGGGCGGCACGATCTTGCCAACCCGGTTCATTGTGTAAACGTACTGAGCCATTGAATATCCGCTGAGCCAAATGACGTCTAGTGTATAGAAAACAACACCATCACCCCAGTATCGGGTGCGACAGATGCTGTGCCGGCAACGTCCAGAACCTGTCAACGGCGAACTTGTCGATTCCCCACTAGACTAAGCGGCACCCAGAAGTCTTTTGCGGCCGCAACAGTCTTCGATTCCAGTTTTCAACACCTTGTGATAACCCATGTTTCAATCGTTCTTTCCCCGACCCAAGGTCTTCTTCCTGTCTGCGGTGGCCTGGTTCTTCGCCGCGCTGGCAATCTGGTATGGATTTGCCGACACTCTGGCGCCCCAGTTGAGCCTGATGCGCGAGGCCCTACCGACCATCGAGGGGTTACGCCCACCGTTTCTGAATCCTGACAAGGTATGGGTTTACCAGTACATCATTCTGGTAACCGTGCTGTTCTGTGTTGTCTGGTATTTCATCGAACGTAACCGCTGGTATTGGTGGGCGGTCTGCGGCACGGCGGTGATACTGCTCACCTCCTACCTGCAAGTACAGCTCAGCGTGTGGCTGAACAACTGGTATGGCGATTTCTACGACCTCATTCAGCTGGCTCTGTCGGAACAGGGAGTGAGCAAGATCACCTCCGAGCAGTACTACGGTCAGTTGCTGACGGCCCTTTATATTCTGATACCCAACATTCTCATTCTGGTGGTCTTCGCCTTCTTCACGTCCCACTATGTGTTCCGCTGGAGAACAGCGATGAACGATTACTACATGTCCCACTGGCAGAAGCTGCGCAGCGTGGAGGGCGCGGCTCAGCGAGTACAGGAAGACACCATGCGTTTTGCCGGCATCATGGAAGGACTCGGCTCGGCCTTCGTCAGTTCCATCATGACGCTCATCGCCTTCCTGCCCCTGCTTTGGACCTTGTCCGCCAATATCACCGAGTTGCCACTGATCGGTGCCGTCAATGGGTCACTGGTCTTTCTGGCTCTGCTGTCGGCCATCTTCGGCACGGTGCTGCTGGCAGCGGTAGGCTATCGCCTGCCGGGCCTGGAATTCAACAACCAGAAGGTGGAGGCTGCCTACCGGAAGGAGTTGGTCTATGGTGAGGATCATCCTGATCGAGCCACACCGCCTACTGTCAAGGAATTGTTCGGTGGTGTTCGCCGTAACTACTTCCGACTGTATTTCAACTACCTGTACTTCAATATCTTCCGCTACTCCTACCTGCAGGGCGCTAACTTCATTCCATTCATTGCACTGGGTCCGACCTTTGTGGCTGGCATGATCACATTGGGTCTGTATCAACAGATCAGCAACGCTTTCGGCCGCGTGGAAAATTCATTCCAGTTTCTGGTCAACTCCTGGACAACGATTGTGGAGCTGATGTCCATACACACACGTCTGAAGGCGTTCGAATCGCGCATCCACACCGACGATCCGGGCGATGCCGCAGAACCGGCACTGGAAGCCTGACGCACAGCCCTGCCCTGTCCGGAGCTCCCTCGTCGTTGACCGACACTCGGGAGCTTCGGATTACTCTGACAACCTCGTACGGTGCCGGAGCTGCCGCTTGAAGCCAGCAACTGGCGAACCCGCTGAACGAAAATGTTCAGGCCTCGACCGGCCTGAGCTGCCCGTTGTACAGATCGATCTTGTCGATGTAATGCTGTGCCGAGAGCGGCAATCCGGCCAGCGCCGCCTCACTCAGTGGCTTGATGACCTTGGCGGGGGAACCCAGCACCATGGAGCCATCGGGAATCACCATGCCTTCGGTGATCAGGGCATTGGCGCCGATCAGGCAGTTCTTGCCGATGACGGCATTGTTCAACACCACGGCATTCATGCCGATCAGGCTGCCATCACCGATGGTGCAGCCGTGCAGCATCACCTTGTGGCCCACGGTCACATGCTTGCCGATGCTCAATGGCACCCCTTCATCGACATGCAGCACCGAACACTCCTGCACATTGCTGCCTTCACCGATGACGATGGCGGCATTGTCGCCGCGGATGACCGCATTGAACCAGATGCTGACATCCTCGCCGACAGTCACATCTCCCACCAGAACAGCATCCGGTGCTATGAAATGCCGACGACTCAGGACCGGCTGCTTGTCACCCAGGGCATACAACATGATGGTTTCATCCGTTTTGTGCGAAGAGGGCCCATGTTAACCCGCGGACAACGCCAGGCCGAGCTGTGACTCGCCCCGCAGATTCACTCAAGGACACGTTGTAAACACTGGCAGGATGCGGGCATCAGGGTTCAGGTTCCAGCGCCGGCTCCCGATATAACGGAGGTAACACATCGCTGGCAGAGCCCATGAGTCATTCGAACGTCCTCGAACAAGGTGCCGTACAAGCGGCTGCAAAGCCGCCCACTCATCGGCGCAAGATCGTCAATGCCGTGTGGCAGCCTTTCCTGCAATTCAAGCTGCTCATGTACATGCTGGGCAGCACCGCACTGGTGGCTGTGCTGCTGGGCGCCTTTCTGTATGTCGCCTTCAGCGACCTGATTGCCGTCATGTCTGGCACCACGGAATCCACCAGCTACTACGGTGAAATGATCGAGATTCAGCTGGTACACCTGTTCCGCTACTGCGGTGCACTGTTCGTGCTGTACATCCTGCTGCTCGCAGCGGTCTGTGTGGCTTACACCCACCGGCTGATCGGACCTCTGCGTCCCTTCACACGGCATGTGGATGCGCTCAGTCGTGGTGACTATTCCAGCCGTGTGCGTCTGCGCAAGAGCGACCTGGAACTCTATGACGACTATGCCGCCAAGCTCAATGCCCTGGCGGTACATCTGGAAACGAAGGACAAGCACAGCTGATCGAGTCGCGGTAGAGCGGGAAACAGTCCCTGACTGCCCCGCCTTGCCGGACCTGACAAACGCCGGCTGACTACTTGATCAGAATTTCCGGTCCCATCATGACTGTCGGCAACCAGGTGGACAGTGGTGGGAAGTAGGTCACCAGAATCAGGAAGGCGAACAGGATCGCCACGAACGGCAGTGCAGCACGCACCACGTTCAGCACGGACAGCTTGGCCACCCCGGCAGTCACGAACAGATTCAGGCCGACCGGTGGTGTGATCATGCCGATTTCCATGTTCACCACCATGATGATGCCCAGATGAATCGGATCGATGCCCAGTTCCATCGCAATCGGGAACACCAGTGGTGCCACGATGATCAGCAGACCTGACGGCTCCATGAACTGACCGCCGATCAGCAGCAGCAGATTCACCACCACCAGAAACATGATGGGTCCCAGACCGGCGGCGAGCATGACCTCGGCGATGGCCTGCGGAATCTGCTCTTCGGTAAGCACATGCTTCAGGATCAGGGCATTGGCGATGATGAACATCAGCATGACCGTCAGCTTGCCGGACTCGAACAAGACCTTGCGGGTATCGCTGTGCAGCCAGACCGTCAACAGAGCCTGCGGCCGCTTGAACAGGGAGTGGGACTCGCCCTCTCCGATATGCAGGGGCCCCATATCCTTGTAGACAAAATTGGCGATGAAAAAGGCGTACATGGCGGCCACTGCTGCGGCTTCTGTCGGCGTGAACTTGCCGCTGTAGATACCGCCAAGGATGATGACGATCAGCATCAGCCCCCACAAGGCGTCGAGACCCGACTTGCCAATCTCGCCCCAGCCCTTCCAAGGTTGCTTGGGCAGACCCTTGATGCGCGCCATGACATAGATGCCGATCATCAGGAAGACACCGGCCAGCAATCCGGGGAAAACGCCTGCCAGAAACAGTCGCCCGACCGACACATCGGTGGCAGCGGCGTACACGACCATGACGATGGAGGGCGGAATCAGGATACCCAGCGTACCGGCGCTACAGATGACACCGGCAGCGAACTCCTTGGTGTAGCCAACCTGGCGCATGCCGGCGATGACGATGGTGCCGATGGCTACCACAGTGGCAGGCGATGAACCGGACAAGGCGGCGAACATCATGCAGGCAAATACCGAGGCGATGGCCAGGCCACCGCGTACATGCCCGACCACGGCAATGGAGAAACGGATGATGCGTCGTGCCACACCACCGGTGGACATGAAACCGGACGCCAGTACGAAGAATGGAATGGCGAGCAAGGTGTAGTGGCCGGTAAAGGCGCTGAGCAGTGTCTGCGCCACGGAGGCCAGTGAGGCATCCGAGAACACCAGCAGAAAGCCGATACTGGAAAATCCGAGCGAGACGGCGATGGGCACGCCCATCAGCATCAGGATGATGACAACAACGAATAGCAGTAAGGCTTCCATGTCAGCGTGCTCCCGGCTGGTCGTCTGGCAGGCCGGCCATCTGCTCGGCATCGATTTCGTGGCTTTCCACAATCAGTTCCTGCTCGCCCTTCCAGACACGAACACCGACTTGCAGAAAACGGTATGTCAGCAGCAAGGTACTCAGCGGCATGACGATATAAGGTATGAAACGCGGCATTTTCTCGTACAACTCACCCTCATTGAGCCATGAGGAGAAGAACTGCAGAAACTGCGGCATGGGAATGTCGTTGACTTCGTAGAAGGCGCGCTTGCTGGCGAAGGGCCACCAGTAGTCCCAGCTCCCCTTGAGCAGCAGCAGACTGAAGGCAATACAGACGGCAACGGCGAGCAGCGTCACGATCCGGCGTTTCGGCGGGGACAGCAATTGCACCAGCACATCGACGCCGATATGAAAATTCTTCTTGACCGCGTAGGAGGCGCCGATCAGCACCAGCCAGGCGAACAGAAAGACCGTGGCTTCCAGAGCCCACAGAATGTTGCTGTTCATCATGCGTGCGACCACATTGGCAAAGGTGATCACCGTCATGAGCCCCAGCAACAGGGCCATCAGATTTTCTTCGATACGATCACCGAAGCTTCGTTTCGGGGCAGATGAGGTGGACATGCAGATCTCCGCAGCAACGGTGAACGGGTAACACGCCGGACAGGCTGCCCGGATTGAAAGGACCGGTAGCCCCTTGGGCTACCGGCCTGCGCCTGCGTCTAGTTGAAAGACTGGGCAGCTTCGATCATGTCGGCACCGACATCACCTTCGAACTGTTCCCACACGGGCTTCAGAGCATCAACCCAGGCAGCGCGCTGCTCATCGGTGAGTTGACGAACTTCGCCACCGGCAGCCTTGATGGCATCCCGGGCTTCTTCGTTGACGCGAGTCGACTCGGCATTACGTGTCTCGGAAACCTCTTGCAGGATCGTGGCAAGTTGCTCACGAACCGGGGCATCCAGACCGTCCCACCATTCAGCACCGGCAACGACCAGGTAATCCAGCACACCGTGGTTGGACTCGGTAATGCCATCCTGTACTTCGAAGAACTTCTGGCCATAGATGTTGGACCAGGTGTTTTCCTGACCATCGACAACGCCGGTCTGCAGGGCGCCGTAGACTTCACTGAACGCCATCTTCTGCGGGCTGGCCTTGAGCGCGTCGAACTGGGCAACCAGTACATCGGAGGCCTGTACCCGGAACTTCAGGCCCGCGGCATCTTCAGGCAGCATCAGTGGCTTGTTGGCCGACAGTTGCTTCATGCCGTTGTGCCAGAAGGCAAGACCCTGCAGGCCACGGCGATGCATGGAGTCCTTCATGGCCTGACCGGCATCGGAACTCTGGAAGGCATCGACTGAGTTGATGTCCTTGAACATGAAAGGCAGATCGAAAATGCGGTACTGCTTGGTGAATTTCTCGAACTTGGACAAGGAAGGTGCAGCCAATTGCACGTCATTGTTGAGCATGGCCTCGAGGACCTTGTCATCATCATAGAGCGTGGAGTTCGGGAACACTTCCATGCAGGCAACGCCATTCATCTCGTCATTGACTCGCTGCTGCAGCAGTGAGGCAGCGATGCCTTTGGGATGCTTGTCGGTATTGGTCACATGGCTGAACTTGATGACCATCTCGCCGTCATCACACTCGGCCAGAGCGGCGCCGGAAAAGCCGCCCATCAGTAATGCACTGGCCAGAACGGTTGTGCGTAATTTCATAGTCAGTTCCTCTGTATGGTTTCTGATGGCAATTCGTCAACCGAGAAAATCCGGTGGCGACATTGTCACGGCACAGCCATTGCGCTCCGCGACTATCCTTGCCATTTATTCGCAACACTGCCAACAGTCAGTCGGCAATGGGTGTGTGCGAATGGTACGACACGCGGGCAGGAATTACAGGTTTCAGGGCTGCCAATTTACATACGCAACGACAGAAGAAGCATCCGGCGTCACATTTTCGGCACATCGACAGGCACAGCGATACTACCGTGGAGCCGCCCCGCCCACGTTGATCTTGCTCAAGGCTCAGCCCTTGCCGCCTCGATTCTGCGGCGACTCCAGTCACGCCCGGGGATGGCATCCAGCAATTCCTGCGTATAGGGATGACTGGCCTGCTCGAACAGTATTGCCGTGGGTCCCTGCTCCACCACCTTGCCCAGACGCATGACGGCAATGCGGTCACATACCTGTGCGGCTACCCGCAAATCGTGAGTGATGAACACCATCGACAGTTGCAGGCGTTCACGAATATCCGCCAGCAAGGCGAGCACCTGCGCCTGGATGGAGACATCCAGCGCCGAGACCGGCTCATCGGCCACCAGAATTTCCGGGCGCATGGCCAGAGCCCTTGCCAGGCCGATTCGCTGGCGTTGTCCACCACTGAATTCGTGTGGATAACGCTCAAAGGCACGAACATCCAGTCCCACCAGTTCCAGCATCTCGCGGGCGCGATTCTCGGCCTCGCGAGTCGACTCGCCCATGATCTTCGGCCCTTCGGTCAGGATGCGGCCCACCGTGGCTCTGGGATTCAGAGACGCGTAGGGGTCCTGGAAGACCATCTGGATCTTTGAACGATACGGTCGCATGGCAGCGCGGTCCAGTGGACACAGGTCCTGTCCGCGATAGACGATCTCTCCCGAGTCGGTGCTGTGCAGACGCACGATACAGCGCGCCAGGGTGGACTTGCCGGAACCCGATTCACCGACAATTCCGAGCGTTTCGCTCTCGTTCAACACCACATCGACCTGATCACAGGCATGCACTTCCTTCTGCGGTTTGCCGATGCCCAGAAAACGCCCGCCGGAACGGTAGGTTTTCACCAGCTTCCGCACCTGCAGTATGGCCTCGCCGCTGTCGGTCTTGACCGGTCTGGGTACCAGGCCCGGTACCGCGTCGATCAGTGCCCGGGTGTATTCGTGCTGGGGGTTGTTCAGGACGCGCTCGACGGTATCGATCTCGACGATGCGCCCATGCTGCATCACGGCAACCCGGTCGGCGATATCCGCCACCACCCCGATATCGTGAGTGATGAACAACACCCCGGTATGGTGCTTGACCTGCAATTCACGGATCAGGTGCAGTATCTGCGCCTGCGTGGTCACATCCAGTGCGGTGGTCGGCTCGTCCGCGATCAGCACCTTGGGCTCCAGTGCCAGTGCCATGGCAATCATGGCCCGTTGGCGTTGCCCGCCGGACAGCTCATGTGGATAGGCGCTCATGATGCGCGGTGGATCCGGTAGATGCACGTCTTCCAGCAGCGACAACGCCAGCTCCCGGCGCCGCTTGCGCGGCAGTTTCTCGTGGAAGCGGATGACCTCGTCTATCTGATCGCCGATGCGCATGACCGGATTCAGCGCGGTCATGGGCTCCTGGAAGATCATCGAGATCTCGCTGCCGCGTACCTGACGCATGCGCTCGTCACTGGCCTGAACCAGATCTTCCCCCTGGAACAGGATGCGACCTTTTTCGTATTGCACATGGGGCGCCGGCAGCAATCCCATCACTGCTCTGGCCGTGAGTGACTTGCCGGAACCGGACTCGCCCACCACACACAGGATTTCCTGCGGCAGCAGTGAATAGCTGACATCCTCGACCGCGTAGGCGCGTTCACTGCCCAGAGGCAGCTGCACATGCAGGCCTTCGATGGACAGGACCGGCTTCGTCGACTCGCCTTTGGTGTCGACGGACGTTGTACCTTTGCTCTGGTTCATGTCCGTTCGCGCAGTCTGGGGTTGAGGGCATCATTGAGCCCTTCACCGACCAGGTTGATGGCCAGTACGGTCAGCATGATGGCAATCCCCGGGAAGGTACAGACCCACCAGGCACTGCGCAGCACCGTACGGCCTGCGCCGATCTGGAAGCCCCAGCTGATGATGTTCGGATCGCCCAGGCCCAGAAAGGCCAGTCCACTCTCGATGAGAATGGCGGTAGCTACCATCAGGGAACCGGTGACGATGATGGGTGAGAGGCAGTTCGGCAGAATTTCCCGCACCATGATGCGCCAGTCACTCATGCCGATGATATGACAGGCCTGCACGAACTCGCGGTTGCGCATGGACATGAATTCACCGCGCACCAGGCGGGCCACCGCTGGCCAGCTGACCACCGCGATGGCCAGAATGACGCTGTTGATCGAGGGCTTCATGATCGCAACGATCAGGATGGCAAAGATGAACGAGGGAATCGTCTGGAACATTTCGGTCAGACGCATCAGCACATCGTCGATCCAGCCACCGAAGTAGCCGGCCAAGGCGCCCAGCAACACGCCCAGAGTAACCGCCACCGAGGTGGCCAGCAGACCGATCAGCAAGGATACCCGGGCGCCGTGCGCCATGCCGGCCGCGACATCCCGACCGAGTGTGTCACTGCCGAACAGGAAGCCGTTTTCCCCCGGCGGCGACATGGCGCGCCCGACCAGCTTGAACGGGTCTTCGGGGAACAACAAGCCGGCACTTGCTGCAATGAGAATCACGAAAGCCAGAATGATCAGGCCGATGAGCGCCGATCGGTTTCGGCAGAAACGCCGCCAGAATGCCATGTTCAACCTACCTCGATACGAGGGTCAAGAAACGAGTACAGAAGATCCACCACAAGGTTGATGGCCACCACCAGCAGTGCCGACAACAGAAAGATACCCAGCAGCAGATTGAGGTCTCGGGAGAACAGCGCCTCGAAGGCCAGCATGCCCAGGCCCGGCCAGGCGAACACCGACTCCACGATGACCGACCCACCGATCAGGGAACCCACCTGCACGCCCGCCATGGTGACCACCGGCAGCAAGGCATTGCGCAGGATATGCACGAACACGATGCGTCTTTCGGTCAGCCCCTTGGCACGCGCGGTGGTGACGTAATCCATACTGGCCTGCTCCAGCATGGAGGCTCGCATGAGCCGGGTGTACAAGGCCAGATAGAACAGCGACAGGGTCAGGGTTGGCATGACCAGATGATGGGCAATGTCCTTTATCCGATCCCAGCCTTCGTAGAACATGGCCACATTTTCCATGCCACTGGTCGGAAACCAGCGCAGCTTCAGCGAGAACACGACGATCATCATCAGACCCACCCAGAACAACGGTGTGGCATAGGAGACCAGCGCGAAGACGCTGATGACGTTGTCTTTCCAGTTGTTCAGATTGGAGGCGGCGACCAGCCCCAGCACGATGCCGAAGCCGACAGCCAGAGTGATGGTGCTGACCATCAGCAGCAGTGTCGGCATGAGCCGATCCAGCACCAGTTGCGCCACCGGCATGTCATGCCGGAAGGAATAACCCAGATCGAAGGTGAGCATGTTCTTCATGTACACGCCCAGCTGCACGATCAATGGCTGGTCCAGCCCGAACTTCTGCCGCAGTTGTGCCATGTATTCCGGTGTGGCAGAACCTGCCTCACCGGCCAGCACATCCACGGCATCGCCTTCTGCCAGCTGCAACAGGAAGAAGTTGACCACGACAATGGCAACTACCACCGGTATCGCCTGCAGAAGGCGCTTCAGGACATAACGCGATCTTTGCGCCGCTTGACTCATGCCGGATGCTCGTCTCTAGTTGTCAAGCCAGGCGCGATCGAACGAACCATAGGCTCCCATGGCAGACAGGGTGTGGTCTTTCAGCTTCTGGTTGAAGACCGTCAGAAACTCCATTTCGAACAGATTGACCACTGGCAGGTCTTCGGCCAGGATGTTCTGCAACTCGGCATAGATCTCTCCACGCTTGCCGGCATCGGCTTCCACGGCACCGGCCGCCAGCAGCTCATCCACCTTCGGATTGGAGTAGCGTGAGGAGTTGACGAAAGGTGTGCCCTGACGAATCTGATCGGTACCGTAGTGACGCTGCACACCGATGACCGGATCTGGCAGCTGATAGAAGTAATTGACGTTCAGCGAGAAGTCATAGTCGGCATAGACACGCTTGAGCCAGGTGGGTACGTCTTCATAACGCAGTTCAAGCTTCACACCGATCTCGGCCATGGCCTGCTTCATGTACTCACCCAGACGTCTCCAGTCTTCACCATAGGGAATGAGATCGATGACAGCTGTTGCCCTGACACCATCGGCATCCGGCTTGATACCGGCCTCATCCAGTAGCGCATTGGCGGCGGCGACATCCGGCGATGCGGGGTAATTGGCCGTGGGCGTGTACAGACCGAGGGGCTCGTAGTTCGAGGTCATGGCGCTGGTAGCGGGCTTGCCATATCCGAACCAGATGTTGTCGATCAGGAACTGACGGTCGACACTCATGGAAATGGCCTGACGCATCGCCTTGCTGTCGAAGGGAGGCTGGGTAGTATCGAATTCGATCAGGGCCATGGGATTGATCATGGCATAGCCATCGGTGGTTACACCGATGTCGTCCATGTCACGCAGGCGAATGACATCGATATTCGGGATGGCGCCGAAGGCACCGTAATGCACTTCCCCACTTTCCATCGCAGCCGTGCGCGTGGAAGCGTCGGGTATGACTCGAGCCACGATACGATCCAGCAGCGGCAGACCTTCTTTCCAGTAGTCCTCGTTCTTGTCCAGACGAATGTACTGACCTTTCTTCCACTCGACGAACTTGAAGGGTCCGGTACCCACGGGGTTGTTGGACAGGTCCGCCTCACGAACGTCCTTGCCTTCCAGCAGGTGCTTCGGCACGATGGGCGACTCGTAGGAGGACAGCGCACGCATCATGTAGGGCGCAGGCCGATCAAGATTGAAGATGGCAGTGACGGCATCCGGCGTATCAATGGAACTGACTTCACGAAACGAGTTCGGTCCACGCGGATGAAACTTCTTCAGCACTTCCATGATGCTGAACTCGACATCGGCCGAACTGAAGGGTTCGCCATCGTGCCAGGTGACACCTTCCTGCAGATTGAAGGTAACCGTCAGACCGTCATCACTGACTTCCCAGGATTTTGCCAGCTCTGGCACCGGGTTCAGATCCAGGTCGTAATCCAGCAGACCGCTGTAGATCTTGGGCGCGACCAGACCGATGGGGCCGGAGGTGGACAGATAAGGAGCCAGCGAAGGAGGTTCGGGCTGGGCGATCATCACCATGGTGCCGCCAGCACTCTGACTGATGGCCTGCGAGGAGACGGCAATGGCCGCGATGGCCAGAGCTGCCGTGCACAGCTTCTTGACAAGTGACTCTGACGTGAGAGACTTCAACGTACAACGCACCATGGATGACTCCTTGATTAAAGCGTTAACGGACAGCCGCCGGTCAGATGACCGATGCCTGATAACAAGCCCACAAACATAACCTTGCTGGCCTCGTGTAGTCAAAACTAATTTGCTACCCCCCATTGCAAGGCAAGAATTGCTTCAGAAAAATGGACTCATCCAGACAACGTCGTGTCCCGCTGATCGGCTATAGCGATCGCCTCTCGGCAAGCGCCGGTGACACCATCGAGTTCAAGTTGTCGGCCACCGGTGCCCAGCACCCGACTCCACGCCAGGTTCGCAGCTGGCTGATGCACTGCATCTGTGCCGATCCGAACCCGCAAGGTCCCGGCATCATCGAACGCTCTGCCGAGCAATGGTATGAAGATGAAGAGCATGAGGTTGTCGAACAGACTTTTCATGCAGGATCCTGGGGTATATCCCCCGCTGTCGAACTGCCTACAGACGCCCAGAGCATCGAGCTGAGTGCGACCATCTGGCCCACTCTTCTCGATGGCTCACAGC
>CBDUIJ010000158.1:0-12491 GCA_965367215.1 uncultured Granulosicoccus sp.
CCATGGAATTCCAGAAACAGATGTGGCTTTTCCGGCATGGGCATATCGGGGTTGTAGATGTTCATGCCCTTCATCTGCATTTCATCGAGCATTTCGATACGCGCCATGGGAATGCCCATCTGGATGGCCATGATGACGGCATCCACGGCGTCTTTCACGGTTTCAAACGCACAGGTTGCAGCCGAGATCGTGTCGGGCTGTCCGAACAGACGCACCGTCAGTTCGGTGATGATGCCCAGAGTGCCTTCGGAGCCCACGAACAGATGGGTCAGGTCGTAACCCGCAGAGGATTTTCTGGCACGGCTGCCGGTGCGAATGATCCGGCCATCGGCCAGCACCACTTCCAGTGCCAGCACATTCTCTCGCATGGTGCCGTAGCGAACGGTATTGGTTCCCGATGCACGAGTCGCCGCCATGCCGCCCATGGTGGCATCCGCTCCGGGGTCAACCGTGAACATCAGGCCAGTGGCACGCAACTCCTCATTGAGTTGGGTACGGGTCACCCCGGGCTGCACCACCGCGTTCATGTCACTGTCGAAGACGGTCAGGACGCGATTCATGCGACTGGTATCAAGCGTCAGTCCGCCAGCAACCGGTACCACATGGCCCTCCAGTGACGTACCCACCCCATAGGGCACAACCGGACAACGCTGCGCCGAGCAGATCTTCATGATCGCCGACACCTCTGCCGTGGTTTCCGGAAACGCTACCGCATCGGGCAGGACCGCCGGCGTATAGGCTTCATCGTGGCTGTGCAGTTCTCGAACGGAACTGCCGGTGGAAAGCCGGTCTCCCAGCAAGGTTCGCAGCTGCTCGATGGCGTTGACGATGTTCTCGGCGGTCACTGAATCAAACTCCTGTATCGGTACGGTGTCGGGTCTATAGCCTGGCCGGTCCGCTTGCAGTCAGCCAAGGCTGCAACAGACCGGCACCAGCCGGTATCAACGCATCAGGCTGACTGGGTACGCTTTGGCAATTTCCAGCCCGGTCTCACGAAGTGACAAGTGTAGCCATTGGGCAGACGTTGCAGGTAATCCTGATGTTCGGGTTCAGCTTCCCAGAAGTCACCCGCAGGTTCTACTTCGGTAACCACTTTCCCCGGCCACAGACCGGAGGCGTCCACGTCGGCAATGGTATCCAGAGCCACGCGTTTCTGCTCTTCGCTGGTGTAGTAGATGGCAGAGCGGTAGGAAGCGCCGACATCATTACCCTGTCGCATGGGCGTACTCGGGTCGTGAATCTGAAAGAAGAATTCCAGAACATCACGATAGCTGGTCACATCCGGATCAAACAGAATCTCGATGCCTTCGGCGTGATTGCCGTGATTGCGATAGGTGGCGTTCTCGACCTCGCCGCCGGTATAGCCGACCCGCGTGGCCAGTACACCGGGCTGACGACGTACCAGTTCCTGCATACCCCAGAAACAACCACCGGCCAGTACGGCTTTTTCCTGTCTGGTACTCATGTCATTCACTCCAGAAAATCGTTTGTTGTAGATTCATTGCTCAGGCGCAGGATACTCACGCCGAGTGCACAAGGTATTGCTCAAGTGCGTGTTTTCCAGAGGCCTGGCACATTCTTCACGCCTCGGCTATCTGCAGCGTTTCACTCTCGGTAATGATGCGATGCATGGGAATGTCATGTGCCTGCGCGTAGATCGTCGGAATGCGCGCCACCGAATGCCCCACACCGATGACAAGTGGATACTGCTGTCGCTCGTGCATGCCTGCCAGAGTACGATCAAAGTAGCCACCACCGTAGCCCAATCGGTAGCCCATGGGGTCGAACCCTACCAGCGGCGCAATCACATGCGTCGGTTGCACAACCTCACCATCCACCGGAACCGGAATGTTCCAGATACCCGGCTGCATGCGGGCATCAGGTGTCCACTGGCGGAAAACCAGGGGTTGCGCTTTCTCTTCGACCACCGGTAACGCAATACGTGCCCCACTGTCGACCATGCTCTGCATCCAGCCACGAAGATTCAGCTCGGCACGAAACGGCCAGTACACACTGACGATGGCCTCGCTTTTATCCACGACAAGCTCGTCCAGCCTGGCCATGACCTGCTCAGCGTGGCGCTGGCGCTCTCTAGCCGGAATGGCCAGGCGCAGATCGATCAGGCGTTGTCGCTCGCCCTTGCGCCATCGGGCGACATCACTGGCCGTTTGCGCATCGCTGACGACATAGCCGTTTTCGGTATAAGTCAGTTCGTGCGCAAAACACGGTGGGGAGGCATATTCGCCGGAATTGTCATCATTCTGATTCATGCTCTTTCCCGGTCAGCATTGCACCGATAATGTGCGACAACCATACGCCTGCAAGGGTGAATTGTCTTGCATGACCATGCACTCGCCCGACTCGCCATGGGCAAGCCGGAAGCCATCCACTGCTGTGGTATCTTTCAGACCTCCCCATCCTGCCTGACCGAGGAACTTCCGGACATGTCATTCGACAAGCAAACACCTGATCATCACCTGCCCAAGCGATCCACAGCCGAACGCGCCTCCGGGCTGCTGTCATTCAGCGCACTGGCTCTGGCAGGTATCGCGACTCTCAGCGCCTCTCCGGCACAAGCCGCCGACGAACAACTGGTGGTCTCGGTCTACGGCTTTGCCCAGGATGCCTTTTCCGAAATCGTCTACAAGCCCTTTGAAGCCCTCTGCGATTGCGAACTGATCGTCGAAACCGGCAACAGTGTCGAACGCCTGGCCAAGCTCGAAGCACGCAAGGACGACCCCGAGATCGACATGGCAGTCATGTCCACCCACGATGCGCTGTCGGCCAACCGCAAGGGCATCACGCAATCCATTGACGTCTCGCGGCTGAGCAATTACGACAAACTGTACGATATTGCCAAGGATCCACTGGGCGACCATCTGGGTATCGGCTATACCTTCTACGCTACCTCCATCGTCTACCGTACGGACAAGGTCAGTATCGACAGCTGGAAGGATCTGTTCAAGGACGAGATCAAGGGTCGTGTCGCTTTCCCCAATGTCTCCACCAACCAGGGACCACCGGCACTCTACATGCTGGGCAAGGCTCTGGGTGATGATGCCAGCACGCTGGAAACCCCCATCAAGGCCGTGGCCGAGAACGCCGACGACATCGTGACCTTCTACGAACGCTCATCACAGGTTGCCCAGCTGATGCAGCAGGAAGAAATCCTGGCAGCCCCCATCGGTCGTTTCGCCTGGGGCGCCTATACCAAGATGGACCTGCCTCTGGCCTGGGCCACACCCAGTGAAGGCCAGACCGGCGGCATGAATGTCATGGTTCTGACCCAAGGTGCGAAGAACGAAGACCTGGCCTACCAGTTCATGGATTTCTGGCTGTCCACCGAGATCCAGACAGCTCTGGCCGAGGCGCTGGTTGACAGCCCGGCCAATGCCGAGGTTGTCGTCAGTGACGAGATTGCAGAGAACCTGACCTACGGCGCCGATACGGTCAGCACGCTGAACCTGCTGGCACCGGCCGTGATTCTCGACAATCGCGACCAGTGGCTGGAGTCGTGGAACAACAGCGTCACTCAGTGATCGAGGTCAAGCACAACGCTGTATCACTCTCGATTGACACTGACTGACCATGTTCGACAACCGACTGGAAGGACTGGCACTGGTACTACCAGGGGTGCTGTTTGCAGCCCTGGTGTTCCTGTTGCCGGTGGGCATATTACTGGGCGAAGGATTCCAGAATGTGGATGGCTGGAGCCTTGCCCCGTATATCGATTTCTTCTCCAGTGAGCGCAATCAGGTCGTCTTCTTCAGAACCCTGAAACTGGGTGCGATGGTGACGGCCGTTGCGGCCGTCATCGGCTACGCCGCCGCCTGGAGTATCGTGTCCCTGTCACCGCAATCACGGGGCCGCATGATCGGTCTGGTCATTCTGCCGCTGATGATATCGCCGGTGGCACGAACCTACGCCTGGATCGTCATTCTGGGCAGAACCGGCATCGTCAACCAGGCACTGACGGCCATCGGTCTGAGCGATGAACCCATCCGCTTCCTGTTTACCGAAACGGCTGTGTTCATCGGCCTGCTGCAGCTGTTCCTGCCACTGATGATTCTTAGCCTGTGCAGCGCGCTGGAGAACATGCCCGATGATGCCGTGCCTGCCGCACGGGTACTGGGTGCCAACGGTTTTCAAGTCTTCTGGAAAGTCATCCTGCCTCTGACCCGCGAAGGTCTGGTGGTCGGCGGCACACTGGTATTCACCGGCTCCCTGACCGCCTTCATCACCCCCGCCATCCTCGGAGGCTCCAAGGTTCTGATGCTCGAAACCCTGCTCTACCAGCGGGTAACCGTTGCCAACGACTTCGCCTCGGCCAGTGTCATTGCCATGATTCTGATCGTCATGAGTTTCTGCGCCAATCTGCTGCTCAAGCGTCTGGCCACAGCCCGAGGCTCCCGATGAACAGTCGCTGGTTGCAGTATCTCGTCCTGACACTGGTCATGCTGTTCCTGATCGGACCCTTCTTCATCATCGTGGCAGCCGGCCTGTCAGCGGGTGAATCACTGGCATTCCCGCCACAGGGACTCTCGTTTCGCTGGGTCATCAAGGTCTTCCAGATAGACAGTTTCCGGGAGAGCTTTGCACTGTCCATGGCACTGGCAGTATTCGGCACGCTGGCAGCCCTCATTCTGGGCGTACCCATTGCCTATTCCCTGGCGCGCTACAAGCTGCCCTTCGGAGAGACCCTGCGCACCATCGTCTCGGCCCCCATCATCGTGCCCGGTATCATCGTGGGTCTGGCCCTGCTGCGCTATCTGGTGGTGCCACTGGGTGTGGAAGTCGTCACCGCCCTGTTTGCCGCACACACCGCGCTGATACTGCCCTATGCGGTGCGTGTGGTGTCAGCCTCACTGAACAATCTGCGCAGTGATATCGAAGAGGCCGCCGTGCTGCTGGGGGCTTCCCGGCTCGGCGCCTTTTTTCGGGTGGTTCTGCCCAATATCAGAAGCGGCATTCTGGCAGCGTTCATCCTGGGCTTCGTCACCAGTTTCAATCAGGTGCCTGTGTCACTGTTCCTGTCAGGCCCCGGCGTGCGAACACTGCCCATCGACATGATCTCCTATCTGGAGACCACCTACGACCCGTCAGTGGCAGCCCTTGCCGCCCTGCTGGCCTTCCTGTCCATCGCCATCGTGTTCGTGGCTGAACGTTTTCTCGGATTCTCCCGCTATGTCTGATTTTCTGCAGCTCGAGTCGCTGACACTCGCCTATGGAAAGTCCATTGCTGTCGAGTCACTGAACCTGTCTGTCAGCCAGGGCGAGCTGGTCGCCTTCCTCGGCCCATCCGGTTGTGGCAAGAGCACGACCATGCGCGCCATTGCCGGACTCATGAAAACCCGCTCAGGCCATATCCGTCTGGATTCCGAGGACATCACACGCAAACCTCCCAACAAGCGTGATGTCGGCATGGTCTTCCAGTCCTATGCCTTGTTTCCACACCTGAGCGTGGCCGAGAACGTCGCCTTCGGTCTGCGCCTGAAACGCCTGGATAAACAGGATATCGACAAGCGAGTGACCGAGGGCCTGTCCATTGTCGGCCTGGGTGAATTTGCCAAACGCATGCCCGCCGAACTCTCCGGTGGTCAGCAACAACGTGTAGCCCTGGCTCGTGCGCTGGTCATGGATCCCAAGGTACTGCTGCTGGATGAACCACTGTCGAATCTGGATGCGCGCCTGCGGCTGGAGATGCGCAGTGAACTGCAGCGCGTGCAGAAGCAGACCGGACTGACCATGATCTTTGTTACCCATGACCAGGTGGAAGCCCTGTCGCTGGCTGATCGTATCGTGGTCATGAACAAGGGTTGTGTCGAGCAGATCGGCTCTCCGGAAGAGATCTACAATTGCCCGGCCACCCGCTTTGTCGCTGATTTTGTCGGCTTCGAGAATATCTTCGCCGTTCGTGCTCAGACGCTGGTCTCGACCGACGCCACTGCCGACCAGACGGACGCTGCCCTGCCATTGGCTCGTGAGCCGCAGGCCGGCACCCGCGGCCTGGCCTGGCGACCTGCCAGCGTCGTTCTGGGCAGTGGCAACTACCAGGGCACCATCGTGGGCAATGCTTTTGCCGGTACGGTCCGTGAATACCTGCTGCAAACGGCGCTCGGGCCGGTACGGGCCGATGTCAATGCAGAATTGCCCGCCTACCCCACAGGCAGCGATATCATGTTCGACCTGCCATTTGACAAGGCCGTCCCCCTGTCGAGCATGTCGTGAGCGACTCCCTGCCAGTCAATGTGTGGGTCGATACCGACATGGGTTTCGACGACATGCATGCGCTGCTGTACCTTCGCCATGTCGGCGTGACCCCTGCGGCCCAGTCATTGTTGTTCGGCTGTGCAGAGCTGGCGCAGGTGGGCATCAATGCTGCAGGCTTCGACGCCACCTTCAACTGGGGACGCCCCTGGCATCCGGGAGCGGCGCAATCGTTTCGGGGTGAAGCTCGCACAGCCCATCATGTGCTGGGGGCCAGCGGACTGCCGACACGCGGTGCCTGCCTGTCGCAGAGCGCACATCTGCCACCCTCGGCATCAGCCGTCGAGGCACTCATGACCTGGCTGGCCAGCGAACCGTACAAACCGCAGATACTGGCGCTGGGACCGTTGAGCAATATCGCCAGCCTGTGCCTGCAGGCGCCAGAACTGGCACAGCGCATTCACCGTCTGACCTGGATGGGAGGTGCCACCGCTCGCGGCAACCAGACACCGTATGCCGAATTCAATGCCTGGGCCGATGCTCAGGCGGCGGCCACCGTGTTTGCCTCCGGTATACCTGTTCGCATGGTCGACCTGGAACCCTGCCGCCAGGTACAGCTGCGGCCCGATGACCTGCGGCCTCTCTCCCGAATTCGCACCGTGCAAGGACGCCTGCTGCACGACCTGATGGGCGGCTACCTGGACATCGGTTTATCACGCGGGCGCCCCGGCATGGCCATCTACGACCCCGTGGCCGCCGCCGCACTGGCATCCCCTGATGACTTCGACATCCTGAGCGTCAGCATCGAGGTAATTACCGATGTCAGCGAACAGGAAGGCCAGACCGTGCTACTGCAACAAGTCTCACCCGATCGCCGCCACGAAATCGTGACAGTGAAAGACCCGGATGCCCTGAAAGCCCGCCTCCTTGATGCCTTGCTGGCCGCCGCTGCGCCGCCTGCGCCGGACAGCCAGACGCTTGAATGAGTCGAGTATCGGCATCCCGGCACACCTGAACAGGATACCTGCCCCATGACACGCCACGAACCCCAGGACCTGAACGAGCCTCAACTGCGCGACCGAGCCGTCGCTGCCGCGCGCGGCGATGCCGCCTTCGATGTGCTGATTCGTCATGGCCACCTCTTCGATGCCATCACGGGCGAGATTCGTCCGGCGGACATCGGCCTTGTCGGCCCACTCATTGCCAGCGTGCATGCACCCTGCTTGCATGCTGAAGCCAGCGAGCTCATTGACGCCACGGACCGGATTGCCATTCCCGGACTCATCGACACGCATATGCATATCGAGAGCTCCATGGTCACCCCGCAGACCTATGCCAATGCGGTGCTGCCGCGCGGTGTGACCACTATCGTCTGGGACCCGCACGAACTGGGTAATGTGCATGGCATTGCCGGGGTTGACTGGGCCATCGACGCTACACAGCAGCTGGATCTGCGCGTCATCGTACTTGCCCCGTCCTGCGTCCCTTCGGCTCCCGGGCTGGAACTGGCAGGTGCCGACTTCACGGCAGAGACCCTGAACACGCTGCTGGCTCGGCCGGAGATCGGCGGCATCGCCGAAGTCATGAACATGCAGGGTGTCATTCAGCGTGAGCCGCGCATGAGCGGCATCGTGCAGGCAGGCCTCGAGAGTGGCAAACCGGTTTTCGGTCATGCACGCAGCCTGCAAGGGGCCCAACTCAGCGCCTTCATGGCGGCAGGCATCGTGACCGATCACGAGATCACCTCTGCCGAGGACTTCATGCACAAGCTGCGGGCCGGCATCGGCATCGAGCTGCGTGGCTCACACGATCACCTGCTGCCCGAATGTGTCGCGGCACTGAACGAGCTCGGTCATCTACCGGCCAATCTGACCCTGTGTACCGACGATGTCTTTCCCGATGACCTGTACCATCGCGGCGGGCTGGATGATGTGGTGCGTCGCCTCATTCGTTATGGCATGCCCGCCAGCTGGGCTCTGCGAGCAGCCACCTACAACGCCGCCGCACGGCTCTCCCGACCCGACCTGGGCCTGCTGGCTGCCGGACGTCGTGCCGATCTGTCGCTGGTGGATTCGCTGGAGTCACTGCACTGCCATCGGGTCATCAGTAACGGCGCTACCGTGGCGCGTGAAGGGCGCTATCTGAACACACCGCCTGCGAACGATACCCGCCTGCTGCAGTCCTCCGTCAAGGCACACGCGCTGCAGGCTGATGATTTTCGCCTGCGTCCGGAAGCTCAGACGCCACAGGGCGCTGCTGCCAACGGGCAGTCGGTCATTGTCAGGACCATTCACCAACCACGTTTCACCCGGCACGGCAGTGTCGAGGCTCAGCTGGTCGACGGTTTCGTCGTACCGCCAGAAGGTGTCACGCTGATGGCCGTTACTCATCGACATGGCTTTGCCGCGGCAAAGCCGAAGCTTGCCTATCTGACCGGCTGGGGTGCCTGGCACGGCGCCTTTGCCACCACGGTGTCACATGACAGCCACAACCTCACCGCCTTCGGTGGCAATGAGCAGGATCTTGCAGCCGCCTGCAATGCCGTCATCGCCATGCAGGGCGGCATGGCCGTGGCCATCGACGGCGAGATTGTGGCGACACTGCCCCTGCCGCTCTCAGGCCTGATATCGGACAAGCCCCTGGGCGAGATCTCAGCACAGTTCGTCGCGCTGCGAGAGGCCATGGACAAGGTCATCCAGTGGCAGCCTCCCTACCTGATATTCAAGGCCTGTTTCGGGGCCACTCTGGCCTGCAATGCCGGACCGCACCTGACCGACAGGGGCATTGCCGATCATGCGCTCAGCCCGAGCGCTCTGTCACCATTTCTGCGTCCCGATGAGGTGATATCCGTTACGTCCTGAAACAGCCTTTTTCAAATGTGATACCCACCCGGGCCTCCAGTCACCTAGAATTACAGTCGATAGACCCATGACCGGCAAGGAGACCGGCGCCCTTCCTGCAATAAAAGGCCTGCATCTGCTCCATGGTGACCAACCGAACGTACCTCAGGATGCTGTCGCGCTGGTATGGACGGGTCCCCATCACCATCACGCTGGCCTCGGCAATCGGCTCTCTGGTACTGGTTGCAGTCGGCGTCGTATTCGGTGTTGGTGTCTGGCTGGCGCAGAAGAACACCTTCGACCTGCTCAGATTGAATGCAGAGCAGTCGGTGGCCTCCGATGTCAGTCAGTTTACCCAGCACTTGCGACCCGCCGAACACCTGACGCGCTTTCTGGCCAAGCAGATCGGCGACCTTGAGGTCGACCCCGACGACAAGGACGATCTGGCCACCTTGCTGACCGGTTCGCTGGCAGGCGCACAGCAGATCGAGGCAGTTCTGTACGTCGATATCCAGCAAAATGCCCATGTGGCCCGCCGGGTGCGCGAATCGAGCGCAGTTGAATGGACGGTGGTGGATCAATCGGCGCGACCGATGGGGCGCGTGGATCTGGAAAGCGTTCGGCAGGGACCGCAATGGGGTTCACCCGTCTGGCGTGAGCAGTCTCAAAAGACCTATCTCAATCGTTTTCATCCGGTCACACGCAACGGTGAATTCATTGGCGCGGTCGGTGCAGTCACCTCGATAGAAGGCTTGTCGAACTTCATCGATCAGCATGCCGACAATACCAACGGCAACAGTTTCATACTCTATGGTCGCGACCAGGTGCTGGCTCACTGGTCTCTGATTGATGGCTATCCGGGACGCTCGGCCGAACACCCTTTACCAGCTCTGAACACCTTTGCCGACCCGGTGCTGGCCTCGATCTGGCAGACCCGGGGACGGCGTGAGATGCCGCGCGACACACCCCGGAAGATCTCCAGCCACTTCATGGAACTGTTCAACGACCGCTACGCCTTCGTGTATCAGAGCCTTGAAGGTTTCGGCCCGAGCCCGATGATCATCGGCGCCTATTTCAAGGCCAATGATTCCACCCGGGAAATTCAGCGCATGAGTGCAGCGCTGATCGCCGGTATCGTGACGCTGATCATCTCGCTGCTGGCCGCCATCTTTCTCGGGCACAGGATCGCCCGGCCCATCGTGCGCTTCTCGGGGGCTGCCGCACGAATCCGTGACCTGGACGTGTCCAAGATCGACCAGCTTCCGGGTAGCATATTCCGGGAGCTGAACGATCAGGCAGTCGCCTTCAACTCCATGCTTCGGGCCTTACGCTGGTTCGAACTGTATGTACCGAAAAAGCTGGTAGAACGTCTGATCAGAAGTGCCAACGACGACAGCACAAGCTCCGTGGCGCGGGAAGTCACCGTCATGTTCACGGATATCGTCGGCTTCTCCTCGGTCTCCGAAGGCCTGTCAGCGCCAGACGTTGCCGACTTCGTGAACCATCATTTCTCCCTGGTCGCTGGCTGCATCGAGTCCGAGCAAGGCACCATCGACAAGTTCATTGGCGATGCCGTCATGGCCTTCTGGGGCGCACCGGATGTGCAGACCGACAGTGCCGAGAGAGCCTCTCGCGCCGCTCTGGCCATTGCCGCCTCCATCCATGAAGACAATCTGCGACGCAAGGCCCGTGGCGCACAAGCCGTGTTCATTCGTATCGGCATTCATACCGGTCCGGCAACTGTCGGCAACATCGGTGCTCCGGGCAGACTCAATTACACCCTGATTGGCGATACCGTGAACATCGGTCAACGCCTGGAACAGTTGGGCAAGAAGCTCTACCCGGCAGGCACGGAAACGTCCATTCTGATCAGCAGTGAAACGCAGAGCCGACTCGGACCGACTTTCACCACGGAGTCAATGGGCCAGCAGAAGCTCAAGGGCCGGACGGAAAAACTGGAAGTCTACAAGCTCTGTGGCACCGCCTCAGAGTCTGCCGAATAGCCTCCCCTCACAACGCTGCCACATCTTCATGCAACCTTTTGGTTGCATATTATTCTCGAGCATGCTCTACTGATGGTCACCCCAAAAGGCAAAGGCGAGGCAGAAGATGCAGAACAGCATTCAACGTGAAATCACCATCAATGCAAGTCGTGAACGCGTCTACAACGCAATCAGTGATCCCGAGCAAGTGGTGAAATGGTTCCCCGAAACCATCGAAGGCAGTTATGCCGTCGGCGAGCAGCCGATCTTCGGCTTCGGGGATCACGGGAAAAACCAGGTCTGCATTGTCGACGCCAGACCTCATGAATATTTCGCCTTTCGTTGGGTTCCCGGCGGCAATCATTTCCTCGGCGATGTGCTCAGTGTCGACACCACATTGGTGGAATTTCGTCTCAGCGAACTACAGGACGGTAGCTGCAAGGTCAGTCTGTCGGAAACCGGATTCGCCAGCCTGCCAGCCGAGATTGCCGAATCCAGCCACCAGCAGAACTCCGGCGGCTGGAACTTCATGCTTGGCCGTCTGGAAACACTGTTCGCAGGTGACTGAATGAGCGTGCAAGCCATATTCAAGGCACTGGGAGACCCGGTCCGTCTGGAAATCGTAACGCGATTGTCAGACGGATCGAGCTATACCATCGGCAAACTGTCCGAAGACCTGGGTGTCTCTCGCCAGGGCGCCCGCAAGCAGATCCAGGCACTGGCCAGCGCAGAGATCATCCAGTTGCATCCGGCAGGGCGTGAGACGCGGGTCAGTCTCAATACGGAGTCATTGCAGCAGGCACGCCTGTTCATCACAAGGCTTGAACAGCAATGGGATCAACGGCTACTGGCATTGAAGCAGCTGGCAGAAGAATGAACGATTCCGGCAGCAGTCTCTCCCTGGTGCCGACACAGGGGTCACCCCTGCCTTTTCATCTGATACAGGGCACAGTTGGCGCTCGTCTCCCCCCCCTCGTAACGCGCTTTCAGCAGCGTTGTACCTTACATGTAGATAACAGGCAGATTACATCTGACCCTCTACGGACGTCGACATTGACGATCTCGACGCCAGCACCCGCATGGCACCTGCCTCTCAGCTCGCGAACCGTCCAAAATGGCAATTCTTGCATTCCCGGCCTGCCAGCGACGCAATGACATAGTCTTTCCCACACACGGTATTCGCAATAGCGTTCCTGATGGCGACGACAGCAGACTGATCAATGCTCAGCGAGTGAGCGACAGCGCATCAGACAGGAAAACCGACTCAACGGAGAAAACCCATGTCCAGTTATACAAGATTTGCAACCATGATCCTGGCATCAACCGTTGTCATGTTCGGGCTCATGTACCTCAACACCTACCAGGCAGACCACATCTTCTTCAGTGAAACTCGCCTGTACATGGCGCTTTACATGGGGGCGGCCATGGCGGTGATCATGCTGCTATTCATGATCAATATGTA
>CBDUIJ010000159.1:0-12466 GCA_965367215.1 uncultured Granulosicoccus sp.
TGACATGATCCTGTCGATGACCAATCGCATCGACCGGCAGATTCAGTACGAGCATGATGACGGTGACAGCAACGCCAGGAAGTCGTCCTACATCAATCTGGCGCAGGAGCGCGCATTGGCTGCGGTCAGTACCGATGAGCTGCTGGATCGACTGGATCTGCTGCTGCTGTCGGGCGGTATGAGCGATGGGCTGCGCAATATTCTGAGCACTCATCTGGAGGGGCTGCCATCGGCAGACACCAAGGAAGGGCAGTCCAGGCGCGTGCGTGATGCATTGAGCCTGATCATGGCCTCTCCCGACTACCTGGTTCAAATGTAAGGAGCACTTGATGAACAGACACTATCAAGCAAGACGTCGATTCCTGAAGCGCTCGCTGGCCTGTGCCATTGCCGGCAGTGGTGCAGGTGCCATGAGCGGCAAATTGAGCCTGGTCGGTTCGGCGCTGGCAGATTCCAGCAACCTTGCCAGTACGAGCGACTACAAGGCGCTGGTATGCGTATTCCTGTATGGCGGCAGCGACTCCTTCAACCTCTTCGTGCCGTCCGACAGTGCGCGTTATGCCGAGTACAGCAGCGCACGCGGCAGTCTGGCGATCGATCAGGGTGATCTATTGCCGGCCAGCGATGGCATCGTCAGTTTCAACAAGAACCTGCCGGGGCTTCGCCAGCTCTATGAAGATGGCAATGCGGCGATCGTGGCCAATGCCGGAAATCTGATCCAGCCGGTCACGCGCAGTGGTTTGCTCAACGGTTCGGCGACGATTCCGGCGGATCTTTTTGCGCACAACCATCAGCAAGAGCAATGGCAGAAAGGTCTGGCGAGTCAGCCGACCTCGGTTGTCGGTGCCGGTTGGGGTGGACGCATGGCCGATCTGTTACGTGATGCGAATGCCGGTTCCACACTGCCTCCGTCCTTCACCGTTGCGGGCAGTAACTACTTCCAGTCCGGTAACCGGACCTCACCGATATCGATCAACCCTGCATCGGGAGCGAAGTTGCTCGATTACATGGATGCCAACAGTTACAGCACCAATGCAGGTCGGGATGAGGCCATGTCGCAAATTCTCGCCCTGCAGAACGATCATCTTCTCAAGCAGTTTGCCGGTGAGTCCTTCGGACGTGCCCGCGACAGTTCACGCTTGCTGTCTTCGGTCATGAACCAGCATCAGGCATCCGGACGGGACTTCGAGACCAAGGGAAACCTGGGTCAGCAACTCCAGATGGTGGCACGATTGATTGCTGGTCGAGAGATCATGGGGCAGAGGCGCCAGATCTATTTTGTCGGCATGGGCGGTTGGGATACCCATGACGCGCAATCTCCGCGACTCGACGAACTGACGAAAGATCTGGACAAGGGGTTGAGCAGCTTTCAACAGGAACTGGCGGCACTGGGAGTGGCTGATGCGGTTACTACCTTTACGGCCTCGGATTTCGGCAGAACGCTGACCGTCAACGGTGACGGTTCGGATCACGGCTGGGGCGGTCATTATCTGGTCATGGGCGGTGCGGTCAACGGTACGAAGCTGGTGGGTGACTGGCCCAGTTATGAAATCGGTGGTAGCGATGACACCGGCGACAAGGGACGCGTCATTCCCTCCATGTCGGTGAACCAGTATGGTGCGGCTCTGGCATCGTGGATGGGGTTGTCCAACTCCGATATCGCCGGTATCTTTCCAGATCTGAGCAATTTTGACGATAGCTGGCTAGACTACGGGCTGTTCACCTGACGGCACTGTCCGTAAACTCCATACCTGATGAAATTCAGACTTCACTGTTTTGCCCAGTCGGGTAATGCCTACAAGGCCGCCCTGATGTTGAACCTCTGTTCTGCAGACTGGGAGCCGGTATTCGTTGACTTCTTCAATGGGGCGACGCGAACGGATGACTACCTCGAGCTCAATGAGATGGGCGAGGTGCCGACGCTGGAGGCGAAGAATGTCACTCTGGCCCAGTCAGGTGTCATTCTCGATTATCTGGCCGATGCGTTCGAATTGTACGATGCCAGTTCGGTTCCTCAGCACAGGGAGGTGTTGCGCTGGATACTGTTCGACAATCACAAGTTGACAGGCAATATCGCGCCCCTGCGTTACTTGCGGCAGTTCACCGATCAGGGTGAGAACGACGTGACCGCTTTCCTTGAGCGCCGGGCGACCTCGGCGCTGGGCGTGCTGGAACGTAGACTCGACAAATCGGAGTTCGTTGCCGGAGACGAGCCGACCATTGCCGATATTTCCCTGTGTGGGTATCTGTTCTGGCCTGACGAAATCGGCTTCGGCTCATGGAGCGACTATCCTGCCATTGATGCCTGGTTGGAGCGCATCAGGCAGCTGCCCGGCTGGGAGCATCCTTACAAGCTGATGCCGGGTTACCCGCTGGACGAGAGCAAGTCAGGCGACGATTCCTGACAATCTGACAGCCCCGCGTAGCGCGTCTGTGTCACAAACGCTTCTTTCCATGGTGTGAAAAACACGGTATTGGTCGCTAAGAGTCTGATTGTGTAAAGAATCGAGAGCGCCATTGACATGCAGGGCCTGACTTTCCGTTGCGTGAAGCTGCACGCTACAAAGCAGCAGATAGTGTCGCAGTGGCGCTGTCTACTGATGCTGTTCGGCCTGCTGATGGGCGTAGCCATGCTGCCGAGCGGCACGGCCAGTGCTGCTGATGTCATCGTCTCCGATGCTCAGGTACATAACGCAGGTGATGCGCATGCGATCATCAACGACCTGGAGATCACGCGCCGCGTTCTCGGTGGAGATGATGCGGAGTATGGCGATTGGCCTTCGATGGTGGTGATAGCCACTGCCGGCATATTTCCACTGGAAGACCGTTTTTTCTGCGCAGGAACGCTGGTTGCCGAGCGCTATGTTCTGACAGCGGCTCATTGCCTGTTCGATATCTATGGCAGGCAGGAAGAGGTTTCCACCTTGCGTATCGTCGCCGGTATACATGACCTGGCTGATGACGAGGAGCATGAGGAAACATATGTCACCAACATCATCATTCATCCGGATTACGACAACTCTCTGGAATCCCCGCCCAACGACATCGCCTTGCTGGAATTGTCGAATGTGGTGGATGCTCCGGTAGGTCAGCTGTTCGCCGGTGAATCGGAAGACTACACCGATGATCTGGGCTTCATTCTGGGGTGGGGCGCGACACGTTACCGCAACGAGCAGGCGAGTGATTATCCGACGGTCCTGCAGGAAGCGCGCGTGCCACTGGTCTCGCTGGAGACCTGCAACGCCCCCATTTCCTATGACGGACTTCTCGAGGCAACGCAATTATGTGCCGGCTTCAGCACCGGGGCGGTGGACACCTGCGCCGGTGATAGTGGCGGTCCCTTGTACATACTGGAAAGCGGTCAGCCCGTTCAGGTGGGCATCACCAGTTTTGGTAACGGCTGTGCACAGCCGGATTACTACGGTATCTACACCAATGTCTCGCACTATATTTCCTGGCTAGCCGACTACATCAGCGTGCCTGAGCAGTCCGCAGACCTGATCGCCAGCCGTCAGGCCGCCCAGGCGACGGATAATAGCGCCAAGGGCACAGATGGAACAACGAGCACGCGATCCGGAGGTGCCTTGAACCCGCTGCTCATGCTGCTGCTCATGGTGGCAGCCGCCTTGCGTCTGAGCGCGTGCAGTGCTCAGAGTATCGAGAAGCCTGCCATGCCGGAATCGGACAAGCCGCTGAAACTGAGCGACAGCGGATCACGAGCCGGTGTCGAGTCACTGACTCTGGGAATGGAACGAGATGCCCTCCTGCAGGCATTGGCGACCGGATACTGGCAGGAACCCGAGTGCCGCACCGGCAAGACGGCGATGCGTGGAACCGGTCGATTGTTCATGACGGAGCAGTGCCGAGTTGTTGCCGGCGAGCCGCAGCAGCTGGCAGGCTGGCGGGTGCCGGAAATGTCCTTCGTGCTGATTGCTCGGCAGCTTGCAAGACTTGATCTGGTATTGATCGATAGTGCCGTGAATACGAGGCATACCGACAGTGGTGAGCCTGATGCCGCCATACCGGGTCCACTGTTGACGCAGGCACTGAATGAACGCTTTCGACAGTCAGGCGAGGCCAATCTGTGGCGGCAAGGGCAGGATCAGATCCGTTTCCTGCCAGGTACGAGTCTGCAGATCATCGATGGCAAGCTGGCAGAATCGCTGCCGAAGCTATTCGACAGCGATCCTGACTTCGATTGACATCGCCTTGCTTACTGGACGCTACTTGATGAATTCGGATCGAATCTCGTCAAAGCTGGTGTGACGGATGTCCCGGCCCTTGACCAGGTAGACGACATATTCGCAAATGTTCACCGAGTGATCGCCAACGCGTTCCAGTGCACGGGCGCACCAGGTGATCTTGAACAGCTTGGAGACCTGTCGTGGGTCTTCGACCAGATGCGAACCCAGCAGTCGCTCCAGAGTTCGATACTCGATATTGACGTCCTCATCGCGCTGCGCGATAGCCAGAGCAGCGTCCACATCCAGACGGGCAAAGGCGTCCAGTGAGTCATGCAACATGGATTTGACCAGTTCTCCCAGGTGTCGCAATTCCTTGCGGTAGCTGGGCAGGTCGTCGGCCATGTCAGTCAGATCACGTGAGAATCGGCCGAGTTTTTCAGCCTCATCACCAATCCTTTCCAGGTCGGTGATGACCTTGATGACGGTCACGATCAGGCGCAGGTCACTGGCCGCCGGTTGACGACGGGCGAGCACCTGAGTGCAGTCCTCGTCGATCTCGACTTCCATCTTGTTGATTTCGAAATCACTCTCGGCAACCTTGGTTGCCAGATCGTTATCCGCTTCCAGCAGGGCAGTCAGACCATTGGTGACCTGTTGCTCTACGAGGCCCCCCATGGTGAGAACCTTGTTACGAATATCCTCCAGTTCCATGTTGAACTGTTGAGAGATATGTTGATCAAGATGGAGCTTGTCCATAAAGGGTATCCGACGCCTCTCAGTTATGACTGATAGTGCAATGAATTGAAAAAGTCCGAAAAAAGCAACTGCAGCTCTGCTTAGACCGCCGTTGCATTATCAAGTTTCAAACAAGTATAGAGTGGACTTGCTTGCTCTAGCCAAATCGACCGGTTATATAGTTTTCCGTCAATTCATGCTGAGGGTTGGTGAAGACGTCATTGGTGGCATTGACTTCAACCAGCTTGCCCAGATGAAAATAGGCGGTGCGTTGTGATACGCGAGCCGCCTGCTGCATGGAGTGAGTCACGATGGCAATGGCGTAGTTCTGCCGCAGTTCATCAATCAGTTCCTCGATGCGCGCGGTGGCAATGGGGTCCAGCGCCGAGCAGGGTTCATCCATGAGAATCACTTCAGGGCTGACGGCGATGGAGCGTGCAATGCACAGCCGCTGCTGCTGACCACCGGAGAGACTGGTGCCGGGCGCATCGAGTCGGTCCTTGACCTCGTCGTAGAGCCCGGCCTTGCGCAGGCTGTCGACAACGATATCGTCCAGCTCTGCCCGGTTGCTGGACAGACCATGAATGCGAGGACCATAGGCAACATTGTCGTAGATCGACTTGGCAAACGGATTCGGTTTCTGGAAGACCATGCCGACGCGTGCTCTGAGCAGTACCGGATCGAGATCGGCGCCGTAGAGATCCTCGCCATCCAGCGACAGACTACCGGTGACCCTGCAGGAAGGAATGGTGTCATTCATGCGGTTGAGGCAACGCAGGAATGTCGACTTCCCGCAACCAGAGGGGCCGATCATGGCCACCACCTCGTTGTTGCCGATGTCCAGATTGACATCGAAGATGGCTTGTTTTTCGCCATAGAAGACGTTGACGTCACGCGCACGCATCTTGGCGTTCTCGGCCGTGGGCGTACCGACGGTTTCGGTCAACTTGTGGAAAGCTTCCTGGGCGCTGTCTTTCACTGGATCTCTCTGGATGAGGGAAGTATCGATTGTATCGTTTGGGAGGGCAGTATTCATGGGTTCAGTCTCCTACCAGCGCCGCTCGAATTTCTTGCGAAGCATTACCGCAAGTGCATTCATCACGACAAGGAATACCAGCAGTACCATGATGGCTGCCGAGGTTTTCTCGACGAAGGCACGTTCGGGACTGTCAGCCCACAGAAATACCTGTACGGGAAGGACGGTGGCGGCATCAGTCACGGAGGCCGGGATATCAACAATGAAGGCCACCATACCGATCATCAGCAATGGCGCGGTTTCACCCAGAGCCTGGGCAAGCCCGATGATGGTGCCGGTGAGAATGCCGGGCATGGCCAGCGGCAGTACATGGTGCGTGACAACCTGCAAGGGTGAGGCACCCAGACCGCGGGCAGCTTCCCGAATGGATGGCGGGACGGCCTTGAGTGCCGCCCGACTCGAGATGATGATGGTCGGCAAGGTCATCAGACTCAGCACGATACCGCCGACCACCGGGGCGGAGCGCGGCAAGTGGAAGAAGTTGATGAACACCGCCAGACCCAGCAAGCCGAAAACGATCGAGGGCACGGCTGCCAGATTGTTGATATTGACCTCCACGACATCGGTCCAGCGATTCTGCGGTGCGAATTCTTCCAGATAGATGGCCGCTGCCACCGCGATGGGGAATGACAGGGCAAAGGTGATCAGCAAGGTGAACGCAGAGCCCATGAGCGCAGCCCTGATACCAGCCAGTTCCGGTTCACGCGAATCACCATTGGTGAAGAAGGTGCGGTTGAAGCGAACCTCCAGCTGCCCTGAATCCTTCAGTGACTTCGCCCAGGCAATCTGCTTGTCGCTCATGCGGGTGACGATACTGTCGGGATTGCTCAGATCGGCATTGGATTTGATCAGCGCGCTGAGCTCGTCATCGGTGGGTAGCCACAGACTGACCGTGGTATCGATCAGTGACGGATCGGCCGCTACCTCATCGTACAACTGGTACTCGGCACCGGTGCTGATCAGTTGATACAGTGCTTTCTTGTCACCACGGCTACTGACTTCCGGAAAACGATCCCGCATGGTCTGCTTGATCAGTCCGCCGAAGTTGGCAGCACGCATCTCGGCCGATGTGGGCGACTCACTGATGCCAAGCGTGGCACTGTCCAGCTGAACGTCCAGCTTGACGAAGGTGCTCTGAAAGGCCGGATAGCCCTTGCTGACAATGCTGAACAGCAGAATGAACAGAAATCCGATACTGGCAGCGATGGCAGTAATGCCATAGAACCGGAAGCGTTTTTCCGCGGCGTAGCGTTTCTTCAAGGACGCACGAACCTTGGTGGTTGTATCGGTCATTCGTATTGCTCCCGGTACTTGCGCACGACATGCAAGGCAATCACATTCAGGCAAAGGGTGACGACAAACAGCATCAGACCCAGCGCGAAGGCGGCGAGTGTCTTGGCACTGTCGAACTCCTGGTCGCCCGTCAGCAAGGTGACGATCTGCACGGTGACGGTCGTGACGGCTTCCAGCGGGTTGGCGGTCAGGTTGGCGGCCAGGCCGGCGGCCATGACCACGATCATGGTTTCGCCGATGGCACGTGATACTGCAAGCAGGATACCGCCGACGATGCCGGGCAGTGCTGCGGGTATGACCACCTTTCTGATGGTTTCCGATTTCGTGGCACCCAGTCCGTAGGATCCGTCACGCATGGATTGCGGCACGGCGGTAATGACATCGTCAGACAGCGATGATACGAAGGGGATGATCATGATGCCCATGACGGCGCCGGCTGCCAGTGCACTTTCCGAGGAGACGCTCAGTCCCAGGGTCGCACCGAATGATCGCAGAGCGGGCGCCACGGTCAGCGCGGCAAAGAAGCCGTAGACCACGGTCGGGATGCCGGCGAGAATTTCCAGCAGGGGTTTGCAGATGTTGCGGATGGGGCGGCTGGCGTACTCGGCGAGGTATATCGCCGACATCAGTCCGAATGGGACGGCAACCACCATGGCGATGAAGGAGATCAGCATGGTGCCCAGAAACAGAGGCACCGCGCCGAATGAACCGGAGGAGCCTACCTGGTCGACGCGTATGGCCGTTTGTGGGCTCCACTTGGTACCGGTAATGAATTCGATGATGCTGACTTCCTGAAAGAACCGGATGGATTCGAACAGTACTGACAGCACGATGCCCAGCGTCGTCAATATGGCAATGGAGGCGCAGCTGATCAGGAAGAACTGTACGATTTTCTCGACATTCTGCCGCGCTCGTGTGTCTGCCTTGATTCTCTTCAGCGCCAGTGACGCACCGGCAATCGCTGCCGCCATCGCCAGTACGACCAGCGCCAGAGAACTGGTATGTCGAAGGTTCGCCAGCTGCTGGGCCGCGGCCTTCTTTTCCGGGTCCTGAATGTCGGCAATGGCGTGGCTGTCCACCAGATTGCCGATATCGTTCTTGTACAGGTCGACCGACTTCTCACCGGCCTCGTAGACGCTCTGCGGTATGGAGTCGTGCAGAAAACTGCTGACCACAGCAGGTTCGAACAGTTTCCAGCCGACGATGATGGCCAGCGCCGGCAGGGCGCACCACAGGGCGACCATCATGCCGTAGTGGCTGGGCAGGGAATGCATGGAACGCACACCGCCATGCAGCCGTGCGACGGAATAGGCACGGCTTCTGCCATAGGCAAAGGATGCCAGGGCCAGGCCCAGTGTGACTAACAACAGGGTAGTTGCGGACATGAAGGAGAGGGTACTCGTGAACGGACGAAGCAATACAAAGGTGGAGCTGTCAAGAAAAAAGGTCCTGCCACCGATGGCAAGACCTTTGATCACTGTCTAGTGTATGAGACACGGAGCGAAAAGTACGCTCCGTGCCCCATCAGGAACTAGTTCAGAACCAGCTTCTGCAGTGATTTTACCGCTGCGCCAACTTCGGCGCGCTGCTCGTCACCCAGGGGAATCATGCCCTTGTCAGCCAGGTAGCCGTCTTCGCCCCAGGCTTGCTCGCTGGTGAATTCAGCCAGGTATTCTGCAATGCCGGGTACCGTACCGATGTGCTGGGCCTTGACGTAGAAGTACAGAGGACGAGAGATACCGTAGTCACCACTGGCGATTGCATCGAAGTCTGCGGTGTGGCCGTCGATGATGGAGCTTTGTACCTTGTCGGAATTCTGCTCGAGAAAGCTGAAGCCGAAGATACCCATGGCATCAGGATTGGCTTCCAGCTTCTGCACGATCAGGTTGTCGTTCTCGCCGGCTTCGATATAGGCACCGTCTTCACGCATGGTGTGGCAGGTTGCCTTGAAGTCGTTCTTGTCCATGTTCTTGATGAAGTCGAACTGCTTGCAACCACCTTCCATGGCCAGTTCTGCGAAGGCGTCACGGGTGCCGGAAGTAGGAGGAGGGCCGAGAACTTCGATGTCGATGGCTGGCAGGTCAGGATTGATCTCGGACCACTGCTTGTAGGGGTTTTCCACCAGAGCTTCGGAACCGTCAGGGTTGGGCACCATCTTGGCCAGTGCCAGGTAGAGCTCCTTGGTTCCCATGTCGAATTGCTGGGCGTTGATGGAGTTTGCAACGGCAATGCCGTCAAAACCGATCAGGACTTCAACGATGTCGGTCACACCGTTTTCCTGGCACATCTGGTATTCGCTGGTCTTCATGCGACGTGATGCGTTGGTGATGTCAGGAGTTTCTACACCGATGCCTGAGCAGAACAGTTTCAGACCACCGCCAGAACCGGTAGATTCGATCTTGGGCGTGCTGAAGTCGGTCGTCTTGCCGAAGCGCTCTGCCACGACAGTGGCGAATGGGTAGACGGTGGATGAGCCGACGACGCTGATGCCATCGCGAGCTGCGGCGTTGCCGGCAAATGCCGTGGCCAATACCGCTGAGCCAACCAGTAACACTGACTTTTTCATGATGATCTCTTTGCTTGGAAGGGGAAGTTGTGTCAACGGGGGCAGTATCGGAGTCGAATGTGACACCACCGTTACAGAGCAGGCGCTGTCTGCGGGTTTTGTGACAAGGCTAACGCCCGGTATTGCACAACCCTACTGATTGACTGCCTGTGCCAGCGTGATGCAGCGAGACTGGGGGAAGGTGAGTGTGAAAACGGAGCCGGTACCTGGCGTACTTTCGATCGTCAGATTGCCACCGTGACGCTGCGCGGCGTGCTTGACGATGGCAAGTCCCAGTCCCGTGCCACCATCATCCCGGGAACGGCCGGCATCCACTCGATAGAACCGTTCACTGAGGCGGGCCAGGTGTCTGGCTTCTATGCCGGGACCGTTGTCAGAGACCCTGTAAATGGCTTCACCATTAGTGCCTGTCTGCCAGGACACATCGATGGTGGTGCCGGGATCCGTGTAGCGCACGGCATTGGTCAGCAGGTTCTGGCAGGCGCTGTAGAGCTCCCTCTCCGAGCCCAGAATGGCCAGAGACTCGTCCAGATCCAGTTCGAAGTGGTGGGTATCGGTGGATTCATGCAGGGTGCTGACCATCGAGCAGATCATGGCACTGACATTCAGGGTGTCACCTTCATTTTCTGCCAGCGGGTTGCCTTCGAGTTTGGACAGCTGCAGCAGATCTTCCACGATGCCGCGCATCCGGTCCGACTGGGCGGTTATCTGTGCCAGCCCTTCGGTGACTTCAGGATCGAGCGATTCATTTTCCCGTAACATTTCGAGATAGCCGCGGATCACGGTCAGGGGCGTTCGCAGCTCGTGTGACACATCGCCGACAAAGGCCTTTCTCATCTCCCTGACCTGAACTCGCTGCGTGATGTCCGCGGCAATCAGGACGGTCATGTGTTTGCCGGTGGGGACCTTGCGTACGGCCAGTACACGGTCCGCGGACGAGCCGGTGCCGGGCATCTCGAGCTCTTCCTGCTCCGCATTGTTATGCAGAAACTCCCGGAACTCGGGGTTTCTGACCAGATTGTCGATACGCTGACCCCGATCGCGGTCGGGATGGATGTTCAGTAGCTCCAGAGCCGCCGAATTGGACCAGCGAATCTCGAAGCTCTTGTCCAGAACGATGGTGGCATCCGGCAGGTCGGCTGCCAGGGAATTGAACTGGGCGAGGGTGTTGCGGTAGCGATTCTTCTGTTTGCGACTGTATTTCTTCTCACGGTGAACCAGCTGCACCATGTCATTGGTCAGGCCGGTTGTCGGTGGCGCCTTGGCCGGGCGTGCACCTTCGCTGAGCCAGTGCACCATGGCATCCATGCGCCGCAGCAGCCAGATGACGTAGCCGATGAGATAGGCAATGGTGGCGATGGCGGGCCAGCCGACGATGAAACCGGCCAGCGCCACGCCGATCAGTCCGTACAGGAAAACATTGATTTCCTTTTTCAGGCCGGACGAAAGCATATAGGGCGGCATCATGGATACAACAAGATCAGATAGTACCGACTTCATTGTGCTCATTGGGGCTCAGGTAACGCGAATGTGCTGTTGGATGCCACTACCGTGTTTCAGCTGAAGGTGAAACGGTATCCAGCGCCTCTGACCGTATCAAGCATGGAATCGGCAGCATGCGGTTTGAGGCTCTTGCGCAGGCGCAGTATGTGAACATCGACAGTGCGCTCTTCAATGAAGGTGCCGGGGCCCCAGACATGATCCAGCAGCTGGGTGCGGCTGTAGACACGATCAGGATTCTTCATCAGAAATGACAGCAGCTTGAATTCTGTATGACCCAAGGTGACTTCTTCGCCATTGGCAAGCAGGCGATGGGCGGCAATGTCCAGACTCAAGGGACCGTGCACGATGGCCGTGTCTCCCTTGAAGTCCTGACTGCGGCGCAGCAGGGCCTTGATGCGCGAATGCAGCTCTCGCGGCGAGAAGGGTTTGGTGACGTAGTCATCGGCTCCGGCATCCAGCCCCGCCGTGATGTCATGTTCCTCGGTGCGAGCGGTCAGCATGATGATCGGCAGGTTGTTGTTGAGCGGATCCTTGCGCAAGGAGCGCACGAATTCAAGACCGCTGCCTCCGGGTAGCATCCAGTCGACGATGGCCAGGTCCATGTCCTGAGTCGCCATCAGCTGGCGAGCTTCCGAGACCGTGCCTGAATTGTGTACCGTATGACCATGTCGCTCGAGAGCGAACTTGACCATGTCACGGATGGCGGCTTCGTCCTCCACCGTGAGAATATGCGCGGGCATGTCGGTGCTTCTTGTCTGTTGGCTGTGATTCATCAAATGGTAACGCGCTATCGAATTTGGCGCGAGTGTGTGGAATCAATGTGACAACACGGTGAATCGGGGGCATCTTGTGTCACACAGAGCGACGAATACACATAAACAACTCACTGAGGCTTGCACCTCAGGCTTTCTACCCTCAGAATGGGGGGGTAATGGTGTTCCGTATCGGCACTCTCGCGACGACAAGCTGTGAACCCCGTCAGGCCCGGAAGGGAGCAGCGGCAGCAGTGGATTCGGGCGCCGGGATGCGGCTGGTACGGAATGCCGCCTTATGATTCGTTCATGGGCTCCCCTCACACCTTCTATCTATCCAGTTATCGGCATCGATGAGCTACAAAGTACTTGCGCGCAAATGGCGGCCGCAGCACTT
>CBDUIJ010000160.1:0-12236 GCA_965367215.1 uncultured Granulosicoccus sp.
AGAAAACACTGATGGCCAGCAGTGCCACAACGCCGACCACGATATTCATGGGAATGCCGACCTTCAGGAAATCGCTGAAACGATAGTTGCCGGCGCCGTAAACCAGGGTATTGGTCTGGTATCCGATGGGGGTGGCAAAGCTGGCGCTGGCGCCGATCATGATGGCGACTACCAGGCTGCGGGCATCCACACCGGACTGCTCCGCAAGACCTATGGCAATGGGCGTCAGTACCACGGCAACTGCATTGTTGGTGACCAGCTCGGTCAGTATCGATGCCATGACGTAAATCAGCACCAGGGTGGCAAAAGGCGGCAGGGTGGACAGCATCGGTGCCACGGCGTTGACAATCAGGTCTACCGCGCCGGTGTTCTGCAGGCCCAGCCCGACCACCAGCATGGCGCAGATGAGAACCAGCACGGACAGATCCATCGAGGCCCAGGCTTCATCGTTGTCGATGCAGCGCATCAGCAGCAGAACCGCCACTGCCAGCATGGCAAGCACACTGATACTCATGACATTGAAAGCCGCGAGAATCACAACGGCCATCAGGATGAAAAAGGCGGCCGGTGCATGGTGACGTCTGAAGGCGCGTTCGTTGGAGCGGGAGATGGACGCCAGATCACCCTTCATCGCCAGGGAATCGAAGCCCTCCGGCGGGCCTTCCATCAGTAGTCGGTCAGCGGCCTGCAGGCGAATCGTGGACAGGTCTGGCCCTGCCGCCTCGCCGTGTCGATAGACTCCCAGCACGCGCAGTCCATGACGGCGGCCGAGCGCCAGGTTGACGATACGTTCGCCCCGCGCCGAACGCAGTGGGGTCACGATGGCTTCGGCGATGACCGGCTTTTCAGAAGACTCATTGTCCTGTGTATGACGCATGCCGACTCTGAGTCCGGTCTTCTCGCGCAGTGTCAGCAACTCTGAAGTCGGGGCGCTCAGGATAAGTCGATCGCCGGCGCGAACCTTGTGGTCACTGAAGTGGGTGCGCATGACGAGGCCAGCACTGCGAACGCCCTTGAGCTGTATGCCGGGTCGGCTCAGATCCGACAGCAGTGAGACGCTCCTGCCGAGATCCGGGTAGTTTTCCAGCAGGGTCACTTCCGAGAGAAATTCGGATTCACTGATGATCGACCCCTTCTTTCCTGCCGGTCTGTCCGGTAACAGATAAGGACCCAGCAGCAACAGCATCAGGCCGCCGGCGATGGCCACCGAGATGCCAACCGGGGCTATCTCGAACAGGGTGAAGGGGGTCATGCCTGCTTCTCTGACGACACCGTCCACCAGTAGATTGGTGGAGGTACCGATCAGGGTGCAGGTACCACCGAGAACCGCGGCGTAGGACAGGGGAATCAGGAGCCGTGTCGAGGCCATGTCCATGGATTGTGCCAGACGGATGACCACCGGGATGAGGATGAGCACGATCGGTGTGTTGTTGATGAACGCCGAGCTCACCATGGTCACCAGCAGAAACAGGGCGATGGTAGGCAAGGGGCGGCGGCGGGCGTGGTGAATGAAGACGGAGGCCAGTGCATCCAGCAACCCGGTTCTTACCAGGGCGCCGGAAATGACGAACATGGCGGCAATGGTGATGGGCGCGGGATTGGAGAAGACGCTCAGCACATCATCAGTCGAGACGAAGCCCAGCAGCACGAAAACAGCCGCTGCGGCCATGGCTGTCACCTCGGCGGGGTAGCGCTCCACGAAGAAGGCCACCAACAGAACCAGCAGCAAAAGCAGTGCGATGACTGCCTGATGAGCGACTATCCAGCTAGTGAGAAACGTGATGGGATCCAGGTTCGGCATGACCAGTCGAGGCAAATTCGCCGGGGTGGCGAAAACGGCCAATGCTGCGCGGAAGTCCGCAGAATCGCAAGAAAAAATTGCAGCTGAAACGTCATGAATGTCGTCCCCCAGCCGCTGTACCCAAGGGGGAGCAAGGCTGCCAGTCAGGCCTGTCGCGCTGGTACAGGCTCGTGATGGTCTGTTATGGTTGTCGGGCATGCTGTTGTGCCAGGGCCGAGCATGCTGCGGATGTAACTGTTAACCAGAAGCCCATCCGAGCCGTACCAGATCACTACAAGGGTTGTACTCAATGGAAGACGGCTTGTTTGCCTACATTCTGCGTTACAGCAAGCGGCAACAGATCATTCTGGTCTTGATGACCGCATTATCGTTCCCCTTCTATTACCTGAGCCTCGACCTTCCCAAGACGATCATCAACGATGCCATCAGTGGCACCGATTTCCCCGTTGATATCTCGTTCGACTTCGCCGGATTCTCGACCAGCTTCGGCACTCTGGAACAGGTGCCCTATCTGCTGTTTCTCTGTTTTCTCTTCCTCTTTCTGGTTCTGATCAACAGCGGCTTCAAGCTGGTCATCAATATCTACCGAGGCACACTGGGAGAGCGCATGCTCAGGCGAATGCGCCTGCAGCTGATCGAACGCATCATGCGCTTCCCGTTGGCCAGGTTTCGCAGTACCAGTCAGGGCGAACTGGTGTCCATGGTCAATCAGGAAACCGAACCTCTGGGCGGGTTTATCGGCGAGGCCTTCTCTTTGCCGCTGTACCAGGGCGGCATGCTGCTGACCATACTGGTCTTCATGTTCGTCCAGGACTGGAAGCTGGGACTGGCTGCCATCGCGCTCTACCCCTTGCAAGCCTGGCTGATTCCCAAGCTGCAGATGAAGGTGAACCTGTTGAATCGTCAGCGCACTGTGCGGCTGCGCAATCTGGCGGAGAACCTGGGTGAGGTCGTCGCGGGTATCAACGAGATTCATATCAACGATAACAGCAGCTTCTACAAGGATCATTTCTCGAAGCTGCTGGGCGGGATCTTCAACATCCGGGTGAAGATCTACCGGATGAAGTTCTTCATCAAGTTTCTCAACAACTCCATCGCCCAGTTGACACCCTTTCTGTTCTTCCTCATCGGCGGGCTGCTGGTCATCCGTGGAGAAATGACCATTGGTGCCCTGGTGGCAGCCGTCGCTGCCTACAAGGATCTGTCGCCACCCTGGAAAGAATTGCTTGCCTGGTATCAGGGGCAGGCCGATGCGCGTATGCGATACACGATTCTCACCGAGCAGTTCGCTATCGATGAGGAGCCGGCACCGGGCGAGGAATCGTTCAGTCCGCAGTGGCTGGAAGAGCTGCAGGATCTTCCCATTGCCGCCAGTAACGTCAGCCTCAAGCGCCACGACGGCATACGTGAAATCAACAATGTCTCCCTGACCATGGGCAGCGGTGACTGGATCAGCCTGGTCGGCACCGGTAACAGTGGCAAGAACGGGCTGGCGCAGATGTTTGCCAGACTGGTTCATCCGTCCAGTGGCAAGATCCTGATAGCCGACCAGGATGTTGCACGGATTCCCAGGATCACCACCGGACGTGCGGTGAGCTATGTCGGGCATGACTCCTATCTGTTCTCCGGATCCATCAGGGACAATGTGCTGCTCAGCCTGAAGTACCAGCCGCAGGAAGGTCTGATCGAGGGCATGCCGATCGATGAGGATATCTGCTTCAAGAACTGGCAGGAAGAGGCCAGGTTGTCGGGCAATAGTGACGTGGCCATCAACACGGATTGGGTGGACCATCGCAGCGCCGGTGTCGACAGCGCTGAACTGCTGACGCAGAAACTCGACGAGATTCTGCAGACGGTGGAGGTCGAAGAAGACCTGGTTCGATATGCGCTCGAGCGCACCATCGATCCTGAGAGTTTTCCCGAGCTGACCGAGCGCATCATCGAGGCCAGAAAGCTGTTCAAGGAGCGGGTGCAGAGCGAGGGGCTGGAGTCACTGGTCGAGTTTCTCGACCCTGATCGATATAACGACAATGCGTCACTGGCGGATAACATCCTGTTCGGTGCATCATGCAATGGCATGTTCAACGCAGCGGGCCTGGCAGAACATCCGGTGTTACGCTCGCTGCTGGATGAATACGGTCTTCGCAAGACACTGGACGATGCGGCCGTGAATGCTGCCACCACTATCGTCGAACTGTTCTCGGATCTGCCTCCCGGCCATGAATTCTTCGATCGCTACAGTTTCATCGAAGCTGAAGACTTGCCCAGACTCAAGCGTGTACTCGGTGTCATCGAGAAGAAGGGAGGCATTGACAAGCTTGAGGCGGATGATCGAAAACTGCTGCGTTCCCTGCCTTACAGCCTGATCCGTGGTCGGCATCGACTGGGTATTCTGGAAGAGCAAGACAAGGAAAAGATCCTGTTGTTGCGCGAGAAGTTTGCCGATGCGCTGGATGAGGAGTCTCGCCAGCAGATAGAGTTCTTCTCTCCCGATCATTACAACGCCAACACGCCTCTGGTCGAGAACATCATTTTCGGTCGTGTTGTCTTCGGTCGCCTGGGCGCGGAAAACAAGGTCTATCAGCTCATCGTGGAGGTGCTGAGAAGTCTGGATCTGATTTCGCCGATTCTCGATATCGGTCTGTCGGCACCAGCGGGGCTTGCCGGCGGGCTGTTACCGGTGTCACAGCGGCAGAAACTGCTGCTGGCCCGGGCGCTGTTGAAGCAACCCAGAGTGCTCATTGTCAATGAAGGGTTGGGCGGGCTGGATACCGAAGAGATAGAGAGAATTCTGGCCAATATAAAGAAGGAGTATCCGATGCTGATTCTGTTCTGGGTCGATAATCAGGCCCGGTTCCTGCCTCTGTTTGATCGAGTGGCCTATCTGAAATCGGGCAAGATCGTGAAGATCGAAGAGGTGGCGCCTTCGGACAATGATGAGAGCGTTGTGGACAATGAGCCGGGTGCGTCGACCTCGAGTCGGTCGGTTTCAATCGAGGAGGACAAGAAGCTGGCCTTGCTCAACAGCATTCCACTGTTTCGCCTGATGGACGATCCACACCTGCTTGTTCTGGCCAACAATTGTGATGCCGTGGGATTCTCCCGGGGGGAGTGTCTGTTCCGTCAGGGTGATGAGGCAGACTGTCTCTATGTCATCATGGAAGGCAAGGCGAAGGTGCTGATCTCCAATGGGAAGGCGCAGAGAACCGTCAGGGAATGCGGTAGCAATGAGGTGATCGGTGAGCTTGCCATGCTGTCCGATGAGCCTCGTACTGCCTCGGTGGAGGCCATCACCGATCTCTCCGTCCTGCGTCTGGAAAAGGATGTCTTCATGGACATGTTGCAGTCGAACAGTGCAATGGGCTATCAGGTACTACAAGTCGTGGCACAGCGACTTGCCAGTACGAACCGGGAGTTGACCAACGTTCTCACATCATGACAAATTTTTCAGTTAAAGAGAGTCGGGTAACACCGGATAGCAAGTCGACAACAGCAGGGTATTGCCATGAGTATTGATGACGAATATGAACTTCTTCGCAGTATCGAGCTATTCGAGAGTCTGGATCCCATCCAGCTCAAGCGCCTGATATTCGTCAGCCAACGCTACCAGCTGAAGGCCGGGGAGTATCTGTTTCATCAAGGCGATAACTCGGACAATGTCTTTGCCATCGTGCATGGCGAATGCGCGGTTCTTGTGGATTCCAGCAATGGCGAAATACCCATTGCCTTGCAGGGAAGTGGTGAGCTCGTGGGCGAAATGGCGGTCATCACCGGTGAGCCACGCAATGCCTCGATTCGTGCCACCACCGATTGCGAAGTGATCGGCTTCGAGAGCGATCTGTTCATCAGTACCGTCATCAATGATCCGCAAACCGCGTTGTCGATGATGCGGCTGCTGTCCGCGCGGCTGGTCAATCTGCGTAATCAGGTTGAAGTGCTGTCCAGGGACCGGATCAATTCCTGACACGTCGGAGTCTTCACTACGAGTCTGATGGCTTCGAACCGAGCATCAGCTCGCCCATGGAGGTTTCCATGGCTGGATCGATGCCAAGCAGTTCGGCGAACAGCAGCGAGTCACCACAGCCCAGCGGGCAGCTGGCAAGCTGCATTGCTGCCGCGTTCATCATGGCCGCCTGATAGATCGCCCCCACCTCCTTCAGCGCCAGGCTATAGCCCAGCTCGGGGTATGTGGAATGTATGCGTGACATGCGACAGGCCAGCACCAGCAGTACTTGAGGCGGCAGGGTGATGTCTGCGGTTCTGGCAGCCTGCGTCATCAAGCGCTCCAGCAAGGGACAGGACTGTCTGATACTCACAAGCTCATGACGAACCGGTTCATATCGGTAGAAACCCGGGCGAATACCTTCACAGGCGCGTATCGCCACATAGGTCTTGATCGGGTAGCAGCTGCCGCCACTGGGATAGGCACGTCGCCCTTGTTGCTCGCCTACCGTACGAAACAGGAATTCCGAGAGCTGTTTCGTGTGAATGGGCTTGGAGCCCTGCACTCTGATGGAGCGACGTTGCCTGCTCACCTCGGAATAGGGTGGGTCAGTACTGTCGCAGACTAGCGGGTTCGGTTTCTCGAATTTGATGCACCCGGCCCGGTCGTGGTACTCACGGCGCGGCTCTTCTTCAAGAGGCGGACTGATCCTGGCAGATTTCCCCGGAAACTGTCGCGTATAGCCGGCGCGAGTTCGACTGTGAAAAAGCTGTTCGTGCACCGACCACTGACTGTCCTTATCGGTATCGAGAATACCGCACCAGACAAGCAGGTTCAGAACGGCCTGCAGGGCCTCGGCGGAGAAGTCGTTCGAGTCAGTGATGATGTCGCCAGCGCTCTTGCCGAACGAAAGATCATGCAGCAGGCTGGACAGGGCTCTGTCGTGCAGCGTGACAGTCGCCCATTGGCCGGGATTCTCCAGGCACAGGTAATCATTGACTCTATGGGCGTAGGCAAATTTCGAGAGGCTCAGTTTTCGCTCTGGCAGGCAGTCCGGGATTGGTGAGGGTGGTGCGCGCAACGGCAGGCAGCTGATGAGTAGGCGGCCGGACTCACTCAGGTGCCTGTTGAGTACACCGAGTCGGTCAAGTTGATAAAGTACAGAGGCTGCATTCTCTTCTGCCTTGCCGGTAATCAGTTCCTGCTCGAAAAGGCTTTCATCGATGCGTTCTCCACCGAGCAATTCCAGTATGCGTGTGTTGTTGCCAGTTGCCACTCGATACAGCCCATCATCCATATGAAAGACAATGCCGGTCTCATCCTCTGTGATTTCAATATCCTGCGCTACGGAATATTGCCAGTGCAGGGGCGGCATCGTCATGCGGCAGCTTCGCAGAGCGACGCATGAGTCGGCCGCTGCCTGGGCCCATGGGTGGCAATGCCGGCGCCTTCAACTACCGCTTGTGGTGCTCTGATCCGTTCGGCTTTCTGTCCGATATTGCCGGCGTGTACGGCGATGTGGTCGGTTTTCATCTGGGAGATTCGCCTTGTGTCCTGATCAATGGTGCACCGGAAGTCCGGGAGCTTCTGACACGCCATGAGATGCATCTTCGCAAGCCCGAGTTTGTCAGGGACTCCAACCGGGCGCACTGGGGCGATGGCCTGACCACGCTTGAGGCAGAGGCCTGGCAGGCGCGGCGCAAGGTACTGCGTCCCTGTTTCAGCTCAGCCATGGTTTCGACAGTCAGTGCCTGCGTGCTTCAGTGTACAACAGACATGCTGGATAGCTGGGATGCCGGTGCGGTGGTGGACTTGCAATACGAGCTACGCATGCTGGTTGCCCGCATTGCGCTCAGAACAGTGCTCGATGCGGATATCGAAGGCCTGGGTGAGGCTGTCAGGCGCTCAGGTCTGGTGTCTCGCCAGCAAGCCTATGGTGTGGATTACTGCAGCACCGTGAGCGGTGATGCTGCAGCCCCACTGTGGCAGATACGGCCGCGCGCGCCATCACGCATGGATGAAGTCGTGCGCATCATCGATGAACGACTGCTCGGTGGTGAGCTGCGCCCGGACATCCTGTCCGTGCTGCTGCAGCAGGAGGGTCATGCTGACTGTAAACCCCATCGGGATGAGCTTGTCGGCGAAATCATGCAGATGTTGTATGCGGGTCACTTGACGATCCCTGCAGGACTGATGAGTTTCTGGCAAGAGATGGTTGCTTGTTCTGCCCTGTCGCAATTGGAAGCAGAAGCGGATCGTTATGCTGCGAGAGGCTACCGGGATCCGGTCTCACAGGTCGGATCCCGCTGCCTTGCGATGTTGAAGGAGAGTCTGCGTCTTCATCCTCCCGCGCCTGTTCTGTTTCGGGAAGTCGAAACTGCTTTCGATCTGTGTGGATATGGCATCGAACCGGGTGCCCTGGTCCTGGTATGTCCTCAATTGCTGCATCGAGACTCGCGCTATTTTGCACACCCGGAGCTATTCATGCCTGAGCGCTTTCTTGCCGGTGATGACAACTCGGGAAATCCCCTGGTGAGCCAGGATAGCCATCTTGACGGAACAGTCGTTTCTGCCGCGCCTTATCTGCCCTTCGGAATGGGACCGCGTACTTGCATCGCCAGCCATCTGGCCATGCAGCAGATGACTCAGATGATCCTGTTGATGTCTGCCAGGTTCAGCTTGCAGCCGATAGCGGACAGCAGCACACGATTTCTTCTGCGGCCAAGGCGCTGATCAGATGTGATCCTGTTTTAGTGCAGCATCAAGCATGAAAAAGCAGAGGGGCACTTTATTTGCCCTATACAAAAAGCCTGTTTTCGATTTGAATAATACAATTCGGTCACATAGCGTGTCATTCTGGTGTAACCCTGTTTCGGGACTCATGCACAGACATGAGCCTGAAAACCTGTGGGTTTCGGGTAGGAAGATACGCCGTTCCGTCGAAGAACCACTGTCGATAGCGGTCACCCTCAACGTTGTAAAGGAGTAAGGACCATGGCTGCACCCACCAGAGAACAATGGAGCCACATACACGCCAGAGCATGGAAAGACGACAAGTTCAGAGCCCTGCTGGAAAGCAACCCGAGCGCGGCCCTTGAACTCTATGGCAAGGACAATGATCAGGTCTTCGACAAGGTCATCGATATCGGCCCTCGACCTGAAGGTGTCAGTGACGAGGAACTGCACAAGCACCATAATATTCCACCAGCCTGCTGCTAGTTGCTGATACCCACACGTGGATGCTGAAGCGAGCGCTTTTCCACGCTTCAAGTCCTGTGTAAAACCCATCGTCGATGCTGACGATGGTCTGTTTCTTCTTTGTGAAGGGCGGTACGCATGGATGCCCGAGCCCATATACAAGGCGCTGGCACCCATGCTCAACGGCAATTACCCGGTTGAATCCATCTTCTGCAATCTGGCAGATGTTCATGCTGCCAGTGATGTTCTGGCGGCGCTTGATCGCCTGCGCAAGCATGGATACCTGGCGGATGATGCCGCTGATCTGAAGGAGACGACACGAGCATTCTGGGAACACGCCGGTGTGCCCCCCTCACTGGCTGTCAATCGTCTGCAGCAATCGAGCGTCTCGATACGAATACTGGGCGAGTCGGTGAATCAGACGCATGTTGCACGGCTGAAAGAGTGCCTGACAGGCAACGGTGTCAAGGTACAGCACGATGCGGCATATACCATCGTGATCACGGATGATTATCTGCATCCTGACTTGCAGGACTGGAACAGGCTGTGTCTGGCCAGAGAACACCCCTGGCTGTTGGTCAAGCCGTGGGGCTTGCAGACCTGGATGGGGCCCGCCATTGTCCCGGGCCAGTCAGCCTGTTGGCAGTGCCTTGCCCAGAGGTTGCGCTGGCATAGACGTGTCGAGTGTTTTCTGGGCGCGAGATCTGCTGCGAAGTCCTGCCCGGTCGCACCGCTGGCCGCTCTGGAGTCGTCCGTATCCGCGCAGTTGGCTGAGGTGGCAGCAGAGCTTGCCCGCTGGATCGCAACGGGTCAATCAGCCCTTCACAACCAGGTGATCAGCACCCATCTGTTGACGCTTGAACGTCAGCATCATTATCTGGTTCACCGGCCTCAATGCCCGGCTTGTGGCAATGCAGCGGCTGGCGATATACAGCATCTGAGCAAACCCGCCTTACGCTCCCGGATCAAGGTGAGTAGTGCTGATGGCGGTGGTCATAGGGTCATGAGTGCCAGGGAAGTCGAGGAGAAACTGTCTCGACATATCAGTCCCATTACAGGCATTGTTGGTGAGCTGGAGATGGGCTGCCGGGCCGGGCCGATATCATCCGGTGCTCGCTGGATGACGCCGACGTATTCGGCCGAACACAACTTCAACGATATGCATGATGAACGGTTCATGCTGCACGAAGGCCTGCGCCGCCGCTCGGGTGGCAAGGGCAAGAGCGAGGCTCAGGCAAGAGCCAGCGCGGTGGGAGAATCTCTTGAGCGATACAGTGGTGTTTTCGATGGGACCGAACCTCGGCTGCTGGCCTCGTTCGACACTCTGGGGGCGCAGGCCATCCAACCGAATGCCTGCATGGCATACAGTGAGCAACAGTACCGAAACCGGGCGACAAGTAATGCCAGGCAACACAAGGCCCACTGGGTGCCGCAGCCGTTCGATGCCAGCGCAAGAATGGACTGGAGTCCGCTGTGGTCGCTGAGCTCCGGACGACGGTATTATTTGCCGACATCGTACTGCTATTTCGGATACCGCAGCTGCGACCCCGTTTTCGCAAGAGCCGATTCCAATGGCTGCGCCGCGGGTGCTGTGCTGGAAGAAGCCATCCTTCAAGGGGTGCTCGAACTGATCGAGCGTGATGCCGTTGCCATCTGGTGGTACAACCGCATTGAAAGGTCTTGTGTGGATCTTGACGATGTCGCGGACAGCTATGGACGGGATCTCGTGATGCACTACCAGAGCCTTGCCCGCGAGCTTTGGGTTCTGGATATCACCAGCGATGTGAATATTCCGGTATTCGCGGCCTTGTCACGGCGCACGGACAAGCCCGAAGAGGACATCATCTATGGATTCGGCTGCCATCTTGATCCGGACGTGGCGCTGGTACGCGCCCTGACCGAAGTCAACCAGTCCCTGGAGGCTGTACCGGCAGCAAGCGGTGATGCTTCCTCACAGACTCATCTGGGTAGCGATGAGGCGATTCACTGGTGGCGTACCGTTCGGGTAAATGAGCATCCTTATCTGAAACCACGTTCGTCGTCGATGGTGCGCTCGGCGGACGCCACAGAATGGGTCAATCCTGCCTCGGAGGACATCGCCCGGGATGTACAGACTTGCGTTGATGTATTGGCCAGCCGAGGCATGGATACGCTGGTACTGGACCAGACACGACCCGATATCGATCTGCCGGTAGTGAGAGTCGTGGTCCCCGGGCTGCGGCATTTCTGGGCGCGTTTCGGCGAAGGTCGTCTCTATGATGTGCCGGTCCAGCAGGGTTGGCAAAGAGCTGCCTTGACAGAGTCACAGTTGAATCCGTTCGTTATTCAGTTCTAGCAGCTGCCTTGGCAGCGGAGGATCATCAGATGAGCATCAGTAATGCGAATACCGGCTATTCGATACCATTCGATATCATGGTGGGCGTCTGGACAGGACACTCGGTCATGTATGACGACAGAGGCGAGTACCTGTACACCGGTCCGAGTCTGTGTGCGATCTACTGGAAGACGCCAGGCAAAGTGTTGCATTACTGGCAGGAGGACCTGGGCAATCTTGATGCCTTCCTGGAGCATCCTGATCAGGCCGATCTGAAGAATACCGTGGTCATCCGCGATTTCGATCTGGCCGTGGACGGCAAATCGTGCAAGTCGGTCGAGGCCTTTCCCGCTGTCTCCGGTGTCGAGAGCATACCGGGTACCTACCTGTTCGATCTGTCACTGGAAGGTGGGCATTACTACAACAATCAGTATTTTCACAATCCGAACGAGCGGCACATCATCGGGCCTTATGTGCCGGATGGGGGGACTGGCATTGCGGCGGTAGTCGCTCAGACCTTCACGCGAATCTCCTACGATGTGCCCGAGCATTACAGGCAGATGCCTGACGGCAAGCCGATGTCGAAAGTCATGGCGGAGAAGAAGGCCGAGGCATCAGAACCGGCGTGAAACAGCATGCACTGGTCATCGGCGGCGGCATTGCCGGTTTGCTGGCAGCTCATGCCCTGAGCAAGCAGTTCGAGCGTATCAGCGTTCTGGAACGCGGGCACTATCCGGACCTGCAAGCCCTCGGCAGTCCTGCGATGCGCCCTGGCATTCCCCAGAGTCGATGTCCGCACCTGTTGATGGCGGCAGGCATCTCCGCCATTGATGAACTGTTGCCCGGGTGGAAAGAGCCGCTGCAGTCTCTGGGCGCTGTGCCCTTCGATGCCTCGGCTGATGCGGAAGTGCGTTTGTCTGCCGGCTACTTGCCGCGTTCGCCATCGGGCATCAGTCTGTATGCCTGTTCACGTTCGCTTC
>CBDUIJ010000161.1:0-12178 GCA_965367215.1 uncultured Granulosicoccus sp.
GGGTGGGTGAGTACTACCGCGCGGGTATTCTGGAGGAGGCAGGTTTTCCCATCGACAAGGCCTTGTATCAATCCTCGACAGTCGGTGAGCAACTGGTGATCTATCGCTATCGTGATCGTCGTCAGTTTCCGGAGCTGCACAGTGTGGCGCGCGATATCGAATCGGGTGCCTGCAAGCCGGCGGAGATGGCTCCGGTGGTGGCAGCCTTTGACAGTTTTCAGAAGCAGGTCGGGGCGCGTTACCTGGATAGTCTGCATCTGGCCACGCCTGTAGAGATCAGCGAAGAGGCGGTGCATGGCTTGTATCACCGTCGTCTGGTCGATCAGGAAAACGACAACCACTTCGGCGGGCGAATTCGCGAGTTCTATCTGGGCAGGGACGTCGGCCTGCCCGGTGGTGGCAGCCTGCCGTTCGAGCAGTTCTGGCATTTGCGCTGGCGGATCAATGGTCGACTGCACGATCTGAGCTTGCACGACGCCTTGTTATGCGCCAGGCAATTGCTGAAGCCCACCCCAACGGGTGCCATGGCGGCAGTAACGGCGCATGGCGATGATCATACCGGTAACCTGTTGTATGACCCGGCAGCCAGTGCGGACAGGGCAGTCACCTATTTCGATCCGGCCTTCGCAGGCAATCATATCCCGGCGCTGATGGCCCCGTGCAAGTCTCTGTACCACGTCTGCTATGCCCATCCGAACATGCTCTATGACCCGGCCGAGCTACACGTTGATCTGTCAGTCGATATCCATGATGGCGTGCTGCAGATCGATCATGATTGGCAACTGACACCGTTGCGGCAGGCATTTCTGACATCCCAGATTGTCCATGTGTGGCAGCCCCTGCTGCAGGCCATGAAGCAGCAGGACATGCTGCCCGAGCAGTGGAAGGATATTGTGGGTGCATCACTGCTGTGCTGTCCGCTGTTGTGCAAGAATCTGCTGGCGGGCGCAGGTCGGCCGAACCCGTTGACTGCTGATGCTTCCTTGCTGACCTTCTCGATTGCCATGCAGTTGGCAGATGGCCTGTTCGTCGAGCAGTTGGACCTCTGACATCATTGCGACGGTTCCAGCGACCGTCGTTTGCAGAGCTCAGTCGGGCATGAAGGGGAGGTCTGTATCGCCGGGCCTCGCTCCGGCTGCCGTCAACATGGCATGAATCTGCCCCCGGTGATGGGTGCCATGGTTGAAGAAATGCACGACCAGGGTCTGTCTCGGCTTGCTGACGGTGCGGTTCGCCGCTCCGGAAAACCAGGTAAGCTCGCCTTCCAGCCATGCCGGGTCAAGGTTATCCGCCCACTCGGAGATCGTGTTGTCCATCGCAGCACGTGCAGTACGGAACTCCGCCCAGTCTCGAGTCTCGCCCGTCGATTCAGGAATCGAGGCCACGTTCGGTTTGTCCGTGCCGGCAAATCGACTCATCCAGATGCGATCTCCCCAGAGAAGATGATTCAGGGTCCCCTGGATGGAGCCGAAAAACGCACCCCTTGGCTTGTGACGTTCCGCGTCTTCGAGCGCATTGCTGGCTAGTAGAATGTTCTCGTTCTGCCACGCGGAGTAGCGGGCCATCGTGCGGATGTAGTCGATATCGATCATGGCTTGTTGTGAATTCCTGCCGTTGACGAGATACAGGAGGCATTTAAGCAGCAATGGCCAGAGGTGTAAATACACCTCCGGCATGCATGACACTGGAAAAACCGACTGGCCGTGCGCTATGTCATGCCTGATGTTGCTTCGATATCACGGACATTCATAGTTCGGTGCGCACTGCACCTGAAATCCGTCTGCCCAGTTCAGGATGATCGGGTCGGTCGAGCCACCGTCGATGGCGACCGAAAAGGTGCTGCTATCTTCGATGTCAGGTGTCAAGGTCAGACCGCTACCGTCATTTGCCGTCACACGCAAGGTGCCCGTTTGCCATTGGGCCGAATTGATACCCGTCTCATTACTGGAGTCTGTCGGTTCTGCATAGGCCAGATCAACCCTGACATCCAGGGCGTTGCCTGACGTCCAGGGAGCTGTCACGGTGAAGGAGACCTGCGCCACGGTGCCGGGATCGGCAACTCCGGGAATCTGGCTTCTGACAACACTTCTGCGAAACGAAGAATAGTCATCGATTCGTGTTGTTTCGCCACCTTCAACCGCCAGCAGGCTTGCCTCGGTCCAGCTGATTTCGGTGATCGGACCACGGCCTTCGGGGCTGGTGTCGATCAACTCGCCATCGATGTACAGTGAGTCTCCATCCGCATACTCGACCGAGACGTTCTCGAAGGTCGAGACATCGGTGCCACGAACAAAGCGCACAGCCTTGTAGGCAGACCCCTCAAAGGCGGCATCATCGATTGAACAGGCGCTCGCTGCCACCAGTCGATCGACGTAGGCACCATCGATCGGATCGTTGTAGTACGCACGCGCAACCAACGTACCGCCACTGTCGCAGGAAAAGCTGTACTCGGAAATCGCCCCACCGTCGTTGATGGCATCGCGGTACAGATAGGTCAGTCCATTACCACTTGAAGCCCCGTTGGCCCTGGCTTGATCGATCAGGTTCTTGACCGTTGCGAAAACCGGGTCCAGCCTCGCTGAGGCTTCGTTGAGTGCCTCGTCGTTCGCTATGCTGATGACCTCGCGAAGCAACGTCTCGGCATTATCGTTGGAGATGACAGGAGTGGCATCGTCCGGTGACGAGGAGCTGCTGCTGCAACCGGCGAGGCTTGCCATCAGCCCGGCAAGAAGGAAACGGGAGGGGTGCATGATCGAGTCCTGGATTATTCTGGTATCGCAAGGTAACACTGGTGGCGGCAGGGTCATTGACGGCTCTGCACTACCGATCGACCCACCCACTAGCATGCATCCATCTTACTTTTTCGCTACAGGGGCGCGGAAGTAACGGTTGCGTAGAATTACCAGCAGTATTATTCGCTACAAGCGGTTTCCATGCGAGGAATCGATACTGAGCATCAGGTCAGAAAGTGAACCCCGGCAAGGATGAACACCCCGATGAACAGTGTCTCGGCCACAATCAGAATGATGGCCTGAGAGCCGACGTCGAAGATTCTGCGCAGGGAGGTTTTCATGCCCACGGCCGAAATCGCGGTCAGCAGGGCCCAGCGAGACAGATCGTTCAGAAAGCTGCCTACCACTTCGGGAATCAGGTTCAGGGAGTTGATGCCGGCCAGCAGCAGAAATCCCAATACGAATCCGGGCACCAGCGGGGGACGCTTCTTGCCTTCAAGCGACTCTGACTCACCGCGCATGCGGATCACCAGGGCGAAGACCAGAACGACCGGGGCCAGCATGCTGACGCGGATCAGTTTGACGAGTGTGGCGGTTTCGCCGGTTTGCTCCGAGACCGAGAATCCGGCGCCGACAACCTGTGCGACATCATGAATGGTGCCGCCGAGAAACACGCCGGTGGCCAGATGATCCAGCTCCAGTACCTGCGTGATGATGGGGTAGGCAATCATGGCAATCGTGCTCAACACGGTGACGCCCAGTACCGTGAACAGCAGATTGCGTTCGGAATGTTCATTGGTGGGCAGCACAGCGGCGATGGCCATGGCGGCCGATGCTCCGCAGATGGCGACAGCCCCGCCCGTGAGCAATCCCAGGCGCCAGCCACGACCCAGTACGGCAGCGCCACCCAGGCCGAACAGGATGGTCAGAATGACGCCGGCGACAGTGAGTGAAATCATGGATGGGCCGAGGCCGATCAACAGGTCGATACTGATTCTGACGCCGAGCAGGGCCACGCCGAAGCGCAGCACCGTACGAGCAGTGAACTCGACGCCTTTGACGCAGACACCTTCCTCGGCAAGGAAGTGAAAGGCGATGCCCAGCAGCAAGGCCATCAGCATGGCAGGAGCGCCGTAGTGCTCGGACAGGAATTGCGCGGTCACGGCGATGACGACCGCAACGCAGAATCCCTGGCCAACGCCTCCGAGGCGGCCGCTTATTGCATCGAATCGGGAGGCAATCCCTGCTTGCATTTCCATGTCGAGGTTCTTCATGAGTGTCGGTTGAAGGGCAGGGAGGTCAGTCAGTGGGTAAGAGTCAGGGAGCAGACGCCCCCTGACTCTGTCGTCATCAGGAAGGTTGTTGCGGACGCATGTCGGCGGCATTGATACCGGCGACAGCCACAGGGGCCTTCATGGCATCACGACGGAAGGGCTCGCCGAGTTCCTGGTTCAGTACGATCTCGATGAACGTGGTGACGTTGTCGTTCATCTGCTCCTGCACTGCTGTTGTCAGTGCGGCAGACAGGTCTTCGGTGTTGAACACCTTGACACCCTTGAGACCACAGGCATCAGCGATTTTAGCGTAATCGACCTGGGTATCCAGTTCGGTACCGACAAAGTTGTCCTTGTACCAGAGCGTGGTGTTGCGCTTCTCGGCGCCCCATTGGTAGTTACGGAAGATCACCATGGTGATGGCTGGCCAGTCGTTACGACCACAGGCTGTCATCTCGTTCATGGAAATTCCGAAGGCACCGTCTCCGGCGAAACCGACAACCGGTACATCGGGACAACCGATCTTGGCACCCAGAATGGCTGGCAGACCGTAGCCACAAGGACCGAACAGACCAGGAGCCAGGTACTTGCGACCTTTTTCGAAGGTCGGGTAGGCGTTACCAATGGCGCAGTTGTTACCGATGTCGCTGGAGATGATGACGTCTTCGGGCAGTGAGTCACGAATGGCAAGCCAGGCATTACGCGGTGACATGCGATCCGGGTTACGCGCGCGGGCACGCTCGTTCCAGGTAATGCCCTCGTCGTTGTCTTCCTCGTGTTCCATGGAGACCAGTTCCTGAGCCCAGCGATCCTTGGTGTGCTTGATGTCGGACTTGCGTTCGCTGCGTCCTGCATCACCGGCTGTCTTGCTCAGCTGACCAAGAATCTCGGTGGCCACGTACTTGGCATCACCCTGGATGGCAACGGTGACCGGCTTGGTCAGGCCGATGCGATCGGCATTGATATCAACCTGGATGAGCTTGGCATCCTTCGGCCAGTAGTCGATACCGTAACCGGGCAGTGTGGAGAACGGGTTCAGGCGTGTGCCCAGAGCCAGCACCACATCCGCCTTGGCAATCAGTTCCATGGCAGCCTTGGAACCGTTGTATCCCAGAGGACCGACAGACAGTTCGTGGGAACCCGGGAAAGCATCGTTATGCTGGTAGTTGCAGCAAACCGGCGCATCCAGTTTCTCGGCCAGCTGACGTGAGGCATCGATGGCACCACCAATGACAACTCCGGCACCATTGAGAATGACGGGGAATTTGGCTTCTGACAGCAGTTTAGCCGCATCGGCAATGGCATCGGCACCACCGCGAGGACGTTCCAGACGCACGATCTGCGGCAGTTCGATGTCGATGACCTGGGTCCAGTAGTCACGAGGGATATTGATCTGAGCCGGACCACACAGACGCCAGGCCTGCTCGATAACGCGGTTCAGAACCTCGGCAACACGAGACGGGTCACGAACCTCTTCCTGATAGGCAACCATGTCCTCGAACAGGGCCATCTGCTTGATTTCCTGAAAGCCACCCTGACCAATGGTCTTGTTGGCTGCCTGAGGCGTCACCAGCAGCATGGGTGTGTGGTTCCAATAAGCTGTCTTTATGGGGGTCACGAAATTGGTAATGCCCGGACCGTTCTGTGCAATGGCCATGGACATCTTGCCCGAGGCACGGGTATAGCCGTCGGCACTCATGCCGGCGTTGCACTCATGGGCGCAATCCCAGAACTTGATGCCCGCAGCCGGGAACAAGTCGGAAATAGGCATCATGGCAGAGCCGATGATGCCGAATGCATGTTCGATACCATGCATCTGCAGTACCTTGATGAAGGCTTCTTCTGTTGTCATTTTCATGGTGTTGAGTCCTCAGAGTTTCTCGTCTTGCAGGTGGTAGTAAACGTACATGAACCGCTGGCCCAATCGTCTGAACGGCGTCAGCACTCCATGACTGGGCAGGGGGGAAGTGAAGATGGGTAGATCAAGGCCGTGATTCTTGCCCGCGACAAGCTGCGCCATGCGACGGCCGGCCTGTGCGGAGTACATGACGCCATTGCCGCCATAGCCCATGGCGTAGTAAATGGTCTGTTTCGGGTCCGGCTGGAAAATCCTGGGCATCATGTCGTGGCTGACATCCACCCAGCCCCACCAGGAATAATCCAGATCGATACCGTCCAGTGCCGGAAACTTTCTGGCCAGACCCTGACGCAATGCGGCCAGGTGTTTCGGGTTTTCTGCATCCTTGCCGGTAACGGCGCTGCGACTACCGATCTGTACCCGACCGTCGGGCAGGTAGCGGTAGTAATGACGCAGCGTTCGTGTATCGGTCAGTGGCGAGCATGTCTGAAAGCCACATTCGCTCTTTTCTTCATCGGTCAGGGGCCGCGTCACGATCGAGTTGGACAGGATCGGCATCAGGCGGTTCTTGGTGCGGTTGCTCAGACCTGCCGGTGTGTAGCCCGCTGTTGCCAGTGCCACCGAGCGTGCTCGTACAGTGCCACCGGGTGTCGACAGATGGTGCACACCGTCGATGGTTTTCCAGCCCATGACAGGACTACCCGGATGGATGGTTGCCCCCAGTTTACGGGCCATGTTCTGATAACCGAAGGCCAGTTTGGCTGCGTGAATGGAGACGCCGTCCGGTTCCCACATGGCACCGGCCGCTTCCTGGTCCTTGACGTGGTTTTCGTGCAGCTCTTCGCGCGACATCATGCGCGAGCCATAACCAAAGGTGTCGTTGAGCAGTTGGCATTCCTTCTCCAGCTTGGCAATGACTCCCGGTTTGTGGGCAATATAGAAGTGTCCGCCATCCTGTGGTTCACAATCGAACTCGCCACAGCCAATCAGGTCACGAAACAACTCGAAGCCTTCGCTGACTTCGGCGTGCATCTTCTTGGCAACGTCCACACCCCAGCGATCGATCCACTGCGAGCGTTTGAGTCGACCGGAGGAAATCTGCGCCTGACCACCATTACGGGTAGAGCAACCCCAGGCGACGGTGTTGGCTTCCAGCACGGTAGCCTTGATACCGAATTCCTTTGCCAGATGTATGGCGCAGGAAAGGCCTGTGTAGCCAGAGCCGACAATGGCGACGTCGACGTCCATATCACCGGATACAGGGCCGTCATCTTCCGGCGGCTCGCCGGCTGTACCGATCCAGTAGGTCGGGGCGTAGTCGCGGTTGTGTCCGGGGCCGGAATCGACGAGCGGATCGTATCGAGGGTCGTAGCTGGATTTGGGCCAGTGTTTCCGACGTAGTGACTCAGTCATGGCGGTAGATTTCCTGCGGAAAAGGGAAAATCAGGATTGTTGGACAGGGCGGTCTTTGCGCAGAGCCTGTTTGACGATGATCTTTCCATCGCGCAAGGTGAACAGATCTGCTCCCTGAGCCTCGACTCGTGAACCATCAGCATTGGTTCCGGAAAAGGTCCATTCGGAGACAGCGCGGTTGCCGTGTACGAAGTGGCTGTGGTGATCCCAGTTGGCGTCTTTCATGCCGGCCCAGACAGCGCTGAAGGCCTTGGCGATTGCTTCCTTGCCTTCGATCTTGGCACCGTAAACTTCGGGTCCGCCAACGGTGTAGAACACACAGTCGTCAGCGAAGCACTTCATGACGCCGTCTATGTCGTGGCGGTTGAATGCGTCGAATGTTGCGGCAAGATCTTCTGCGGTGAGTTCGTTTGACATCGGTATCTGATTTCCTGAGGTTGTGCGAGACACAGGGTGCAGGTCTCTTGGCGGTGGATCTTAGGGGGAGTTGCACCGTTGCGTACGTACCACTGAAACCGCGTCGGTGGATCCAGAGAAACTACGAGCCCTGAAAAAACTGGTGCCAGATGGTTTCATCAATCCTGTGGCAATACCCGCGCTGAACCGATTGATGAACCAGCTCAGTGCAATGAGCGCCAGAGCTGCACTTTGTCGGCTCATTGCATGCCTTGCGTTGGGCCAGCTTGGAAACATGTCTGAGGCCACAGCCAAAGATTTGTGGACCTGAGCCTCAATACCGTATACAAATGGGCTCACTAATCGAGAGCAAGTGGAATCTCAGTCATTCCAGACACAGCCGCTCACTTTCAGTATCGGAGTCGTTTACCGGTCTGTCGTCATTCAGACACCGGAAGGTCCACGGTCGCGCCACTGCTTTGTGCAGCGCAGCTGAATCACATCGAAAATCAACCCGTCCCACATTCTGGAGAACCAGCCATGAAGTTGTTTTCAAAACTTGCCGTTGCGGCATTTACAGCCACCTTGTTCGCGGCACCTGCCAGCGCCAAGAACTTCAAGATAGCCGTAGGGGATAGCGGCGGCAGCAGCCAGGAAGCGACCGGTCTGGGATTTGTCTCGGCTCTGGAAGAACTGTCCGGTGGCAAGCATACCGCTACACTGTTTCTCAACGGTCAATTGGGGTCAGAGCAGGATACGGTCAACGAGGCCGCCATTGGCACACTGGACATGTCCTTGCTGGCCATCAACAACATCACGCCATTCTCTCCAACGGTGGGTGTGTTCACCTTGCCCTATGTCATTCTGAGTCTGGAAGATGCGGAAAAGCTGACCCAAGGCCCCATTGGTGCCGAGCTGACTGAAAACACCATTGAAGACGCAGGCGTGCGCATCATTGCCTGGACCTACACAGGCTTTCGTCGTCTGACCAACTCCAAGAAGCCGGTCAAGTCGGTAGCCGATCTGGAAGGTCTGGTCATTCGTGTACCGAAGAATGAAATCATGATCGATACCTATAAATCCTGGGGTATCAGCCCGACTCCCATGGCCTGGTCCGAGACCTTCGCCGGTCTGCAAACCAAGGTTGTTGATGGTCAGGACAATCCCTACACCACCATCAATGCGATGAAGTTCTACGAAGTGCAGAAGTATGTGACCAACATTCGTTATATCTTCTCGATCGAGCCGCTGGTGATTTCAGAACAGATCTTCCAGGAACTCTCTGCTGAAGATCAGGACATCATTCTCAAGGCCGGTGAAGCCGCGACTCAGGCATCCGCCAGTTTCCTGCGCGAAAAGGAAGCTGAAATCAGGGACATTCTGCTGGAGAAGGGCATGCAGATCGACGAGCCCGAAAATGACGAAGCCGAATTCATCGACCTGGCAACCAAAGCGGTATGGCCGAAGTTCTATGAAAGCATCGGTGGTGTCGAGAAGCTCAATGCCGTGCTGGCTGAAATCGGCCGCGACCCAGTCGCTCAGTAAAACGAGCTGACGACGAACGCTAGCGCCGGTGTTCACCAGCGCTGGCGGATGAGGGGCTGTTGCCATTCGGGCAGCAGCCTGTCTACCGTTCGTCCGACCTTATCAAGAACAATACAACTGCGAACCAGACAGAGAATGTAATGGATAGATTCTGGAACTTCGTCGACAATATAGAAAGCTATTTGTGCCGCGCGCTGCTGGCCACTTTTGTCTGCTTGCTGTTTCTGCAGGTAGTGGTCAGAACATTGTTCAATTTCTCGTTCTCCTGGCTCGAGGAGCTGACTGTCTACATGTTTGTCTGGTTCGTGTTCTTTGGTGCCAGCTATGCGGCCAAGATGGCCGCACACAACAGAGTGACGTTTCAATTCAAGTTTCTGCCCGCTGGTGCCATCAAGTACATCGAGGCGTTTGCAGATCTGTTCTGGATTGCATTCAACGTTGTATTCATCTACCTGTCCATCGATTTCATCTTCAACAAGATGAACAAGTTCCAGTCATCACAGACCATGGGCTTTCATCTGAGCTGGGTGTATATCGTTCTGCCCATTGCGTTCTCGTTGATGACATTCAGGGTTCTGCAAGTCAACTACAAGAAGTTGATTCTCAAGCAGGACATGCGCGATCCGGATGCCATCGATCTGGACGAAGTCAAATCAGAACTTGAACGCAGCGAAAGCTGATTCGGACTCAATCAGGAATTCTTGGCAATGGAAAGTGAAATCATTCTGGTCCTGTTCGGATCGTTTCTGGCACTGCTGTTCATCGGCGCGCCGATTACCGTGGCACTGGGTGTGTCGACGCTGATCTCGTTCATCTATCTGGGCGACAATCCGATCAAGTTCGTACAGATCGCCTTTACCTCGGTAGGCTCGTTCCCGCTGATGGCTCTGCCGGCGTTCATCCTCGCCGGTGCCTTGATGGAGGCGGCCGGTCTGTCCCGACGACTGATCAATGTCGCCGAGAGCTTTGCGGGTCCGTTTACCGGTGGCATGTCGGCAGCCGCCGTGGTTGCCTGTCTGTTCTTTGGTGCCATCTCCGGGTCCGGTCCTGCCACCACGGCAGCGGTGGGCATGCTGATGATCCCGGCCATGATCGATCGTGGCTACAGCAAGGGCTATGCATCCGCCATCACGGCATCCTCCGGTGGTCTGGGCATTGTCATCCCGCCGTCCATCCCGATGATCATCTTCGGTATTGCAGCTCTGGGCATGCCGCCACCACCGGAAGCCGTCGACAAGTTCGGTGTATTCCAGACCGTGTCGATTCCCAAGCTGTTCATTGCCGGTTTTCTTCCCGCCTTTCTGATCGCCGGCAGCTTGCTGCTGATGAACTACTTTCTGGCGAAGAAGCATGGCTACAAGGGTACAACCGAAGGCTGGTCATCCCGCCAGATCTGGTGTGAGCTGTATCGGGGCTTCTGGGCACTGATGGCGCCTGTGGTCATTCTGGGTGGTATCTACTCCGGATTCTTCACGCCGACAGAAGCTGCCATCGTGGCAATCTTCTATACCCTGATAGTCGGTACCTTCATCTACCGCGAGATGAGCTGGAAGAAGTTGTTCACCGCATTGGAAACCACGACCTGGCTGACCGGTCGCGTACTGCTGATCATGTTCACCGCAACCGTGTTCGGCAGGCTGCTGGTGGAAAACCAGATTCCGGCGGTCATTGCCGAGAGCATGCTGTCCTTCACCGACAATCTCTACGTGATATGGACCTTGATCATCGTGTTTCTGCTGTTTGTCGGCATGTTCATGGAAACACTGGCAACCATTCTGATTCTGGTACCCGTCATGTTGCCGGTGGCCTACAGTGTCGGCATCGACCCCATACACTTTGGTGTCGTCATGATCTGTACGCTGGGCATCGGATTCCAGACACCGCCGTTGGGTGAGAATCTGTTCATCGCCTCAGGGATTTCCAAGATATCCATCGAGGAGATCTCCATCAAGGCCTTGCCATTCGCGGCGATCAATACAGCCGCCATTTTCATTATCGCGTTCTTCCCGCAGATATCGCTGTGGTTGCCACGATACTTCGGCTATTGATCTGCCTAAAGGGATACATCCAACATGATTTCTTCAGTATCAAGAATGCTGTTCACGACAGATCTGTCTGTCAACTCGACCTACGCTCTGCATCAGGCGGTCGGGTTGGCCAAGGCTACCGGTGCCCTGATTCATATTCTGCATGTTGCCGAACCGATGAGTGAGGATGCCCGCATCACCCTGAGGTTGTTCATTCAGGATGAAAAGGCGCGTGAAGCCGCATTGCAGACACGCCAGCAGAATATCGAACAGGAACTGGCAGAACGACAGGAACGGTTCTGGTCTGCCTTGCCGGAAGAGTCACAGCACATCAGGCAGCAGATCGAAAAGATCGAGGTGGTGGAGGGGCATCCGGCAGAAGTCATTCTGCGTCGCTCGAAAGAACTCGGTTGCGACCTGATCGTACTCGGGGCACACAGCCACGGTTTCTCCCAGACCTTTCTGGGGTCAACCGCCAAGCGCGTGCTGCGCCGGGCAACCATCCCGACGCTTGTCGTGCCTTATCGTTCTGACGAAGACTGACTAGTACTGCCTGATGACGAAGTGTTTGCGTGTTTCCTCGATCACTTCCCAGTAGCCTTTGAAGCCGTTGGGAATGAGGAAGGCGTCGCCGGTCTTGTAGGTATTGGACTCACCGGACTCGCTGATCAGGCGGCAGTGGCCATAGATGATGTAGCAGAACTCGTCCCTCTCGGTAAAGGCATGCCATTTACCGGGAGTACTGGTCCAACTGCCTGCCAGCAATGACTTGTCCTCGCTTTCAAACTGTATCTGTGTTTCGTGGTGCGGGTCGCCATCAACCACTCTGTCTGGCAGGTCCGCCAGGCGGCGGCTGGAGCTGGAGGCGGGCGGATTGGAAAAGGATATTACCTTGATGTCGGTCATGACGGTTTTCGCTCTGGTTGGCAAGTG
>CBDUIJ010000162.1:0-12142 GCA_965367215.1 uncultured Granulosicoccus sp.
TCAGCATGCGCTGAGTTACCAAGAATCCGCCGGCAATATTGATACTGGCAATGAGGGTGGCAAGAGCGGCCAGAAAGACCACCATTCCGGATGAGGACGAGATCTGCAACAGCGCACCGACAACGATGATGCCGCTGATGGCATTGGTCACACTCATCAAAGGTGTGTGCAGTGCCGGAGAGACACTCCAGACAACCTGATACCCGACAAAGCAGGCCAGAACGAAAACGGTGAAGTGGCTCATGAAGTCTGCTGGTGCCACGCTACCGACCAGCAACAATGCAACCGCGGCAACCGCCGCTGCGATGAGACTGCCACCGGCACCACCTGTCTTGACTTCGGTGGCCTCGGGCACCGCGACCGGCTTGGGTGCAACCTTGGGAGCCGCAGACAGTTTCGGTGGTGGTGGTGGCCAGGTAATCTCGCCGTCCTTGATCACGGTAGCACCACGAATCACCTCGTCTTCCATGTTGACGTTGATGACGCCATCCTTCTCTGGCGTCAGATCGGTCAACAGGTGACGCAGGTTCGTACCATAGAGCTGACTGGACTGTGCCGCCATGCGACTGGGCAGATCGGTATAACCGATGAGTGTGACCCCGCCGTGCTTGATGACTTCATTGGCTCGTGTGAGCTTGCAGTTACCGCCCTGCTCAGCAGCCAGATCGACAATGACACTGCCTGGCTTCATGGACTCGACCATGTCGGTCATGATCAGCTCGGGTGCCGGTCTGCCCGGAATCAGAGCTGTAGTAATGATGATGTCGACATCCTTGGCCTGCTCACGGAACAGAGCCATTTCGGCGTCGATGAATTCCTTGCTCATGACCTTGGCATAGCCGCCTTCGCCAGCGCCGTCCTCATCGTCCTTGAAATCCAGCATGAGGAATTCAGCCCCCATGCTCTCGACCTGTTCGGCCGCTTCCGGACGTGTGTCGAAAGCCCTGACGATAGCGCCCATGCCGCGAGCAGCACCAATGGCAGCCAGTCCGGCAACACCGGCACCGATGACCAGAACCTTGGCGGGTGGCACCTTGCCGGCTGCCGTGATCTGACCGGTAAAGAAGCGCCCGAACTGGTTGGCAGCTTCCACCACCGCACGATAGCCACCGATATTGGCCATCGAACTCAGGGCATCCATCTTCTGCGCACGCGACATCCGAGGTACGGAGTCCATGGCCAGCACCGTCACATTACGGGCCGCCAGAGCCTTCATCAGCTCTTCGTTCTGCGCCGGCCAGATGAAACTCACCAGGGCAGTGCCGGAACGCAACAGGGCGACTTCATCACCATTGCTGGAATCCTGAGCCGGGGCCCTGACTTTCATTATCAGGTCGGCCTTGTCATAAACCGCTTTTGCATCGGGCAGGACTTCGACCCCTGCTTCGGTATAAAGCTCATCTGCAATATTGGCGGACAGGCCGGCACCGCTCTGCACACACAAGGTGTGGCCGAGCTTCATGATGTGACCAGCGGTCTCGGGTGTCATAGCGACACGCTTTTCGCCAGCGTACGTTTCCGTAGGAACTCCGATTAGCACGTAAGACTCCTGATCAAATTGACCTGTGATTGTACCAGCTGTAATGCCAGTCAGTTGACAGTCATTGCATTTTGATACTAATCATAGGCAAATTCAATTTCAGGCTGAAAACGGCGTTGCAACACACCCTCAAGTGTGTTGGCGCGACATGGCATGGCCAACTGGTGCCATTGTCAAACGTGTGATTTTCAGAGCCCCGGCATCAGGGCAGCCACCCGAGGGTCGACGACTTTCCGGTCGAGCGGAAAAAACCTGTACAGCTGTCAGGCGACCTGCAGCTGATCCTCGCCAAGGGCGGTCTTCAGGCAGAAGGAGAACACACTGCCAACACCCAACTCGCTTTCGACTTCCAGGGCACTACCGTGCAAGGCGACGATTTCCGAGGCGATACTCAGACCCAGTCCCATGCCCGGCCCGTTCTGCTGATCGTTGGCAGGGTTGACCTGATAGAGGCGATCGAAGACCTTGCCGGTATCCGTCTCCGGAATACCGCAACCTGTATCGCGAACACTCAGGCGCAACTGGCGATTGTCATCGCTGAGCTCACTGTCCACCGTCACGCTGCCACCGGGCCCCGTGAACTTGACCGCATTGTTGATCAGATTGCTCAGCACCTGAATGATGCGGTTGGATTGCATCATGACCGGCGGCAATTGCGTCTGGTCATTCACCGTCAGCGTGATTCCCTTCGCCACGGCTGCCGGTGTGGCAGCAACAACACAGTGATCAAAGACATCATGAATACTGCAAGGCTTCAGATCGATGGTCATCTTGCCGGTTTCGAAGCGTGACAGTTCCAGCAGATCATTGAAATGCGTGGATATCTGCTCACAGCTCTCCAGCGCATAGTTCAGGATGGTTTTCTGCTCTTCTTCGATTGGCCCTGCCAGGCCATCAGCCACGATGGCCACGAATTCCTGAATGGCCGTCAATGGCGTCTTCACCTCGTGCGACACCGTATGATAGAAACGCTTGATCTCGTCATTGCGCTTGATCAACAACTGATTGGCCGCTTCGAGCTCCTTGACACGACTCATCAACGACTTGCGCAGCATGCCTTTCTCGATCGTGTTCTTGACAGCCCGGCACAACGACTGCTGTGTGACATTACGCTTGGCCAGAAAATCGTTGGCCCCGGAACGAACAGCTTCGATAGCGGCCTCCTCCCCACCATCTGCCGTGAAGACGATGGTCGGTGGCATGGTGTGCCCCATCTTTTCCCGAAGCAGCTTGATGACCTCGGTTCCCATCATGTCGGGCAGACGGTAATCGATCACGATACAGTCGAAAGTGTCGACCTCGCAGATAGCCAGCGCCTCGCTGGTCGTGCCGGCAGAGATGACGGTGTGCTGAAACGACTCGTCCGAACGCAGGTAGCGTTTGCACAGAAAGCAGTAGGCTTCATCATCATCGATGAGCAGAATGCGCGTCTTGACGCGACTACCTGGTGACAGGTAGTCATCTGTTTCGTTCAAGGACAGCGAGGTAGTTTGATCCATATTGGGCCTTATTGGCCGCAAGGGATCAGACTTTAAACATCAGAGGTTACGTTTTCTGATTCCGCCGGACATATTTGCCAGCACTGGCGGCCACCTCTTCCAGTGAAGCCGGCTTCAGTCCCAGATCGCGCAGAATGTCGCTCGCCCCCCGGTACAGCAACATCTCGGCAACCTTCACTCCCAGATCGACGGCTTCGTTGCAATGCGCCCGCGCATCAGCCGTCACGACAGTCTTGCCATCGGGGGACGCAACCAGACCGCGCAACCACAACTGATTGCCCTCCAGCACGGAATAGGCGGCAATCGGCACCTGGCAGCCACCGTCCAGACGAGCGCTCAATGCCCGTTCGGCCTGCACGCGATAGCTGGTTTCCTGATGATGCAGGCGGTCCAGCAATTCAATGGTGTCAGGGTCATCGATGCGGGATTCAATGCCGACAATGCCCTGCCCGGCGGCTGGCAGGCTTTGCTCGACGTCGATTTCCGTGGCAATACGCTCCTCCATGCCAAGTCTGATCAGACCCGCCGAGGCCAGGATGATGGCATCGTATTCCCCGTTATCCAGTTTTGCCAGGCGTGTATTGACGTTGCCCCGCAAATTGTGGACTTCCAGGTGCGGGTACCTTGCCAGCAACTGCGCCTGACGACGCAGACTGCAGGTGCCGACGATGGCACGCTCGGGCAACTCCGCCGCTGATTGAAACTGGTTGGAGACAAAGGCATCGTGCGGGTTTTCCCGCTCCAGAATATGCACCACCTGCAGACCTTCAGGCAAAACCGCCGGCACATCCTTGATGGAATGCACAGCGATGTCTGCACCGCCATCGAGCATTGCGGTCTCCAGCTCCTTGACAAACAACCCCTTGCCACCGATCTTGGCCAATGGACTGTCCAGTAACTGGTCTCCACGAGTCGTCATTCGGATCAGCTCGACCTGCACGCCTGTGTCCAGCGCCTCGACACGCGCCTTGACATCTTCGGCCTGCCACAAGGCAAGCGGGCTGTTACGGGTGGCAATACGCAGGGTTTTCATCATCAATCCCATTGGTAAACTTCAGTAAAATATCACAGGCAAACAGGGTGCGCCGAATGCTCGATCGGCGCCATTAAACCCCTGTCTGACGCGGCCGCTACTGTAACACTGACTCATTGGCAGGCAAGGGACGACACCATGCTACGCCCGCCCGCTTGAGCAGACACCTGCGGTGGCGTACCATGCCTGAGACCAAGGCAGGCTCTGTTTCGTTGATCAAGAGTTCCTGCTGCCCGAATAAACCGATATTGCTGATCTCATCAGCCTTACCAAGTGGAGTGTTTCGATGATGTGGATTGCCACCTTGTGCCTTCTGGCCATTGCTGCCTGGCTGTTTTTCAATGCCCTGAACGAACGTCGTTGGGTCGAAGCCCACAGCCACGATGAGACCGTGGCCAGTGATGAAGGCTTGCTGGCCAACTTCACCGCCCTGACCCGGACTGCCACACCCACCGGTGACCCCAGTGCTCCCGGCGAAATCATTCAGACGCCTCTGGGACGCGCCGTGTCCAAAGTGCAGGAAACCACTGCAATGGCCAACGCCAGGTTTCAGGAACAGCGCGCAGCCGCGGCTCGTGGCGAAGATACGGTCATTGGTCGAACCTATTCGAAGGTGACTGCCAAGGACGGAGTGGTTCGCCAGACGGCCGACCGAGTGGTTACCGGCATCGGTGCACTGGAGAAGAAAGTGGGAACACGTCTTGAAGCCAACCGTGCCCGCAAGGCGGCAATGGCTGACGATTCGTCCAAACCCTAGTCCTGTGAATACCTGACCGATTGTGAGCTGACTTGCCTGGCCGGCAAGTCGGCTCCTCGGTTTCCTGAAGCGATGCAAGTGCTCCCCCCTTGCGGCTTCAGCCGACTGGCCAGTGTGTCAACACCACCTCCAGCGGCCAATCCCCTGCCCGGAAAGATCAGTGCAACTTCAACTCGGCACGCGTCGCCCGGTGAATACGATCTCCCAGCATGATCAGCAGTGTCGATACCGGCCCATGGACCGCGTTCTGATGCATGCGGTACAAGGATAGATAGAACAGACGGGCCAACCAGCCCTCGACAAATACGGTACCGCGCACCAGATTGCCCATCAGATTGCCGATCGTCGAAAACCGACTCAGGCTGATCAGGCTGCCAAAATCCTTGTAGACGAATTCCTTCAACGGCTTGCCACGACGAGCGGCCAGAATGTTGTTTGCCAGTACCGAGGCCATCTGATGCGCCGACTGCGCCCGGGGTGGTACCGTACCGCCCTCCCGGGTCGGGCAATTGCAGCAATCACCCAGACCAAAGACATTGCTGTGCCCTTCGACGCTCAGATCGGCGTTGACCTTGACCCTGCCGATACCATCACAGGCAAGACCACTGTCTGCGAGAAAGGCTGGCGCCTTGATCCCGGCTGCCCAGACACTGATATCTGCCACGATCCGATTACCTTCACTGGTTATCAGCGCATCATTCTCGACACTGGCAATACGGGTGTCAGTCTGCACCGATACGCCGATGGACTGCAGCTCATCCCGGATACTCAGGCCGATACGCTTCGGGAGTTGTGGGAGCAGCATGGCACCTGCCTCGATGACAGAGACCTTGAGACGCTCCTGGGAGAACTTCCGGAATCCGTAATCCTGCAGGCGACCGGCAACATTATGCAGATCCGCTGCCAGTTCGACGCCAGTTGCACCGCCGCCGACGATCACGACCGACAATTCCGCATCAGTATCGGAGGAGCCACTGACCCGATGAAGCTGCTTGAGATACAACTGGTGAAAGCGCTCGGCCTGTGCTCTGGAATCCAGGGTTATGCAATGCTCGGCAACGCCTTTCGTACCAAAATCGTTGCTGCGGCTGCCGGGACTCAGAACCAGTTGATCATAGGCAATGGTTCGCTCGGCCACCAGTTGCGCCCCATCGTCATCGAATTCCGCTGCAACAGTGACCTGTTGCTCACCGGTATCCACCTGCACAACCCGCCCCAGCAGAAAATCGAACTTGTGCTTTCTGGCCAACATGCGATAGCTGGTTTCATCATGATGACTGTCCAGCGAGCCGGTGGCCACTTCGTGCAGCAACGGCTTCCAGATATGGGATGCGTTCATGTCGATCAGCATCACAGACACATCTTCCGCACGCTTCAGCTTGCGGGCGAGCTTGACCACGAGTTCCAGGCCGCCAGCGCCTCCACCAACGACAATGATTCGTTCAGACATGCGGCCAGTCCTCAGTGGAGCGTTCGCGAATGCGAGCGGGCAAAGCCCCGTCGGTCGGTGGCTGAGGGTCCCAGCCACCGTGCCGACAAGGCTGTCTGCTCAGATACTACAACATCATCCCGCTCAGCCCCAAAGAGCGGCGTCTGCCGGATGCATGTCGCTGCCTTCGTAGCGGATGGCCGACTCCCGGTCTTCTGCCAGCAGCAGAGGCCCGTCCAGGTCGACGAATTCCACGCCCTGTGCCACCAGCTGTGCCGGTGCCATACCCAGAGAACTGCCTACCATGCAGCCGACCATGATGCCGAACCCTGCTTCGCGGGCCGCATCGCGCATCGACAGGGCTTCGGTCAGGCCGCCGGTCTTGTCCAGCTTGATATTGATGACATCATATTTGCCGACCAGCGATGCCAGGCTGGCTCGATCGTGGCAGGCTTCGTCGGCACACACCGGCAAGGGGCGACTGCGCTCGGCCAGAGGCTCGTCGGATCCTGCTGGCAGAGGCTGTTCCACCAGAGCCACGCCCAGCTCGAGCATCAGCGGTGCCAGCTCGTCGTAGTCGGAGGCCGACCAGCCTTCATTGGCATCGACAATCAGGCGGCAATCAGGCGCACCTTCGCGAACAGCCCGCAGTCTTTCCAGATCGCCCTCACCGCCCAGTTTGAGTTTCAACAAGGGCCTGAAGGCATTCTTTCTCGCGGAGGCCAGCATATTGGCGGGCGTATCCAGCGACAAGGTATAAGCCGTCACAACGCTTGTCGGCTTCTCCAGTCCGGCCAGTTGCCAGACCGGCTTGCCGGTGCGCTTTGCTTCCAGATCCCACATCGCGCAGTCCAGCGCATTACGCGCAGCGCCTGCCGGCATGGCGCCTTGCAGAGCCTGACGATCAAGTCCTGCCGCCAGATCGGCTTCCAGAGCACGGATCTGATCACAGACACTGTCCATCGATTCATCGTAGCGGGCGTAGGGCACACATTCGCCCAGACCGACAAAACCGTCGGACATCAGCTTCACGGTGACGACATTGACTTCGGTGCGCGACCCTCTGGAAATCGTGAATGTCCCGGCCGTGGCAAAGCGATCACGACTGATCTCCAGCGTCATTGCAGCTCGGGTGTCTACACCACTCATACCAGAGCATCCACCAGTCGATCGGCACCATGACGGTAAGGATCAACGGTTGGCAGCTGCATACGCTGCTCGATATCACCCAGCACCTTCCTGGCCTGATCTTCATCCAGAGCGGCCGTGTTCACGGAGATGCCGGTCACCTGACAGTCCGGGTTGACGAATCGCGCCAATACCAGGGCGGTATCGCGCAACAGTTCAAGACTCGGTAGTGCATAGTCCGGCAAGCCGCGCATATGCGTACGCGTCGGCTCGTGACACAGCACCAGTGCATCCGGCGCACCACCGTGAATCAGTGCCATGGTGACACCGGAATAGGATGCATGGAAAATGCTGCCCTGACCTTCAATGAGATCCCAGTGATCGGCATCATTGTCGGGCGTCAACCACTCTACGGCGCCGGCCATGAAATCTGCCACGACAGCATCCAGCGGAATGCCACCGCCGGTGATCAGGATACCGGTCTGGCCGGTCGCCCGGAATGTGGCCTTCATGCCGCGCTCGCGCATGGTCTTCTCCATCGCCATGGCTGTATACATCTTGCCGATGGAGCAATCCGTACCAATTGGCAGACAGCGCTTGCCGCTGCGCTTCTTGCCGGTGGCAATCGGGAATTCCTGCTGAGGTACCCGCACATCGAACAATGACTGCCCATGTTCTTCGGCCAATGCGACCAACAGGGGGTTGTCACTGAGCAGTGTGTGCAGACCGGAGGCAATATCCATCCCGGCAGCCAGAGCCTGCTCGAAAGCGGCATTCCAGCTCTCGCCGATACGACCACCCCGGTTGGCCACCCCCACCAGCAGCGTGCGCGCGCCTGCCTTGACGGCATCTTCGATACTCATGTCAGGCAGGCCCATGTCCGCCTGACAGCCCGGCAGACGGTACTGACCAACGCAGTTCTCTGGTCGCCAGTCACGTACACCCTGTGCAACTTTTGCTGCCAGGGCATCAGGGGCATCCCCAAGAAACAGGAGATAAGGTGTGTTCAGCATGTTCTTGTTGTTCCAGACTTGTTGAGAGGCAGAGTCAACCTGCCCTGATGAAAGATTCAGCGACACTCCAACACAGTTTGCGATGCAATTGAAGCCCCCTACAGGGCCAACTGTCGAGAACATCAGGCTCCAGCATCGTGTGCGCTTACAGCGTTTTCAGATATTCCAGTACCGCCAGGCGTTGCGCTTCACTGAAATGGTCTCCAAAAACGTGCCCCGTGTTCGCATAACCGGGAAGACGGGTGTCGTAGATGCTCTGAGGTACGGCAGCCGTCGCCTTGTCCTCCGATGGTATCTCGAAGGACCAGCCCATGTTCAGCTGATCATAGCTGTCTGGATCCGATGCATCACTGACGGTATGACGCCAGAGCGATGGCCGGCTGCCACTGTCCAGCACGGCACGCAGACTGGGAACCGAGCCGTTATGCAGAAACGGTGCGCTGGCCCAGATGCCGTCCAGCGGAGGCGCCACATAACCATGGCCTGGTGCCGCGGTCGCCAGAATGCCGTAATAGGAGCGGTTGAACCAGTCGACATAGGCAGCCCCCTGCCCATAGGCAAACTCGACCAGTGCCGGATCCGTAGCGATGGTTTCCAGCGGCACCAGTCGAGCCGGGTATACAGGATCCTCCCCATACGTGCCATGGCAGCGCGAACAGGTCTGCTCGAACAGCTGCTGACCTTCTTCGGCGCGTGCGGTATCGATCTCGAATGGCCATGCCGGGGCCTCGAGGCTGGCAATGAAGGCACGTATATCCGGTGCATAGGCATCGATTGCCTGCAACTCCTCAATAGTGTCCGTGCACAACATGGAGGCCGACATCATGAGTCTGGCATGGTCCCCCCGACCTTCTCCCATATTGAACATGGCAGGCTTCTTCTGCATGCGCCACCAGGGCGGCACGCTGACCGGTGGTGGATCTTCCGGCGGCAAGGCCAGCAAGGGCTCATCGGACCAGGCGTTGTCTTCGGCACGCCGGTGGGCAATCAATGCAGCGGTCAGGTTGTTGGCCGGATTGACCCCCGTGGTATGGGGGCGGATATACGGGGCAATGGCGGCGATTCGATCGGCATAGAGCTCCCAGATGGCGGTTTCCGCCTGGCCCCTGACCAGCAGCCCCGCTCGCTCTGCCAGAGCGGAAGCATCCCCGGTGAAGTCCAGAAACTCATTGCCCAGCCCGACCACCAGCTCGCCGAACAGGGGGGTTGCGTGACAGGTCAGACAATTGTTGCTGACAATGCCTTCCCCGTCATCGTTCTGAAAGACGTTGACGTTGTAGGGCAAACCCTGCGCCGCAGCGGTCCGACCCTCGATCTGGACAGGCTCTGCGCCATCGAGCAGCTGCCGGAAGACCCGCTCGGGCAGCCCACAGCTGACATAGGCTGCCTCCAGCAAGGCTGTCCGGCCGGCCGCCGCATCGCCCTGACGCTGCGCCTCGGATGGAATCAGGCCACTGGTGGCAAACCGTGCCGCTGGCCACTTTCCGGCAGCTTCGGACGGCACGACAGGCTCGCTCACCACGACACTGGCGTCCGGGTCGAGCTGCACGGGCGATGCGACCTGGAGGCCCTCGCCATCACGATCTGTCGTTGCCGCGGCCTCCTGTTCCGTGACAGCAGGACTGGCCGCCACAGACTCGGGCGACACCGGCTCATCGTCACGATTGCAGCCAGCCACCCCCAGCAGCAGCCCCATCAGCAGTACGACATGCCCCATGCTGATACGCCCTGCTGACTTGCCGCTGCAACCGGACGCCAGACGACATCGCTTATTGCCTGCCCCCCTTGTCTTCACCTGCCCACCTCTTGCTGCATGCTCTCATTGTCCTGCAATGGCTGGTAATCCACAAACCCGACTCCCTTGTGCGTGCCGCTGACGGTCACCGCCCCGCGCCAGCGATCACCATCGAATTCACGCTGAACGGATGGCGGCTGTAACGGCGTCAGTCGCAGCTGGAAGGACTCATCGGCACTGTTGATCTGAATGAACTCCGGCAGTGAGTGAGCGTCAGGTGTCGATTCTCGAGGTTCCGACTCGACCCACTGCCAGTCAAGTGCTCGAGCTGCCGCCGGCAATTCGGTCAGAGTTCCCTGCACCGTTTCAGGACCTCGCCCGGACCGACGCTTGCTACGAGTGATCGACAACAGGCTTTCGGGGCTACCTGTTTCGGCCGACTGATCCAGAAAGAGCTCGACCGTATCGATCACCACGGCGCCAGCCGAACCCGGTAGTGCGCCCCAGCCATTGGACAGCCAGGCGCGACCTTGCCATGTCTTCGGCCCCACCGCTTTCGCAGTATCCTCGTTGTCGGCTCGATGCTGCTCGTTGAACGTCGCAACCACGGGTATGGCGCGTGCTGTCCACTGCCGTGAATCGCCTATCTCCAGAGTTGTCGGGCAATCGCGCAGCTCCAGCTGCATATCCAGACCTTGCCCGGATCGCTTGTCGAGCAACTGGCCATCAGCATCGTCGGCCGCCGCAGCTTCCCGCTGATCTCGCCCTTCGAGCATGTCGGGGAGGATGGTGCTGATGTCAAACCTGGCGCGACAGTCATCACCGCCTCCAAGCCCGGCCTCGATGCTATCCAGCATGTACCGGCCAATACGCGTTGCATTGACACGGATTTCCGTCGTCGTGCTGTCCGCCAGGCCCAGCGCTCGGCGTTGCACCTGCTGGCCTTGAACCGGTCCGGGCAGGGCCGGGTCATTGATCAGCACACTGGATCTCATGACGTCCGAATACTCCCAGGCCGACTCGCCAGAGGTGCTGCGATCCAGAGCCAGGCGATCCAGTTGTACCTGTACCCCGATCTGTTCGCCATCGTCTGCCGACAAGACTGCACGCAGGCTGAACGACTCGGCATCGGACGCAGGATGCGGCCCCAGATCATCCGGAAAAACGATGGGACCCATGCTCGGGCTACCTGCCTTGCGAACAGCGAGATCCGACAAATCCATCAGGGAAAACGCAGTAGTGCCATCCGGGGAATTCGCCCAATCACTCTTGGTGGTGAGTGCAGACTCCCGGTCGCAGGCAACCATGACCAGGCTTGTCATGAGAAGACCTGCACACAGGCGACGACCGGTGCACCGTCCGCCGATCCTGACAGGCCCAGAGGTCATCAAACGTGTCAGGACATCAGGCATCGTTCAGGTTCACGTCAACAATCATCAGAAAGTGCTCAGACCCGACATCTCCATGAATCGGTATTGCAGTTTCAGCCACAGGCTGTCATTGGAAAATTCGTCATAGTCCAATGAATACGTACGTCCGCCCCGATTGTTCCACTGCCGGTCGAAAAAAGTGATCATTTCAGCGGCCAGCGCAGAATCGGATGCTGTCCGGACTTGCACATTGGTCTCCATGTTCAGGTCCTGCAGGTTACGTCGGGTGAAATTTGCCGACCCCAGCAAGAACACATGTGCCGCAGAGCCTTGCGAGACATGCAGCCATTTGGCATGACATTGCTCGCCTGAGGTTGCGCACCACCGCACATCGATATCACCGGCTACCAGTTCGGCCGCTACCGGCCTGTTCGGCACGCCATTCTTCTGCCGGCCAAAGGCATCATTGTTGACGTCCAGCAGTACGCGTACGCTGGCACCACGCGCTCTGGCGGCAATCAGTGCCTTGATGATGGAGCGTTCGCTGAGGTAGAACATGGCCAGATCCACCGCATCACCAGCCCCCGCCTGGTTCACTGCCTGCAGTACGGCATCCAGTATGCGGGACTCACCCAGCA